>NZ_JBEPKD010000012.1:0-110166 GCF_040544555.1 Halalkalibacter oceani
ACCCTTCGTCAGACTTAACTGAAACCGCCGTATACGGATCCGTACGTACGGTGGTGTGAGAGGTCGGGGGTTAGTCGCCCCCTCCTACTCGATTTAAAGGGCCTGCTTTCCCCGTTCGATCCCTTCTTTTTTCCGGTGCCCATGCCAAAAAGGAAGATAGCGCCCGAGCTTTTGAAAGAACCCGAGACGGGAAGTTGTAAAAATAAACAATCCGATCCAGATGAAAAGAAAAGCGATAAGCTGCAAAAGATGGAACGGCTCCTTGTATAGAAAAATCCCAAGTATCAGCATCAATGTCGGCGCAATATATTGTAGGAAGCCCATAAGCGATAAAGGAATCCGCCTTGCTCCTGTCGCAAACAACAGCAACGGGATCGCCGTGGCAGCTCCGGCGATAATTAACAGCCACGCTGTTGTAGAATCAACAAAGAAGCTTCTACTTTCGGCAAGCTGTTGATGATAAAAGAAAAGAAATCCTAGCGCAAAAGGGGCAGTAATCAATGTTTCGATCGTTAAGCCAAAAAGCGCCCCAATCTGAACCGTTTTCTTTAATAACCCGTAAATTCCAAATGAACAGGCAAGAATCAGTGAGACCCACGGCACCACCCCGTAAAACAGCGTCAGCATCATCACCCCGATAAAGGCCAGCACGAATGATACGACTTGCCAGCGTGAAATACGCTCCTTCAAAAATAAAATACCGAGCAGTACGCTTATAAGCGGATTGATATAATAACCGAGACTGGCTTCAATCACGCGGTCATTAGCGACGGCCCAGATATATAAAAACCAGTTGATACTAATAAAAAAAGCAGCGAACGTGATCCCGAAAGCCGACTTTTTGTTCGAAAAAATCACCTTACACTCTTTCCAAAAAGAGGGGAGCTGTTTTCGCGCAAATAAAAGAAGAAGCATTAAAACCAATGACCAAATGATCCGATGGGCCAACACTTCCATCGCCGGAATATGCTCCAGCAGCTTCCAATAAAGCGGAAGAATTCCCCATATCAAATAAGCCGTAATTGTTGCAATGACGCCATTACGGTGAGCATTGTCTTGCATTCTCTCAGATCCTTTCCAAGAATAAAAGGTTTTCGTGATAAATCAATTATCCTGAACATTTATTTCGTGTATAGAAACGTTTGAACATGAGTATACACTACTTAACTTAAATTGGCAAAAGGCAGGCTGATATATGCAGGAGAGCGGGTAGAGGGGACAAAAGCTAAAATGAGAAAGCGGTGAACAAGCGACGGCATCCGGATTTGGAGCACGACGTCGGCCCGCCATCCGACCGGAGCGGAGCGTTCCACCCCGGACAGCGCAGCCACTGACAAACTTCCTTTTTCGTAACTCGAAGAAGAGTTAATGGCTCCGCGCGTTGCGCGCGTTGCTACAAGAAACCGACTCGTAGCAAGGCTTTCAAAGTCGGGCAACGGCTACGCTCATTACTAAAAAGCTGCTAAAAAGTGAAAATCGTACTTTTTAGCAGCTTCGGGGGAAGCGGGCTTATTTTTTTTGGCGGTAGGCGCCATGATCAGTAGGCCCGACGTATTGATTGAGGCGGAATGAATGCTTGATCGCCGCTGTAATAAATTGTTTTGCAGTTTGCAGAGCTTCCTCAACTGGACGGCCTTTAGCGAGCTCTGCTGCAATCGCGGCAGAGTAGGTGCAGCCGGCGCCGTGCGTATAGCTCGTGACGATTGTTTCAGATTCTAATAAGGTAAAATCTTTCCCGTCGTACAGGACATCAACTGCGCGGTCTAATCCGATCTTGCTGCCGCCTTTTACAATGACATATTTTGCGCCAAGTTCATGGATTTTTGCTGCGGCAGTCTTCATGTCATCAAGCGATGTAATCGGTCCGTGGCCGCTTAATTGAGCCGCTTCAAACAAGTTTGGCGTAACAACAAAGGCCTTTGGCACAAGCACATCGCGCAGGCAGGCGTCGGTTTCAGGGTTAAGCGCCTCATCCGCGCCTTTGCACACCATAACAGGATCGACGACGAGCTGCTTTAGCTGATATTGCTCCACTTTTCGCGCGACGAGTTCAATGATCTCGATCGAACCGAGCATCCCCGTTTTGACAGCATCTGTACCAATGCCTGCAAGAACGGTTTCAAGCTGTTTCTCCAAAGTGTGTACCGGCTGTGGGAAGACCTCGTGAAACCAGTCACGGTGAGGATCTTGGGCGACAATTGTGGTCAAAGCGCTCATCCCGTAAACGCCTAATTCCTGAAATGTTTTTAAGTCGGCCTGCAGTCCGGCACCGCCGCTCGTATCTGAACCGGCGATTGTTAATGCTTTCGGCATTGCCATGATGTTCATCCCCTCTTCTTTCATGATTTCTTTATTATACTAAAAGAACCCGCCATATTAAAGTAAGCGGCGATCCGGCAATGGATGAAACAAATTTCCTAGATCTAAAAGTAGATTTTTATCATCTATATAGTGGAAAAATAGAGTATAATGATCTAGAAATATATAACAAAATAGAAAATGATAAAAAGAGAGAAGGAGGAAACATGTTGCGGGGAATTCGTGGGAGAATTTTACTTGGGTTTTTATTTGTTGTGATTTTAATGATCGGCTATGCCGGATACAGTATTTGGAACGTGCAGCAAACGAACCAGGAAATTGCACAGCTGCAGGAGGAAGAAGTACCGCTTCTTATGACAATGGAACGAATGGCATTTAATGTCGCCAATCGTCTGGCCTTGTCGAGAGGGTATTTGCTGATGGGGAATGCTCAATATGTAGAGGAGTTCCAACAGCTGACGGATGAAAGTCGCGAGCTGGAAGAATGGCTGCTGCAAAATACCGAGGATGAAGTTCTTCATCATCTCGTCAGTAAAACGAGGGAATGGCAAACGATTATGGTTGATGAGGTTTTTCCGGCTCAGCAAAATGGAGACGAGGACGAGGCGATGCTGATACTGTTGTCGAGAGGAACTTCCCCGGCGCAACAGCTGATGCGTTCGTTTCAGGAACAGTCTGAATTAAATCGGGATGCCTTGGCGACGAAATTGAATGAAATCAATTCCAAAGGGTCACAGCTGCAAATGACGACCATTTGGATTTCTATAGCTGTGACAGTGCTGAGCATTATGAGCGGGCTTCTTATCGCGAGCATGATTGTCCGGCCGATTAACGTTCTACTCGGTCGCGTCAACATTATTGCCAGCGGCGATTTAACAGGCGAGGAAATTCCGGTAAAGAAAAAGGATGAAATCGGTCAATTGACGATGGCGTTCAACAGTATGCGTGACAATTTACGCGATCTTTTAAGTAAAACGACGAATATGTCCGAACAGGTTGCGGCCACGGCTGAACAATTGTCGGCCAGTTCTCAGGAGACATCGGCTGCGACAAATCAAATTGCCGTGACGATCCAGGAAGTCTCTTCTGCCTCTGAGCAAACGCTTCAGCGCTCGCAGGAAAGCACGCAATCAGCGCTGAAGGTAAACGAAGGTGTTGAGATGATTACAGAAGCGACGACAGGAGTCAGTACATTGGCCGAAGAAGCTTCGCGGGAAGCAAAAGAGGGAGAGGCTTCCATTAGCCGGGCCGTCAGTCAGATTAGCACAATCCGGGAAACGGTCAGCCAGTCAGCTGACTTCATTCAACAACTGGGTGAGCGGTCACATGAGATAGGAAATATACTCGAATTGATCACGTCGATCTCTGAACAGACGAATCTGCTCGCTTTAAATGCCGCAATTGAAGCTGCACGGGCAGGTGAACATGGAAAAGGGTTTGCTGTGGTGGCGGATGAGGTACGTAAATTAGCCGAGGAATCAAGAGCGTCAGCAGAAAAGATTTCGACGATGATTCTTCTCATTCAGGAGGATACGGAACGGGCTGTTGAAGAAATGAATCGCGGTACGGAAGAAGTCGAAGTCGGGACAAAAGTCGTTCATGAGGTAGGGGAATCCTTTACCCGGATTTCAGATGCCGTTGAACGAGTATCGAAAGAAATGTCTCACGTCACGACAGCGACAGAGCAGATTTCGCTGCACACGAATCGTCTGAATGAAGCACTGTCAGAAATGGAAGCGGCATCAGAACAAAATGCCGACGCCTCCCAGGGAGTTGCTGCCAGCACTGAGGAGCAATTGGCTTCAATGGAGGAAATCGCCAGCTCGGCAGAGGCGCTGAATCATTTATCAACAGAGCTGCAGGAAGAGGTTAGCAAATTTAAAATATAATAAAGAGAGAAAAGAACAGGATGCGAAAAAGGAGAGCAGAATGCCCCTTTCGCATCCTATTTTCAATAAATTAAAAAATTCCGAGTTTTCGAAATAAAAAATATTTTTTATTTTAACAGCTCTATTGACAAAAAATTCGAAAACAATGTTGACATTTGAAAGTGCTTTCAATAACATAATAATTATAAAAGAATAATTAGAAACATTGAACCATATAAATGAAACTTTGTTTTGTAATATAAAACAAATCAGCTTTTTGAAAAAATGTAAAAAGTAAGGGGGATATTATGCAAAAGTTACTGCGGATTTTAAATGGCATTTTGACAGCAACAATTACCATTTTTCTCACGTCAATGGTGTTTCTCGTGTTTATGAATGTAGTGCTCCGATATGTATTTGAATCAGGCATTACATGGTCTGAGGAAATGGCGCGGTATTTGTTTGTATGGATTGTGTTCTTAGGTGCGATTGCCGCATTTAAGGATCGCTCTCATTTGGGTGTTGATATAGTAATAGGTTCATTGCCTCCGAAAGCGCAAAAAGCCCTTTATATGTTTAACCAAATCGTCATTATCGGTTTGATGGGTATTGTGATTAACGGTGGCGTGAAGATGATACAAGTAAACAGTAACAGCTACGGGCCGGCGACCGGAATTCCTCTATCTGTGCTCTTTGTCGCCGCCACGTTGGCAGCAGTGGTAATTATTTTAATGAGTCTCATCCAAACGTTCCAATATGTAGTAAAGAATAAAAATTTACCGTCCTGGGCTAAAGCGAGAGAGGAGGAGAAACCGTTATGATTTGGGTGTTTTTAGGCGTATTATTTTTCTTCCTCTTCCTAGGGTTGCCTGTTGTTTTTTCAATGCTTATGAGTGCGGTTGCCATGATGCTTGTCATGGGGATTTTTGATTCTCAGGTCGTAGCGCAACAGCTCGTAAATGGAGCGAACAGCTTCCCGTTGATGGCGATTCCATTCTTTATTCTTGCTGGTGAAATTATGAACGCCGGTGGTATTTCAAAACGAGTCGTTCATTTCGCGACAACACTTGTCGGACATATCCGCGGTGGTCTCGGGTATGTAACGATCCTGGCGGGTGTGATGTTTGCCGGGTTATCAGGTTCAGCGGTAGCTGATACAGCCGCGCTTGGGGCGATTTTGATCCCGATGATGGTTGCCCGCGGTTACAATGTCAACCGGGCATCAGGACTTGTCGCATCCTCGGGGATTATCGCGCCGATCATCCCGCCGAGTATTCCTCTAATCATGTTTGGTGTTATTGGTGGCGTTTCCATTACCCAATTATTTATGGGCGGGATCGTACCGGGTATTTTATTTGCTGTAGGGCTGATGGTCGCCTGGTACTTTGTCGCCAAGCGTGGAAACTATGAAACGATGGAAAAAGCGACCGCTAAAGAAAGATTGAGAGCTTTTGGTCAGGCGATCTGGGCGCTATTCTTACCTTTTATCATTATCGTCGGTTTAAGGGGCGGGATTTTCACGCCAACTGAGGCAGCCGTTATTGCCTGTGTGTATGCGCTTTTAATCAGCTTGACTGTATATCGCGGAGATTTGAAAATCAGACAGCTTCCTGAGGTACTCGTTGCTTCGGCGAAAACAACTGGTGTTGTTATGTTCCTCGCCGCCGCCGCAATTGTGACATCATGGGTCATTACCGTCGCTCAAGTGCCGGCTGAGCTGGCGACGATGCTGAGCGGTATTACAGAAAGTCCACTAGTGCTGCTGCTTATCTTAATGGTGTTCTTGCTGTTAGTCGGAGTGGTCATGGATATGACACCAGCAATTCTTATCTTCACTCCGGTCTTGTTGCCTGTCGTTACGGCAGCGGGGATTGATCCGGTATACTTCGGGATTTTAATGATTATTAACCTTTGTATCGGCTTAATCACTCCGCCGGTCGGAACGGTGCTTTATGTTGCGTGCGGGATTAGCCGCATTAGTATTATTGACATTACGAAAGGAATCTGGCCTTTCCTGCTTGTCCAGATCCTGGTGTTATTCCTGCTAGTCCTGTTCCCGCAAATCGTTCTCGTTCCGCTGGAATGGCTCACGAAGTAGTGTGACGTTTCACCGAGGTGTCTCAAAAGATCGGCTAAACAGCCTTTTGAGACAACCCTCACGAGGAAAGTTACTTTTTGTTTAGAAGGTTAGTAAGCCAATGGCTGCTATAGATAATACATTTAAGGAGGAGACAAAGATGAAAAAGAGTCAATTACTGAACCGTTTTTTAGGAATAACGATGGCAAGTGTCCTTTTCCTCACTGCTTGTGGTGGTGGAGACGAGGCATCCACTGATGGCGGTGGAGAGGCAAATGGCGGAGGCGAAGGAGCTGCGACTGAAGAGTCACATACGATTAAAATCGCTCACTACTTCGCAGAAGACCACCCGCAAAATATCGCCTTAAAAGAAGTATTTAAGCCAACGGTTGAAGAAAACTCAGGCGGCAGCCTAACAGTTGAAATTTATCCGAACAGTCAGCTTGGTGCAGAGCAGGAGTTCTATGATGGGGTCCGTAACGGGACAATCGAAATGGGGATTCCTGGTATGATCATGCAGTCCTCAGTCGAAAAGCTTGCAGTCGGAGAATGGCCATTCCTATTTGAAGATTACGAGCACGTGAAAAACGTATTAAACGGACCAATTGGTGATGAACTAATGGCTGATCTTGAAGAAATCCATGGGGTGAAGCCTTTAGCCTGGAGTGCAAACGGTTTCAGAATGGTGTCGAGCGATAAGCTGATTGATAGCATGGATGACTTCAGCGGCTTCCGGATGCGTACACCAAACATTCCAAACTACATTGAAATGTGGGAATTGCTTGGAACAAATGTAACTCCGCTTGCTATTTCTGAGGTGTTCACCGGACTTGAGCAAGGCGTTATTAATGGCCAGGAAAACCCTGTCGCTACAGTGCGTGCATCAGGCTGGTATGAGGTACAGTCGAATGTCCTTGAATCAAACCATATGTTCAGCCCGAACCTTTATATCATCAACTCTAATTTCTGGAACTCTCTAAGCCCGGAACAACAGCAGGTGATCCAGGATGCATCGCTCGAGTCAGCGGCGTATGAATTTGAATTAATGGAAAACAGCTATGAAGAAGACCGTGCGTATTTAGAGGAGCACGGTGTCGAATTCACGACTCCGTCTGATGAATTCAGACAGCAAATGATCGACGCTGTTCAGCCAATGTATGATTCATTCTTCGAACAGTATGACTGGGCAGAAGACATTGTCGAGAGAATTCAAGCAGAAGCCCAATAATTAAATATGACAGAGTAGGAGATGCCTGGAGGGGTATCTCCTATTTATTTTTGTAAAGGATTATAGATTTTAATTTTAAATATTCATAAAAATAAAAATATATTGATGATTTTATAAAATATAGTATACAATTTCTGTATACACATTTGAATACTACGTAAGGAGGTGAAAAATTGAAAAAAACTAACACAAAAGCAGAAGTTGTTTATCATCGGTTAAAACAAAAGATTATTTCATTCAAGTTGCTCCCTGGGGAAATGATAAATGAAAACAGAGTAGCTGAATTATTCAATGTTAGCAGAACACCAGTTAGAGAGGCATTAAGACAACTAACGAATGAAGGTTTTTTATTAGAGAAAGCAGGAAAACTCTATGTGTATGAATTGAGTGTACAAGATATTATGGAAATTTTTGAGGTTAGAGAGGCACTTGAGCGTAAGGCGATACAGTTATTAAATAAGGAATGCCTGCACATGCTCGTAAAGAAACTTAAGGACAAAAATAAAAGAATGCATCAGCTTCTCATTGAGGAAGACTACGAAGGATTCTTTGAGGCTGATGATCATTTTCATAAGTTAATTGTAAATAACTGTGAAAACAACAAAATAACAGAGATCCTGCACAAATTTAATGTTCAAGTCGGAAGGGTCAGATATTTGACCATTCTTAGTGAACATAGAATGAAAAGCACGATTGATGAGCATGTAGCTGTTATCGACGCAATAGAAAAAGAGGATCTAAACAAAGCAGCAATAGCTATGAGTAAACATATTCATGCCGTGCAAAAAACGATTCGACAATTTAGTAACTTAACAACATTGCTCCATTCTGGATTAGAAGGAATTTTGACAGTGAAAAAAATACCATGATCATTAGAGGTGGAAACAATTGAAGATTATTAACATTGAAACAATACCATTAGTAGCTGAACTGAAGAATCCTATTTGGGATGCGCAACATTATATATCTAAAAGGCAAGCGTTGATTATTAGAGTGCATACGGATCAAGGATTAACAGGGGTAGGTGAATCAGCGAGTTTCGGAGGGCCAATTGAAACGACCAAGGCAGTAATCGATAAAGAATTAAAAAGCTACTTTATCGGCAAGGACCCTTTTGATGTAGAAAGATTATGGGATGAAGTTTATAAGAGCACGATTCAGCATGGCAGAAGAGGAATTATTATTGCCGCTTTAAGTGGGATCGATATTGCATTGTGGGACTTGATTGGCAAGGCAACCAATAAACCTGTTTATAAAATATTGGGTGGTTACAGAGACGAAGTCGAGGCCTATGCCAGCTCAGGTTTTTACAGGGAAGGACGCGATATTCCGCAATTAGCTGAAATGATGAAGGCTTATGTGGATGAAGGATTTAAAACAGTAAAAATGAAAGTAGGTGGAATGAAGCCGAAGGAAGATCTAAAAAGGGTACAAGCCGTTCGTGAGGCACTTGGGGATGAAGTCGACTTAGCGGTAGATGCAAATAGCAACTGGGATTTACCGACAGCTTTGTGGATGGCGAAGCAGCTTGAACCATTAAATATTAAATGGATAGAAGAGCCGTTGATGGCGGATGATGTAATAGGAACGGCAAAGTTAGCAAGCAGTACAATCATTCCAATCGCCGGATATGAACAGGATGTCACTAGGTATGCTTTCATGGAACTGATCCAAAATCAAGCTGTCTACTATTTGCAACCAGATGCTATATGGGCGGGGGGGATAAGTGAATGTAAAAAAATTGCCGCTTTGGCATTAGCGAATCATTTGGCAATTATGCCGCATGTCTTTTCTTCTGGTGTATGTTTAGCCGCCAATCTTCATTTCATTGCTTCTACAGCTAATGCCTATTTGCTGGAGCTAGATAGAAATGAAAATCCTTTACGTGATGAATTAATTCATCATTCTTTAACGCATGAAAACGGCCAGATCAAAATCCCTGATATTCCTGGACTCGGGATTGAATTAGATGAAGAAGTGATTAAGAAATATAGAATTTCCTAAATGAGGAAAAAATAATTATTATATTACGGACTTAGTAAACTAGTAAAATAAAATTGAAAGCGCTTTACTTTTATGATAGAATTCGTTTAGTATTTAAAATGTAATGTATTACATTTTTAAAAAAACTTAGGGGGATTAAAATGAAAAATAATCTATGGAGCTATTTATTACTAGTTATTTGTATGGTAAGTCTTTCTGCCTGCGGTGGTGCAGAAAATAGTTCGGGAGACCCTGGTGGATCTGAAGAAGGAGGAGAAGTTCTTCAAATTGATTTAGCTACGGTTTTCGAAGATGGAGCAGCGCACACAAAAGGAGCTGCAATGTTTGCTGATCTTGTTAATGAATATTCTGAGGGAAGTATAGAGGTCACTCTTTTTACAAATGGAGCGTTAGGTTCAGAACGAGAGAATTTCGAAGCGGTACGGTCGGGCGACCTTGATATGACTCTTGGCGGATTTACAGGAGTGGACATGTACGCCCCTGAATATATGTTTATGGGTGCCCCGTTTTTATTTGACGATATGGCTCATTTAGAAACGGTGATAAAAGGAGAACTAGGGGATCAAATGTTTGAAAAAATGGCAGAAAATAATGTTCAAATCATTGGAACGATCATGCGGGGAGAGCGAAATATGACAGCAAACATACCTGTTCGCACTCCGGAAGACGTCCAAGGATTAAACTTGCGTCTGCCTGAACTAGAAGCGTGGGTTGCTGGGTGGGCAGCAATGGGAGCCTCTCCTACAGCTGTAGCGTTGCCGGAATTATACGGAGCCTTGCAGACCGGTGTTGCTGATGCCTCGGAAGGTCCTTATGAACAAATAGCGACGTTTAAATTGAACGAGGTTCAGGATTATGTGATTAACACCGGTCATATTAAAGAAGCCTCCTTCATTTGGATGAACGGTGACCTTTGGAATTCATTGACCGATGAGCAAAGGGACATCGTCGAGCGAGCGTCTGAGGAAGCAGTAGCCTTTGCCGACGAACAAGCGGCAAGTGATGACGAGCGCTTCTTAAATGAACTGATCGACGCCGGGATGGAGTTTGTCGAGGTAGATAAAGAAGCCTTTACCAGAGTTGGTGAAGAGGCGTTGCAGGAATTCTTTGAAACTCAATGGACGGTCACCACTTTTGAAGAAGTCAGATCGTACCTTGAATAGGAAGTCTTTTCTCTAGTCAGAAAATCAGGTGACTACCAGACCCCCACTTTGGCGTAGGTGGGGGTGCTTCAATAAACCAGATAATAGGATGGAAAGGACATTGCTTTATGAAACGAACATTACAGGCTCTTGAAAAAGCAACTGATTTCTTTATGTTACTGATGATTATCGGAATTGTCATTGTCGTCACACTTCAGGTAGTGTTTCGCTACGTCTTTAATATTTCTACACCTTGGACGCAGGATATCGCCCGGTTTATGTTTATTTACTTAACTTATATTGGCGGGGCGCTGGCAATTAAGGAGAGAACCCATATTAGTATTGATGTTCTGGTAGACAGGCTGCCGCGGATGCTGAGGCTGATTGTATCATTAGGTGTGCAAATCGGGATCATGCTCTTTCTTATCGTTCTGCTGCAAGGGAGCTGGTTCATGGTGCAGAGCAGCTGGGATGTATCTTCGGCGGGAATGCGCTGGTTCAGTATGTCTTATGTCTATCTCGGCCTATTTATTGGCGGTGTTCTGATGATGTTTTACAGCATTTTGCGACTGATTGAAACGGTAAGAGATATCGTGCTAAAAGAGGATATCGTGAAGAATTCATAAATTGCTGGAAGGAGTAAAACATCGTATGTTATTTACTTTCCTGATCGTGCTTATTATCTTGTTTATTATTGGAATGCCAGTTGCCTTCGCAATGGGCTTTACGTCGGTTTTTCTGATGTGGCTGGACGGGGGAATCCAATATGCTAATGCCACTCAACGCTTGATGGGCGGAATTAATAGCTTTGTGATCCTGGCGATTCCACTGTTTTTATTAGCTGGAAAGCTGTTAAGTGTCGGCGGGATCGCCAACCGTATTTTTATGTTCTGCCGGGTATGTGTCGGTTTCTTACCTGGCGGCTTAGGTCATGTTAATGTAACGAGCAGTGTCTTGTTTTCCGGGATGTCCGGAACAGCGATCTCCGATGCGGCTGGCCTCGGTCCTGTAGTCATTAAAGGGATGAAGGACGGAGGTTATGATAAAGGGTTTGCCTCAGCCGTAACCGCGGCCTCGTCGACGATCGGGCCGATTATTCCACCCAGTTTGCCTTTGGTCATTTATGGGGTCGCTGCCGGTGCCTCAGTCGGTGCTTTATTTTTGGCGGGAATTCTTCCCGGGATTATTATGGCGATTGCGATGATGATGCTTGTCGCTTATTATGCCAAGAAAAATAATTATCCAAGGGAAGCGCGCCCGACTTTTCCGCTGTTTTTTCAGGCTTTAAAGGGTGCCTTTTTACCGCTGTTAACCCCGATAATCATTATAGGAGGTATTTACCAGGGGATATTCACTCCTACTGAAGCAGCTGTATTTGCCGTGTTATACGCTTTGTTTTTATCAATGGCTGTCTACCGCGAGCTCAGTTTAAAAGATTTAATAGGCGTGCTAAGAGAGACAGCCCGTGATAGTGCTATTATCGGTCTTATCGTATCAATGTCAACTTTGTTCGGCAACGTGATCATGCGCCAAAGAATTCCGATGGAAATCCTTGATTTCTTCACGGCTTCAGTTGATTCGGCGTTCGTGATGCTGCTGATCTTAAATCTATTTCTTTTACTTGTCGGTGCTTTTATGGAAACCATTGCAGCGATCACGATTCTTGTGCCAATCATGTTGCCGATTATGCAAACGTTTAATATAGATCCTGTTCATTTTGGGATTATTATGGTTTTTAATTTAATGATTGGTTTATTGACTCCCCCGTTTGGCATGCTGCTGTTTGTCGTATCGAAGATCGGGGATATTGATGTCATTCAGTTACTGAAGCATGTCTTTCCATTTTTAATTGTATTATTTGCTGTACTGCTAGTTATTACATTTTTCCCAAGTCTAGTACTCTGGCTGCCTAGTTTTGGGTCGTAGATGCAAAAGAATGAATAGAAAAGAGGGAAGCGGTTATGAAAGTAACCAATTTAACAGTTCACGTATTGCAGGTGCCCTTGGAAACGCCCTTTGCTTTCTCGCAAGGATGGGTCAGGCAGCGGAGCACTGTACTAGTTGAAATCGAAACCGATGAAGGAATAACCGGCTGGGGAGAATCATTATGTCACGGTTTGCAGCCGCCGGAGGTAGCGGCGGCGATTATCGAGCACAGCCTGGCACCGCTTGTCATTGGACAGGATCCGTTTGATGTTGAAGTCATTTGGGATAAGCTTTTTACCTTTACTCGTCCTTATCACGGTGGAGCTGTGATTAACGCGATGAGTGCTGTCGACATTGCTCTATGGGATATTGTCGGAAAAGCGGTCAATAAGCCGGTGCATAAATTATTAGGAGGAGCTTACCGGACAGAAATAATGCCGTATGCTACCGGATTCTATCGTGAGGAAACGAAACAGTACCCTGAAGCGGCGATTGAGGAAGCGCAGCGTCATATTGAAAAAGGATTTAGGGCAATGAAGCTCAAAACGGGCTTCGGTATGAAAGTGGACGTTGACTATATTACAGCTGTTCGTCAAGCTGTCGGCGCCGAAATTCTTCTAATGGCGGATGCCAATTGTGCCTATAATGCGGCAACGGCGAGACGCATTTTGTTTGAGCTAGCTGAGGCGGACGCTGATCTTTACTGGTTCGAGGAACCGCTTGATCCCGAGGATATTGGCGGCTACAAAGAGCTGAAGGGACTGACTTCCACCTTTATTGCCTCCGGTGAAAATCAGTTTGGCCCAATCGGGTTTCGTGATTGGGTCGCAAACCGCGCCCTCGACGTCTTACAGCCGGATTTATGCTCCTCGGGAGGGTTTACTGCCTGTAAACGGATCGCCGTATTAGCGTCAACATGGAATACGATGCTAAACCCCCACGTATGGGGTTCTGGAGTAGGACTGGCTGCTTCCCTGCAGTATTTGGCAACAATTCCACCGGCCCCGCTGGCGCTGAAACCGGTCGAACCGATGCTAGAGTACGATCAGTCCTCTCATCCTTTCCGCTCGGAGCTGATTTTTGATCAAATTTCAATGAATGAACAGGGAATGGTCAAGATCCCGTCTCAACCAGGCATCGGGGTTGAGATTAACCGTCAAGTGATTAACAAGTATAAACAAAATTGATCGAGGGGGAGCCTGTTTTGAGAATAACAAATATAGAAACAATCATGCTGTCCTACTTGCCAAGCAAACCGCCACGTGATAGCTTATCAGGGATTCAGACAAGGGACGTCTTTCTCGTAAAAGTCGATACTGATGAAGGGATAATAGGAATTGGGGAAGGGTTTGCCCTCGGTTCCTTGCATTCGACAGCAATCATTGTCGAGGAAATTCTAAAGCCACTTTTAAAGAATGAAGATCCAACAAATATCGATAAGATTTGGGAAAAGATGTATCGCGGCTCATTCCGTGTTGGACGGCGCGGGATCGTGTTGGCAGCGATGAGTGCAATTGATATTGCGTTATGGGATGTGCTTGGAAAGAAAGCCGGTCTGCCGGTTTACAAATTGCTGGGCGGCGCGAGCGCTTCCTTGTCCGCCTATGCCAGTGCTGGCTATTATCAGGAAGGAAAGGGACTTGCTGAATTACATGCGGAAATGAAAAGCTATAAGGAGCAGGGCTTTAAAGCAGTCAAGATGAAGGTTGGCGGGGAGAGTTTTGAGGAAGATATCGAGCGTGTCCGGACAGCGAGAGAAGCATTAGGTTCCTCAACAAAACTGGCAGTTGACGCAAATAATGCCTATGATTATGATAATGCCTTACGGTTTGCGAGAGCGATTGAAAAGGAAGATATTTTTTTCTTTGAGGAACCCTTATCTTCAGATGACATTAGAAACAGCCGGAAGCTCGCTGACAAAACGGACATTCCGATTGCTGGTTATGAAACAGAATATACTCGTTACGGCTTACGGGACTTGCTGTTACACGATGCAGTTGATATTGTACAAACAGACGCAATTTGGACGGGAGGAATTTCTGAGGCACGAAAAATCGGTATCCTCGCAGCTGCTTTTGGGAAAAAATGCATTCCGCATTTTTCAGCAGGAATTGTCTCCTTAGCTGCCAATCTTCACTTTGGAGCCTCCTTGGCAAATGTAGAATGGTTTGAATTAACGATGGACGATAACCCGCTGCGTTCTGCCCTTTCTGTTGAAGGTTTCAAACTGGAAGAGGGAACAATTTTTTTGCCTGATAAGCCAGGACTGGGTATAGAGCTTGATGAAGAAGTGTTGAAAAAGCATCAAGTTAGTAAATAGGTTTCAGAGATGGATCAAAAGACGGCCTTCCCTTTTGATCCATCTCTTTTTTCATGAAAAACAACGCCGCTTATTTTCTGGTAAACTAGGAGAAACGGCAGGAAAGGAGTCTAGTATGAGCATTTTAAAAAATGAATGGAATGAGATAATAGGTGATGAATTTTCCAAGGCTTATTATCAAAGATTACGGGATTTCTTAAAAGAGGAATATAAGACACGGGTAATTTATCCGTCGATGTATGACTTGTTCAATGCTTTGCACTATATCGATTATTCGGAAACGAAAGTGGTGATTCTTGGCCAGGATCCTTACCATGGCCCGAATCAGGCTCACGGGCTCAGCTTTTCGGTCAAGCCCGGAGTCAAGGTTCCGCCATCGCTGCAAAATATGTATAAAGAATTACATGCTGACCTTGGTTGCCGGATTCCGGATCACGGCTATTTAGTTCCCTGGGCCAAGCAGGGCGTCCTGCTTTTAAACACGGTGCTGACTGTCAGAAAGGGAGAGGCGGGATCGCATCGCGGCAAAGGATGGGAACAATTTACCGACGCTGTAATAAAGGCGCTTAATGAACGGGAACGACCGGTTATCTTTGTACTGTGGGGCCGTCACGCCCAGGAGAAGAAAGCACTGATTACGAATTCCCGCCATTATATTCTCGAAGCTCCTCACCCAAGTCCATTCTCCGCGAACAAAGGATTTTTCGGTAGCCGGCCGTTCTCAAAGATCAATCATTTGCTGGAGAAGATGGGTGAAGAAGGGATCGATTGGCAGCTGCCGCAAACCGTTTCAGAATAAGGGAAGGCGGAGTTAGCTGGAGTCATAAATGGCGCACATCTAACTCCGCAACGAATTCAACGAAAGCATTGACAATGTTAAGTTGTAAGGTGTCATCTTTAACGATCATCCAAGTTTTGCGAATAACGGGTTTGCCATCTTTATCGAGCAGATCCATTTTATAAAGGTCCTGCCGGTCATCAAGGATCGCGCTTGGAAAAATTCCGTAGCCTAATCCGTGAATGACCATCTCCTTGCATGTATCTACCTTATCGACCTCCATCCCGATAAGGGGAGGCTGAGAGTAATTTTCCCTCCACCAGTTATCAATTGTCGTTTTTAATAATGGTTCGGTCTGATAATTGACTCTCGCCAACGACGGCAGATTTTCCATCGAGATATTCCTCTGTGAAGCGACGCAAATCGTTTCTTCAAATAATAAATGCTTGCTTTCATGCCACGTATAATCCCCTCTGACAAAGCCGATGTGGACATCATTGTTACTCACTAGCTGAAAGACATCTTTGCTGCGGCCAGCAATCACTTGAAACTCCACATCCGGATAAAGATTGTGAAACAGCTTTAACAGGCGCGGAAGTTTGTATCTAGTGAAAATGTGGGAAACAGCGATTCGTAATGTTCCGGTGACATCCTTGCCAATATTCTTTACATCCTCTTTAATCAGCCTGATTTTTAACAGCATTTCATCTGCCGTTTTGGCCAGATATTCTCCTTCTGATGTGAAATGAACCCCTCTTCTTCCACGATGAATTAATTGGACACCGAATTCCTTTTCTATTTGCTGAATCCGGTTTGTTAAAGCAGGCTGGGAGATAAATAACTGGTTAGCCGCTTTTGTAATGTTTTTCGTTTGAAAAAGTACCTTTATAATTTGCCAGTCCTGATCCCTCACGAACTCTCCCCCCCCATTGCTTCTATCTCTTTCTTCTATTATACTTGGACTTTACTAATCTGACATAACCAAAATCTATCAATATTTATAAGAATGTTATATTTTACTTATTTCTCAAGCTCGATAAAATGAACATAAGTCAAAGCAAATGTTTGAATTTTGGAAAAAGGGGAGGGAAGTGAATGGAGACTGACGGATTTCAACGAATCCCGACAACGGCGGTGGCCGATGCTTTGCAAGGGCTGAATACAATGGATACATCAATAAAGCCATTGAAGCCGGAAAGCTATGTGTATGGGAAAGCCTTAACTGTTAAACTAGCTGGTGCTGATAACTTTCTGCTTTTGCAAGCAATTAGCCAAGCGAAAGGAGGCGAAGTCCTGGTCGTCGATGGGAGAGGTGACCAGCATCATGCTGTGGCGGGAGATTTTGTCGTGGCGATGGCGAAAACAATGGGACTGCGTGGACTGGTAGCTGATGGTGTGATTCGCGATATTCAAGCGATCAACCGTCTGGAGTTTCCCGTATTCTGCAAAGGCTCGACAATAGCAGCGAGTCAGAAACATGGACGAGGAGAGACCAATGTGCCTATCTCATGCGGAGGGGTTGCTGTACGACCAGGTGACATTGTCGTCGGTGATGCAGATGGGGTTATCATCATTCCACAGGAAGTGGAAGAGCAGACGGTAAACGCCGCGAAGCAAAAGATTGTAGCCGATGAAAAGCGCTACGAGAGCATTGTTGGAAATGTTGAAGCTGTTAAAAATTATATTAACAGTTTAACGAACAGCCATAAGTAAAGGTTATCGATTTAGATAGAATTAATATATTTTACTGATTTCTAAGCCTTTATTATAGTAATAATACAGAAAATTTAAGCGATTCCTAAGCAGGGGGTGAGCCTATGACGCAATTTTCAATACCTTGCTCTGTGTACAGAGGGGGGACGAGTCGGGGGCTGTTTTTTCATAAGCGGGATTTGCCTGGCGACATGGAAAAAATGAACAGGATTTTCCTTTCAGGAATAGATGCATATAATCTTTCACAAATTGATGGCCTTGGTAGCGGTACCTCCCATACGAGCAAGGTCGTCGTTATTGCACCTTCATCATCAGCAGAGGTGGATATTGATTATACTTTTTATCAAATCGGGATCGGCCGGGAAGTCGTGGATGATAACGGAACGTGCGGAAACCTGATGGCAGCGGTAGGAGCCTTTGCTGTCAATGAAAAGCTTATATCAGTATCAGATCATCAGCAGCATGCCGATGTCGTCGTTTATAACACGAATATGAAAAAGAAAATCGGGATTCGTGTACCTGTACAAAATGGTGAGGCGAAAGTAAATGGCGATTTTCTGATGCCGGGGCTTGTCAATGAAGGAGCCGCTTATCAAGTGAATATTCTCACGCCAGGCGGCGGAAAGACAGGGCGGATATTGCCGTTGGGAGAAACCTTTACAATGGAGAAGCCGAACTGGGAAAAGTCATACGAGCTGACGTTTGTCGATGCAGTTAACCCATTTATTTATGTGCGCAGTGAGGATTTAGGGATAAGAGGAACGGAAAACAATCAAGAGCTATCAGCAGACACGAATGTAATGGAGCGTTTAGAAGCGATTAGAAGTGAAGCTGCTGTTCAAAGTGGAATGGTCGCCACAGTGGAGGAAGCAAGACAAAAAAGCCCGGCAGTGCCGAAAATCGCCTTCGTCGCCGAACCACATGATTATTTTACAGCAGCAAAAAAGCGAATAAAGCGAGAAGACGTGGATATCGTTGCGCGAATGATCTCGATGGAACGAGTACACCGGACGTTTGCCGGAAGCGGCCTTCTTAATTTAGCAGCCGCCGTATTGCTCCCGGGCACGTTGCCAAATCGGCTTTCCCGCTTTTATCAGCGAGCGGAGCAAGGGGAGAAAATCATTCGTATCGGTCACGCAGAAGGCATCGTAGAGGTACGGGCCGCCCTGACAGAAGACTTAACGGATATCGCTTATGTTGGATTAACCCGCACAGCCAGGAAAATTATGAAAGGTGAGTTGTTTATTCCAGTAAAATGAAAACGTTACCATTAATTGAGAAATAGAGCTGAAAGGTGCTGAAAGCACGTCGAGGAAAGGTGAACAAATATGGATAAGATAGAGATTCCTTATGGAGAGAAACAGAAACAAATCGAAAAACCGGAGAATTCGAGGGTGTTATTACCAATTGATATGCCGCCGTTGCCGAACCCGCGCGCGGAAATGGCGAGGAAGTTAAAACATCCGACAGGAAGTCCCTCCTTGAGAGAAATATGTATGGGGAAAGAATCGATTGTAATTGTCATCAATGATATTACAAGGCCGAGTCCGACAGACTTATTCGTTGAAGAAATGCTGAAGGAGATTGAAAAAGCCGGGATTACAGATGATCAAGTGACGTTAGTTGTTGCTTTAGGAAATCATCGTCCGAATACAGAAGAAGAATTAAAAAGGATGGTTGGTGAAAAGGTCTACAGCCGGGTGAAAATCATTAATCATGATTGCTACGATGAAAAGAATCTGGTTCATCTCGGTTTTACGAAAAGAGGCTTGCCGATTATTGTCAATCGGTACGTGGCCGAGGCATCTGTCCGGATCTTAACGGGAATTATTACTCCGCATCAATCGGCTGGTTACAGTGGAGGAAGAAAAAGCATAATGCCTGGAGTGGCCGGAATTGAGGCGCTGACAAAGCATCATTCCTTTCCGATAAGATCCTATCATCCGATTCTTGGACAAATGATCGATAATCCATTTCATGATGAAGCGCTTGAAGCGGCCAAGCGGGTCGGCGTCGATTTTATTTTGAATGTAGTGAAGAACAGTAAGAAAGAGATTGTCTCTGTGGTCGCAGGAGATTTGGAGCAGGCTCACGCTGAAGGGGTAAGCATTTGTGATAAAAGCTGGAAGGTGAAAGTGGATCGTTATTATGACATTGTCATTACCAGTCCGGGAGGCTACCCAAAGGATTTCGATCTCCATCAGGCGCAAAAAGCGCTGTCAGCGGCAGAGGTCGTCACAAAAAAAGGAGGCGTCATTATCCTCGTGGCAGAATGCCGTGACGGAGTGGGCAAGTATGCGAAATGGCTGGTGGAAGCCAGCGACCCTCAGGAAGTGATTGATACATTTGAAAGAGTTGGTTTTACTCCCGATCACTCTTCGAAGGCTTTTATGCTGGCACGAGCGCTTAAGAATCATCATGTTATTCTTGTCGATCCGCAAATCGATCCTGCTTTAGTTGAAGATATGTTTTTTATTTATGCTTCAACACTAGAGGAAGCCTTGAATAAGGGCTATCATATAATGGGTGATGCAGCAGAGACTCTATTTATTCCCCATGCGATTGATTGCATTCCGGAGGTCAACCTCCAATAAATGTAAGCGCATACGATTTGGATGGAGCGCGTTGTTTTACAAAATAGGAAAGTTTTTAAGGAGGAATTATTGTATGAAGTCTAAGAAAATGAAAAATTGGTTTGTTGTCATGATTGTAAGTTTATTGTTTTTAGCAGCCTGTAATTCGTCCTCTTCCTCAGAAAATGGAAGTGGAAGTGAGACAGGCAGTGGGGATGGAGCATTTTACGATGGGGAGACGTTAGAAGTTATTGTACCATTTAGTGCGGGAGGCGGAACAGATACGCTGTTTAGGTATTTGGCCCAGTATATGAAGGAGCACACGGAAGGGAATCCTGCCCTTCAAGTGGTGAATATTGAAGGAGGAGGAAGTATAAACGGCGCCAATGAATATGTCGATTTACGCGAGCCAGATGGATTAACCGCTTTAGCTACAAGCGCTTCGACGAAGATCCCGTTCTTAATTGGTCAGGAAGCGGTTCGTTACGATTTGAGAGAACTTAAGCCAATCATTGGCACGCCAAACGGGGTAGTTCTGTACACCTCCCCTGATACAGGATTAACAGAAGGAAAGGATTTACTGGATACAGATCAGGAATTAATTCTCGGAGCAACCTCTCCTACAGGCATCGACGTCATGACCTTACTTGCCTTGGAAGTATTGGGAGTGAAGGATAACATTCAGATCATTTTTGGCTATGAAGGAGCAGGAGCGTCACGGATCGCCTTTGAACAAGGAGAAACAAATCTTGACTATCAAAGTGGAACGGCTTATCAAAGTGATGTTACGCCAATGGTAGAAGCCGGGCAAGCGATCCCGCTCTTTACCTACGGTTTTACCGGAAGTGATGGTGATATTGTTAGTGATCCTGCCTTTCCGGAAATTCCGACAGTAAAAGATGTCTATGTGGATATGTATGGGGAAGAGCCTTCCGGCGAAGCGTGGGAAGCCTATAAAGCATTTGTCGGTATCGTCAATAACTTGCATAAATCACTTTGGCTTCATGCCGACGCCCCACCTGAAGCAGTCGCTGCTTTACAGGAAGGTGCAGCGGGTGCTGTAGCAGACGAGCAGTTTATAGAAGAGGGCGCTGAAATTCTTGGTGGGTATGATCCGTTGGTTGGAGAGGATCTGGAGTCAGCGATTAGTGCACTGACGAGTATTAATGAAGAAACATTAGCGTGGGTAAGAAATTACTTGCGTGAGGAATATGACGTAACCGGTTTAATTGATTAAAAGATAGTGGGTGAATGCTGTAGTGAAAGTCTGACTACAGCATTCGCTATTCACCAGGAATGGAGGTATCATCTTGTTTGAAGCAGCATTGGAAGCACTGTTAATCGTGTTAGATCCCTCGAGGATTTTGTTTATTTTTCTAGGCATTTTAGTCGGGATCACAGTAGGATTTTTGCCGGGGCTTGGAGGCCCTGTCGGGATGTCCCTGCTGCTACCTTTTATTTTCGGAATGGATCCTTTTACGGGAATTGCCTTGTTAATTGGGATGGTAGCCGTCATCCATACCGCGGATACGTTCCCTTCTGTATTAATTGGGGTCCCCGGTTCTTCCGGCTCTCAGGCGACGATTATGGACGGCTATCCACTGGCTCAGCAAGGCCAGGCCGCCAGGGCTTTGGGAGCTGCATTTATTTCTTCTATTATCGGTGGAGTTATCGGCGCCATCATTTTATTTTTAGCGATTCCGATTGGCCGGCCGCTCGTATTGGCGTTTAGTTCCCCGGAACTCTTTATGCTAGCGATACTCGGATTGAGTATGGTCGGAATTTTAGCGGGTAATTCCATTTTCAAAGGATTGTCTGCGGGGGCACTTGGTATGTTGCTGGGCTCCGTCGGTGGAGCGCCGGCTACCGCCGAATACCGGTTTACGTTCGACTGGATTTATTTATTCAATGGTATTCCCCTTACCGTGTTGGCTCTTGGTCTTTTTGCGCTGCCGGAAATGATTGATTTGCTCGTTGAAAAAAGAAGTGTGTCCAAAGGGCAGACCGTGGGTGGCAACCGAATGCAAGGGTTGAAAGATGTTATAAAAAACAAATGGCTCGTCTTCCGCAGTGCGGTGATGGGAGCTTTTATCGGCTTTATTCCAGGACTTGGAGGAAGCGTGGTCGACTGGATCAGCTACGGTGTGGCCAAACAAACATCAAAGAATGCTGAGAACTTTGGCAAGGGAGACATCCGGGGTGTCATTGCGCCTGAGAGCGCCAATAACGCCAAAGAAGGCGGGACGCTCATTCCGACCTTAATGTTCGGTATACCGGGCAGTGGAACGACGGCGATCCTATTAGGCGGACTGATCGTTCTCGGGGTAGAGGCCGGGCCAAGCATGCTGACGACGGACTTGCCTATCACGTTGACGATTGTCTGGACTCTTGCTTTAGCGAATATATTCGGGGCAGGTATTTGTTTTTTACTGGCCCGTCCTATTTCAAAAATCAGCACAATCCCTGCCGAGAAGCTTGTTCCTTTTCTACTTATCATCATGATGATCGGGGCGTATCAAAGCACCAGGCATTGGGGAGATTTTATAATTTTCATTGTAATTGGTCTCATTGGATGGTGCATGAAACACCTCGATTGGCCGCGTGCCCCGTTACTCGTCGGCTTCGTTCTTTCGACTTCAGCGGAACGTTATTTACATCTGTCCATGTCGAGATATGGTTTTACGTGGCTCACTCATCCTAAAGTAATCATTATCGGCCTGATCACCATTTTGATCATTATTGCCGGGTTTTATATGAAGAGAGTGAGCGACCGTCAACATAAAGGTGGAGGGATGACAACATGAAGGTAAAAAAGCAGACGCTGTCTCTCGTTTTTTCTGTACTCATGCTGCTTTTATTTGGATACATGGCGATTGAAGCGACCAACTTTCAATCATTGGCGAAATATTTCCCATTAACCATCGCCATTTTTGCGATTCTCGTATGTTTGATCGATCTACTGTTGCAATTGAAGCGCCGAAGCAAAACAACGGATGTTTCGTCGACCACTAGTTTGAAAGTATTGATTTATATCGGTTGGATTGTTGGTTATCTTGTGCTCATTTTCTTCCTTGGTTTTATCGTTGGCACAGCAGTGTTTTTATTCGCCTTTCTTTATATTGAGACAGGATTCAAAATAGTGAAAGCGGCAGTAACGATGGGAATTACGATCGCAGTTATTTTCCTTTTTGGACGTGTGATTGGCTTATATTGGCCGTCGGGAATGTTTTTTTGAGAATAAAGGAGGCGGAAGAAGATGAATGTCATTCGAATCGTAGCCGGAACAGGGATGCTAGGGACCGGGTATTCAATTGAAAGCTTTCGTAAAGCGCTTTCCTTAAAACCGGACGTGATAGGCTGTGATGCAGGTTCCACTGATCCGGGTCCCTATTATTTAGGAGCGGATCAGCCGATGGTTTCACGAGAAGCAACGAAGCGGGATTTGACTTATATGATTGAAGGAGCGCTGGAGTACGAAATTCCTCTGCTGATCGGAACGGCGGGAACCGCCGGGACGAATAAACTCGTTGATTGGACTGTCGAGATCGTAGCGGAGATTCTTCAGGAAAAAAAGATGCACTGTAGAGTTGCGAAAATATATTCCGAGATTTCAACCGATCAGCTGTTGAATTATTATTCACAAGGAAAACTAAAGCCGTTGGAAAATGCGCCAGAGCTCGGTGAGGAAGAGATTAAACGCCTAAGCAAAGCGGTCGGACAAATGGGGGTAGAGCCATATATTGAAGCATTAAAAAATGACGCGCAAATCATCATTGCCGGGCGTTCAAGTGATACTTCCATTTATGCCGCCGTTCCGATTATGAAAGGGTTAGAAAATGGAGCTGTCTGGCATGCTGCGAAAATATTGGAATGTGGTGCCGGCTGTGTAGTGAACAGGCTTCATCCAGACAGCATGTTCGCGACGATCGAGGAGGATCATTTTGTGATTGAGCCGCCGAATGAAAAGATGAGCTGTAGCCCGGCAAGCGTGCTCTCCCACTTTTTATATGAAAATACAGATCCTTATTTCTTAAAGGAGCCTTCAGGCACATTGGATACGAGCAAAGCCACGTATACAGAGCAGGGAGAGCGGGCTGTCAAAGTGGCAGGGAGTGAATTTCATCGGGCGGATCAGTATACAATTCGAGTGGAGGCCGTCGAACTCGTCGGCCATCGCCGGATTTGCATCGGCGGAATCCGTGATCCTTTTGTTTTGAAGCAGCTGTCTGAGTTTCTTGAAGAGGCCTTTCGGGTTGTGAAAAGAAAAGTGAGCGATAGCTTGGCAATTGAAGAAAATGACTATCAGCTGGCCCATAGAGTCTATGGACAGGCCGGGGTGATGGGGCGGTTAGAGCCGGAGCGGGAATTTGGCCATGAGGTTGGTCTATTATTCGAAGTCATTGCAGAAACGCCTGAGCAAAGCGAAGCGATTATGGCGATTGCCTGGCATACGCTCCTCCATCATCCAATAAAGGAATGGTCCGGTCTAGTCAGCCAGGTCGCTTTCCCTTTCTCCCCTCCGGATGTCAGTATGGGAGAAGTGTTCCGCTTTGCAGTTAATCATGTTATCGAAGTGCAGGATCCTTTAGAACTTTTTACGATTGATTACATTGAGCTGTAAAGGGGGAAGAAAATGATGACTTTAGGAAGTGTAGCAAAGCTGATTCGCTCAAAAAACGCCGGTCCTTTTATGCTGACGATTGATATTATTATGGACAGTGAAGAAAACTATCTGTTAGTGAAACATTCCACCAAGCTGTCTAAAGCGTTCATTGCTTCTTTATATGATTTAACAGCGGAAGAGATAAGCCTCATATATTGCGATGAGGTGAAAGCTCTCAAAATTTCGTTCCCGAGACCTGTCAGTTCAGGGGATATTGGCGATGGTGATGTTTTTGGCGGTCAGCAGCATGGACCGCTTGTCGAGCTTGACTTCTCATAAAAACTGCCTGCCGAAAGAAAAAGTGGTAAAATAAAGGAGCAAAGAGGCAACAGTGAAGTTGTCGAACAAGCGGGAGGCGCTTCTTATGCAAAAAATCCTTTATCTGATCATTGCGATAACCGTTGGCGGGTTATGCGCGTTAGGGCAAGTTCCCGCAGGCTGGTTGCTGGGTTCTCTTGTCACGGGCCTTATCTGTGCCTTTTTTATAAAAAAATTATATTTTCCTGATAGTTTGTTTAAAGTGGCGCTTGCGATCATTGGCGCAACAATCGGCTTTAGAGTGATTCCCGAGCAGTTTATCACCTACCGCTCATTGTTGCTGCCTTTTGTTTTTGTGTTCCTGTTAACGATCACAGGGGGATTGCTGCTCGGTAAGTTCATGCAACGTTTTTCAAGCCTGCATCCGAACACGGCTTTTTTTTGCTGTATGCCGGGTGGCGCTTCGGAAGTCATCGCGCTGAGCAAGGAGTATGGGGCTGACCAGCAGGTTGTGGCTGCGTTCCACACGACGAGAATTACGGTGTTCGTTCTCTTTATACCACTCATTATCGGATTAAACGTACCGATTCCGGCGCAAAATGGTTCAGCTGGCGGGGTGATGATTGGTGACGCGCTTCTTTCTTTCGTCTGTATCGGCGGAATCGGTCTTGTCACCCTGTTGCTCGGGAAGCGGATTCCGCTCCCGGGTTCGTCGCTGTTTCTGGCGATTGCGCTCGGGTTTGTCTTTCATCAATGGGTCGTGCCGACGCTTGAGATTCCCAGCTTTGTTTCCGGCATTGCCCAAGGGCTGATGGGGGCGATTATCGGAATCCGGTTTGATAAGGAAACGCTTTTGGAGTTGAAAGAAATTGGCGGTGTCAGTTTAATGACGCTGGCGCTTTATTTTGTAATGAGCTTTGGGCTGGCGGGGCTGTTTTACTTACTGACGCCGCTTGAGTTCTTCACCAGCCTTTTGAGTGTCGTGCCGGCCGGTGCTGCTGAAATGGCTTCGACCGCGACGGCGCTCCATGTTGAGCCGATGATGGTTGCCACCTTGCAAATGATGAGGGTATTAACGCTGTTTGCGGCGTTGCCGTTTTTAATTAAATGGTTTTCAAAGCCGGTCAACGAAAGAAAGAAAGTGCGGGTTTAAACGGAATAAGCGGGAAAACAGATCGCCTTAAAGGTTGAACATCCAGCCTTTAAGGCGATTATTTTTTGGGCTCAGTGATCGGAAATCATTCCATCTTACATTGGAAATCAAAAAGCATGTCAGCAAACCTGACAAGGGTGTGGAATCAAAAAAGGAAGAACGTATAATAAGAACTAACAAGAGATGTCAGCTTCCCTGACGCTGACATGTTCTATTAATGAGAGGAGAGAGATGAGAAATGGATGCATTAGTACTTATGGATAATCTTTGGGTCATGGTTGCTGCAATTTTAGTTTTATTTATGCAAGGTGGATTTATTCTTTTGGAAGCAGGCTCAACAAGAATGAAAAATGCGGGTCATATCGCTGGTAAGACCATTTTCACAGTCGGTATTGCTTCGCTCGTGTACTGGGCTGTCGGATGGGGCTTCGCCTATGGGGAAGGAAATTCGTTTATCGGGTTGTCTGATTTCTTCTTCGGCGATACTTCGACAGCAGAAGAAGGGTTAGTCGGTTCGGTTGACTTTTTCTTCCAGGTAATGTTTGCGGCGATCGCGTTAACGATTGCTTTCGGCGGTTTCGCAGAGCGGGCGAAGCTATCAGCTTATCTCGTCTTCGCTGTCTTATTCACTGCTTTTGTTTATCCGATTGTCGCTCACTGGATTTGGGGCGGAGGTTGGTTATCTGAGCTAGGAAAGCAAGACTTTGCCGGCTCAACGGTTGTTCACTTAACAGGTGCAATGGGGGCATTGGCGGCTACGATTCTATTAAAGCCGCGTTTAGGGAAATACAACAAAGATGGTTCAGTCAACGAAATTGCTGGGCACAACCAAGTGTACACGGCATTGGGTGTTTTGATTCTGTGGGTCGGTTGGTTCGGTTTTAACGCAGGTAGTACATTAGGAGTAGCAGATGCGTTCTTCGGATATGTAGCTCTAAATACGCAATTGGCCGCGGCGGCGGGTGCGGTTGCAGCGCTGTTCATTGCTTGGGCGATGACAGGAAAATCAGATGTCCCAACAATGTTAAATGGGGCTTTAGCAGGTCTTGTTGCGATCACAGCAAGTTGTGCGTTCGTTGCTCCGTGGGCAGCTGTTATCATCGGTATTATTGGTGGTCTCATCGTATTCTTCAGTATGAAATTCTTTGATAAAGCCCGGATTGATGATCCGATTTTCGCTTTATCGGTTCATGGTGTAGCCGGGGTCTGGGGAACGATTTCAACTGGTTTCTTTGCGACACCTGAGCTTGCCGAAATGAATGGTGGTAGTGCCGGCCTCTTCTATGGCGGAGGACTTGGCCAGTTAGGCGTTCAAACGTTAAGTGTTGTCGCTTGTGGAGCGTTCGCGTTTATCGCGTCTTACATCCTGTTGCTTGTAACGAAAGCCCTAATTGGCGGCTTGCGTGTAACAGAAGAAGAGGAAATTGTCGGTCTTGACTTAAGTGAGCATGGCAGCTACGGTTATCCTGAAAGCATGCAAGGTCAAAATAAAAGCACAGGAGCGTAAGCATGTCAGAGGCCAAGGTTTATCCGATGAAGCAAAATGAAGAATGGGATGAATGTAAACAGCAGCTGTATCAGGAACGTCTTCGTAAGATTCATCAGCAGGAGCATACCTCGACCTCACTTCAACAGAGTCACGAAGAGATAATTGGCAAAGCGGTCAGTCTCGCTTTAAATAGGACTGAAAGTGAGTGGGGCAGGCCTCCTGCTCACTTTGCTTTCTTTTTAATGGGAAGTGGAGGCAGACTGGAGCAATCTTTTTGGAGCGATCAGGATCATGGTATTGTGTTTGAAAGCGAAAATGAAGAGGACCAGAAGTATTTCCTCCATTTAGGAAACGAAATTGTCGATGTGTTGGCCGCGGTTGGCTATGAGCGATGTGACGGTAAAGTGATGGCGTCGCATCCGCGCTGGTGCCGCTCGTATTCAAGCTGGGAAGCCCAGCTCAAGCATTGGCTGAGCGAGGATAAATGGGAAACGCTGCGGCATACGCTGACATTTGTTGATGCTCGTCCGATGCAGGGGGAAGACAGGCTGGTCAAGGATTTAAAGTCGTTTCTTTTTCAGGAAGTGAAGAAGCATCCCGGCTATTTGCCGCGGCTGACCGAAAATACAGGGAAGCTGCGGAAAGGGGTCGGGCTGTTCAATCAATTGCTCGTTGAGACAAAAGGGGAGCATATCGGTAAATTTGATTTGAAGCAGATTGTCCTGTTCCCTTATGTCAATGCGCTCAGACTTCTGGCGATTGAAGAGGAAATCTTCGCTGCTTCGACGCTTGGGCGATTTGAAGAGCTTTCTCCGGCATTTGCTTCCGTTAAGGAGCTGAAGCCTTCTTTTGAGAAATTATTGGAAAAAAGACTACAATGGCAAAAGACGACAGAGCGGTATGGGGACATCCATCACCTTTCCCTCCATGAGCTTAACGATGAAGATAAACAACTGTTGAAAAGCTGGGTAAAGGAAGGTCATCAGCTGTACCGGGAAATTGAAAAACGCTATAAAAAGGGTGGATCAACATGGTCATGAATTCCATGGTACAACTGGTGAAGCAGCTATCAGGAAAGCTGAGTCCTTCCATTTATACGTCGATGCAGCAGCAGTCGGCAGCGGCGCGCCTTTCCCATTTGCGTCAAATACAGCGGGAGCTGAAGCAGGAAGATGTATTGGATAAGAGTTTGGCAGAGCTGCCTTTTGTCGTTTTTGATTTGGAAACGAGCGGTTTCTACCCTGACAAAGGAGACTGTATTCTATCCATTGGCGCTGTGAAAATGAAGGGGAGCGACATTTTAACGGAGGAAACGTTTTACTCAACGATCCAGTGTAAAAAGGAGCCGTCGGATGAGGTGCTTGAGCTGACGGGCCTTACACGGGATGAACTGGCCGCTTCTCCACCCTTGGCTGAAGTACTGACAGATTTTTATCAATTTACGGGGCACGCGACCTTAGTCGCTCATCATGCAAGTCATGAAAAAAGTTTTATGTCTCATGCAACATGGCAAACTTTACGAACAACCTTTCAGCACCGTATCATCGATACGTCCTTTTTAACCAAAGTGGTAGTACCGACAAAAAAGCTTGTTACGTTAGATGAATGTTGTGAGTATTTCAATATTCCAGTTCAGAAGAGGCACCATGCTAAGGAAGACGCTCTGATGACAGCAAGACTTTGGCAGGAAAATATACACTTAGCGAGGGAAGCTGGCTTTGACACGTTGCGGGACGTCTACACTTTTTTAGCAAAAGGTCGTACAGGAGAAACGTCTAGATAAAGAATAGGTGAATGAAGGAGGAGGGGAGGGAGTGAAACCCGATATTCCACGTGAGCAGGCTTGCTTTCCAATTCGAGTTGTAATGGAAATGACAAATCTGTCTGCACGACAAATTCGTTATTATGAGGAACAAGGTTTAGTGAAGCCCTCACGCAATGAAGGAAACCAGCGAATGTTTTCGATTGAAGATATCGAGCAGTTTCGCGAAATTAAACGATTTATTGAACAAGGGGTGAATATCGCGGGGATTAAAGCGATTTTCGCTGCAAAGGAACAGGACAAACGAGACTGATCACTTGAAAAAGGTGGTTGGTCTCTTTTTTAAGGTTAGAACGGATGAACGTGTGGGAGTGATGCGGGAAGGTGCCGGCTCCGCCATGCTCTAAATAAAAGCGCTACAGGTGGCTTTTCTCTTATAGGCTTCTCTTTCTGCCTATGCTAAGATGATATCAAGAAAGCGAGGGAGTTGAATGAACATACCTGCACAGAAAATTATTCACCATATAGACGTGCAAGTTGCGGCGCTGAAAAAGGCGGCGGCTGCCGGCGAGGCGGTCCGGGTAAGCGAATGTGCCACGGCGATCGAGGCGTATTGCCAGTTGCTGAAAGGGGCAGAGAAGCAAGAGCAAGCTGCCTCTGTCAACCAGCCGACCGTCACCCCTAAGCCGTTAAGCTTTGTCCAGCCGACACTCCATGAAAAAGAGGAAGATAAGGACAAGGGGAGCTTGTTGGATTTTTAGCGTTTAGAAAGTTTAAGGCAGCCGCAATGGCTCTGCACGCTGCCCATCTGACAGGAGAAGCCCATTCCTGTCAAATTCCAAAACCTTGCAGCGGCTCCGCACATTGCTACTAACAACGGCGACATTAGTCGCTGTTATTAGTCCATTCGACGAGGACGGCGTTGTGGAGTGATTCGTCGTCGTCGACGTAGTTTGGCAGCACTTGAAGCGGCGTCAACCCTTGCTTGAGCATGAACGTGAGGACGAGATCCTTGATTTCCTGTCGTTCGACCGCCTTTACATATTCGTCCGGCGAGAGCGTGCCGGCATATTTATGATAATCGGGAATGCGGCAGCCGGCGAGAAAACGGGCGAGGCCGCGCTCACGTACAAGCTGTTTGCGGGCTTCATAGAGCGCTTTGGCGACACCTTTGCCGCGAAAGCTCGGGCGGACGCACACATCGATTCCGTATAAGCTGTCCCCGTCAGGCTCGTGACTCGCCCGAATGTAGCCATTATCGGCGATCTCGGCCCACGTGTGGGGCTTTCCGTTATACGTTGTCAGAAGCGAGGTTGCTGAGCCAACGACAGTACCATCTATTTCCGCTAATAGGGCGCCGGCGGGGAAAGTGTCGACGTGGGCCTGAATCTGTTCAGGAGACCACCAAAGCTCCGGCGGGAAGGGCGGCGGAAAAGCTTCCTTCTGCAAATCCAATAACTGCGGGTAATCCTCGATTGTGTAACGTCTGATTGTAATAGAAGACAAGATCAGTCACTCCTTTGTGTCGACGGCTATTGTCCTTATTTTAGCGTAACGTCGCAAAGGAGTCTATTGGCGATCCTTTGACGTCTGTAGCAATATTCGCTATTGTATTCATAGAAGAAACGACAGGAATAGGAGTTGTCAGTATGGCGAAAATCTTTCTTTTACTAGGTAGTCTTTTGATGGCATTGGCGGTAGTGATCGGGGCATTTGGCGCTCATGGTCTCGAAGGCCGTTTGTCAGAGCGGATGATGAAAAATTACCAAACAGGAGTCCAGTATCATATGATCCACGGGATCGGTCTCCTGCTCGTCGGTTTGGTGGCAATCAAGCTGGCGTCTTCTTCTTTACTCACCGGAGCCGGCTGGAGCTTTGTCGTCGGGATTGTCCTCTTTTCAGGAAGCTTGTATGCGATGGCATTAACCGGTGTAACAAAGCTGGGCGCCATCACGCCAATCGGTGGACTTGCTTTTATCATCGGCTGGATTTTGCTGGGGATCGCAGTCGTTCGCGGCTTGTAGAGGATTGTGGGAAAGGCGAAGCATTGAAGGAGCTGTTACAAAACGGCTGGGCGAAAGGTTGTTTGTCCCTTTCGCCCAGCCTTTAGTTTTGTCCCGCCCCCGGTTAGCAAACGAAGCGATTGCCAATCTTTATGGCCGCGGTGAATACTGTGTAAGCGGCGTTTGCCCGCCGTAAGGGTATTCATAGTCAATTGGGTCTTCAAATGTCACATAGTCCAACGTGACCATCAACAGCAAATAATGCATCCCTGTCTCCGGGTCACCGACGATAATGTGGTCGCGGCCGGCTTCCTCGATTCTTCCTCTGAAAATTTTCGCATTCCATTGGTCATTGTTTTCATAGGTCATATAAAAAGTCGCCATTTTCCCCCGGTTGAGCCGGAGAATATTTTCAATAAAGGATTGTTCCAGTGGCAGCAACCCTCCCTGATTCTGGGCAGCCTGCTGCTGCTGGACAAAGCCTGGAACCTGATAATTTTGCGCAGAAAAATAAGGCATCTGGCCTTGAGCCTGGGTCTGTGGCTGCGGCTGCATCGGCTGTGCATATCCTTGCTGCTGCGCATAGCCGTAGTTTTCGAAGCCTTGTGTCGCCTGATTCCATTGCTGGTTAGGTTGTTGACTCATATTTCTCGCCCCCTCTTTTTTTATCAAGATTTAATAAGTGCTATACACTTCCGGACATTCTGATGCAAGCGGAGTATAAAAACAATGAGATTTGTACCTTCCTGAGTTCCATTGCCCCCACCATTGGGGCGGGCAAGCCCCTTCAGGCCTGAAAAACCATAACGCAAATTCTCCGGGGTTGAACCGTTCTCCATTTACTACCCGTTGAGCCAGTCTTTTGTCGCGCTCTCTCGCCCGTTGATAAAAGTATCCTTTCTGTGTCGCTTCAAAGCCGCCGGGCGATTGAAAGGTCATCTGTGGGATCGTGGTAATATTGGCAAAATCGAGACAGCGGACTCTCGTTCGATTCACCATCACGTTTCCGGCATTGAGCATTCCAAGTTCCCCATCTCCTTCAGCCTCTGCTCGCATCAGGCGTGCAAGCATATCAATGTCGCTGGATGAAGCCTTTATAACAGCCATCCATTCACCTCCCATAAAGTTGGCAATCTCAGATGTCGTGAAGCGCATTGCCTTTATATGTAACGAAGACATCGGCTGACGCAGACAGTACAGTTACTTCACTATATGAGGAAAAAGAAAGGCATATACCTCTTTTTAAGAGCCTGCTTAAAAAAACGAGGGTATGTCAAAAAGGGGTGATTTCCCTTTTGACATACCCTCTGCTGTTAAGAAAACTGTTTTAATGCAGGCTGGACAAAAGGTCAAAGAAACAACCTTTTCTCCCGGCCTCGTTAAGCGTGGAAATAACGGGACAGCTCGTCTGGATCGAGAATATTTCCGACATAGAAAGAGCCAAATTCGCCGTAACGCGCTGACACTTCATCAAAACGCATTTCATAGACAAGCTTCTTAAATTGAAGAACATCATCGGCGAATAACGTTACGCCCCATTCCCAATCATCGAAGCCGACTGAACCTGTAATAATTTGTTTCACCTTTCCAGCGTAGCTCCGTCCAATCATGCCGTGGCTTCTCATAAGAGAACGGCGGTCATCCATCGAAAGCATGTACCAGTTATCCTCGCCTTGTCGACGCTTGTCCATTGGATAAAAGCAGACATGTGCCGACTTCGGAAGAGTCGGATACAAGCGGGAACGCACATGAGGATTTTCGTAAGGGTCGCCGTCGCTTTCCCCGGCCATATAATTGCTGAGCTCCACAACAGACACATAGGAATAGGTCGGAATTGTAAATTCAGCGAGGCGTGTTTTGTTAAAGGCATTCTCAATCTCATTCAGTTCCTGCATCGTCGGACGAAGAAGCATGAGCATGATGTCGGCCTTTTGCCCGACAATCGAGTAAATCGCATGACTTCCTTGTTCTTTTGCCTCGGTCTGCTCCCACTTTTCAATCATCGCGTGGAATTCAGCTAAAATCTGTTCCCGTTCTTCTGTAGAAATCGACTTCCAGGCCGGCCAGTTGATTGTACGGAAATCATGAAGACAATACCAGCCATCTAATGTTATCGCAGCTTCACTCATTGAAAACAGCTCCTTTTTATGACCATCTGCCGGACGCTTTTGCGCACCGTATCAATAGCACTATACCATATTTATCGACGGGGAAAAAAGCAAATGACCGGGGGGAGGCTAAGGAAACGGACCTTGTTCACAAAATAGTCATCTGCCTGCTGTACATAACAAATCGATTACTGGCCAAGCTATAAAAACGTTTGAATAGGTGAAAAACAGGAAAAAAAAGAGTATGGAAGCGTAATCAATAAGATTTTTTGAAAAATTGATATTATAATGAACTTGACAAAATCGGTTTCAATTTTAACGGGAGGAAGGTATCCTTGAAAGAGATCATTTCGTGAAAGAAAAAGAGGAGGATGCTGTAGTGGGTAATCTCTTTACAGATATAAAGGAAAAGGTCGAAAAGCACCGGCCGACGATTGTTTTGCCTGAAGGAACAGATGAACGAATTCTTGAGGCGGCCGCCAATTTGGCGAACGACCAGGTGATAAAGCCGCTTTTAATTGGAAATGAAGCAGACATTAAGGGGAAGGCAACGGAAATCAATGTCAATCTTAGCGGAGTACCGATCATTGATCCAGCGTCCTATAGCGGGATCGACGAGATGGTGGCGGCCTTTGTGGAACGCCGCAAAGGAAAAGAAACGGAACAATCAGCGCGGGAAAAACTGCAGGATGTGAATTATTTCGGTACAATGCTTGTCTATATGGAAAAAGCCGACGGCCTCGTCAGCGGGGCGGCCCATTCAACCGGGGATACGGTTCGCCCGGCTTTACAAATCATTAAAACATTGCCAGGTATTCAACGAACGTCAGGCGTCTTTGTGATGGTAAAGGATGAAAAGAAATTCGTTTTCGGCGATTGCGCGATCAATATCGCGCCGACGAGTGAGGAATTAGCGGAGATTGCGATTGCAACCGCTGAAACGGCGAAAGTGTTTGGCTTAGACCCCAAAGTCGCGATGCTCAGCTTCTCCACGAAAGGCTCCGCTTCCTCGATCGAAACGAAAAAGGTCACGGAGGCGACGAAAATCGCCCAGCAAGCCCGGCCCGACCTAGTGATTGATGGCGAATTTCAATTCGATGCCGCGTTTGTTCCGGCGGTCGCTCAGAAGAAGGCTCCTGATTCGCCGCTTCAAGGGCAGGCCAATGTCTTTATTTTTCCGAGTCTGGAGTCCGGCAATCTTGGCTACAAAATTGCCCAGCGGCTTGGTGGATATGATGCCATTGGTCCGATATTGCAAGGCTTGAATAAGCCGGTCAATGATTTATCCCGCGGCTGTAACGCTGCCGATGTTTATAAATTGTCGTTAATTACCGCGCTCCAGGCGATTAACCAGAGAGAGTCTGTCGTGATGTAAGCAGACAAGGCTGACGAAAAAGGTCAATTCATTCCTTTTTGTGTCAGCCTTTTTTCATTGCGGCTGGCAATTCGTTCATAGTTCGTACTAAATAATGCCGTCTCCTCGGTCGAGGAAAGATGAGGATGGACATCGACCTTCTGCTGCAAAAGATGCAACAGCCGTTCATTTAAGCCGGCAACTGTTAAACCTGAATCGAGCAGTTCTGCTAACGAAGCCATGGTGGCAGGCTGAATCAGCGGATAGTCGACGGAAGGATTCGTTTCAGGGACGGCAAGATGATAAAAATCCCGCAGCAAGGCGGCCCTGCCTGAGCCTGAGCCTTCCACGCACAGGTAAATTTGGACAGCGATCCCCCCGCGTATCCGGCGCTGGGAGATGCCGGCAAACTTTTTGCCGTCAATGCTTAAATCATAGCTTCCCGGGCAATAGGAGCCGACGATTTCATATGCCTGGATCGGCCTTTCGTAATCAGCGAGCAGCTCCTTTATCGTGCTGTACATTTGTTCATAAGCTGCATCAATTGTCATGCCTTTTATCTCAGGTAATAAAAGCGAGATGTTTAAAATTCCGCTATCCAGCAGGACGGCGAGACCGCCAGAGTTTCGGACGATCACGCGGTATCCCTGCTCTTCTAAATAAGAGCAGCCAGCCTCAACAGCCGGCAGACGTGTATCCTGAATACCGAGAACGACGGTGTCGTGATGAACCCATGTCCGTACAAGCGGGATCGCCTGTTTTTGACCGATTAATGTGCAAAATGTGTCATCATAGGCAAAGGATTGCAGCGCATCAAAAGCCGGACCGAAGCGCGTTTGATCAAGCCAGCGCCATTGGGGGGAAATCGTCTGTAAATCATAGTTCATGGGAGGCAGCTCCTATAGATAAATTCTCAAACAAGCTCATTATAGCATGCCGCTGAAAGGATTGCTTCCTTCAAAATATGTGCTATACTGAAGGGTAGCGTTACAAACAATTTTATCGATTTGATATAGATGAGAAGAAAAATGAATAAGGAAAGGAACATCAGAAATGGCTAATGAATTTCGCATTTGTGATGAATGTCAAGCGACCAATGTGAAGACGCTCCTTCCACGGCTAAAAAAGGTTGACGGGGAGGCGAAGATCGATATTCGCTGCCAGTCTTACTGTGGACCGGGGAGAAAAAAGTCGTTTGCATTTGTGAATAATCGGCCTGTAGCTGCACCAGACGAGGATCAATTAATCGAAAAAGTGATTAGTAAACTTTCTAAATAAGAGGCGGGGTCATAAGGTAGTTTTTTTTACCTTTTGCCCGGCTTCTTTTGTATCAAGCTCATTAAAGTTGTTATCCTAAAAAAACCGGGCTGCGCTATAGTCCCTAGGTCCTGATGGAATCAGATGGAAAACATTTCAAGTAAGTCCTTAAACCTACATAATTAGTTAATGGTTGTCTAAAAGACATTTTACTGATAAAATTTTGAAACGTAAGTGAGTTTCGAGATTGGCCGTCTCGGGAAATAATAAATGCCAGAATATTTTTGACTTTAGATGGTAGGAATGAAGAAACGGATTGGAGGCTAGGCTATGAGTTTAACGAAAAAAATAGTAATCGCCCTCATTTTGGGTATTATTGTAGGCTTAGGTTTCAATCTTTTTGCACCTAACGCTTTTACTCCGCTTGACACGTATGCGTTAACCCCGCTCGGTCAGCTTTTCCTGAAAGTGATCACGATGCTCGTTGTGCCGCTTGTATTCTTTTCTATTGTGCTCGGAACAGCCGGAATTGGTGATCCGAAGCAGCTTGGACGCATTGGTTCGAAAACGATCGCTTATTATTTGGTGACAACTGCAATCGCTCTCGTTATCGGGATCGCCGTTGCCTACATATTGCAGCCGGGGCAGCCGGGATTAATGGGAGAAGGCGAAGCGGAATATTCGGCAGAAGAGGCTCCGCCGATCATGGAAACATTGTTAAATATTATTCCAGAAAATCCGATCGAAGCGATGGCGACAGGAGAGATGCTGCAAATTATCGCTTTTGCCGTCTTTATCGGTTTTGCGTTAGCGAAGCTCGGAGACAAGACACGCGGGATTCTCCGGCTAATGGAACAGGGAAATGAAATTATGATGTATCTCGTAACCGTGGCGATGAAGCTGGCACCGATTGGGGCGTTTGCTTTAATCGCTTCGGCGCTCGGGAAGCTCGGCCTTGATGCGCTAGGTTCAATGATGATGTATGTCATCGCGGTTGTGCTAGCTTTAGTTATTCATGCCATCTTAACCTACGGTGGTTTGATCGCTTTGTTGGCGAGGCAAAATCCAATTGATTTCTTTAAAGGATTTTTCCCGGCGATGACCGTCGCCTTTGGTACGTCGAGCAGTAACGCAACGTTGCCGCTGTCGATGAAAACGGCACAGGAGAACCTCGGGGTTTCCAAGCCGGTGTCAAGCTTTGTTCAACCGCTGGGGGCGACGATTAATATGGATGGGACCGCCATTATGCAAGCGGTCGCGACGGTTTTTATTGCCCAGGTCTATGCTGACCAGCTGACAATAGGTGATTTGCTAACTGTTATATTAACAGCAACGTTAGCCAGTATCGGAACGGCAGGTGTACCAGGAGTAGGGATGATTATGCTGGCGATGGTGCTTCAGTCTGTTGGATTACCGGTCGAAGGAATCGCCCTTGTGCTAGCAGTGGACCGAATTTTAGATATGCTTCGTACGGCGGTCAACATTACCGGCGATGCTTCTGCGGCGGTCATCATCGACCGGACTGAGGCAAAGCATATCGAGAAAGAGGCTGCCGCGAGCGCGCGGAGAGCCTAGGAAGAAGAACCTTATCAGCCTTCTGGATTCCCGGAGCGCTGGTAAGGTTTTTTTCAAAAGATAAGAAAGAATAAAATTTTCGGGTTGATTCGAGGAAGGGTGGCGGCTTCGCACGCCGCTTCTAAGAAAAGCCGCTACGCGGTTTTCTTAGAAGAGAAATGAGAAACGCGCTAACAAAATGTGTTCCTGTTCGTATATAATAAAGGTACGACTCTATGGAAACGAGAGGGAACTATGGCTAAACCTTACTATCGTCAATTAGAAGAAGAAAAAGTGTTTAAGGACCCGGTGCACCGCTATATTCATGTGAGAGATGAACTGATATGGGAATTGATCGGCACGAAGGAATTTCAGCGTCTTCGGCGGATCAGGCAGCTCGGCACGACGTATGTGACGTTTCATGGGGCCGAGCATACGCGCTTTAATCATTCACTTGGCGTTTATGAAATTACCCGCCGCATTCTTGAAGTGTTTGAAGGGCGGCCAAATTGGGAAGAGGATGAGCGATTGCTGGCGCTTTCAGCGGCGCTCCTCCACGATGTAGGACACGGGCCATTTTCTCATTCCTTTGAAAAAGTATTTGATACCGACCACGAGGAATGGACGCGCGAGATTATCATGGGGAACACCGAAATTCATCAAGTGTTGGCGCGGGTGAGCCCGGAGTTTCCGAAGGCGGTCGCTGATGTCATCGAAAAAACCTATTCCAATAAGCTGGTGACAAGCATCATTTCAAGTCAGATTGATGCTGACCGGATGGATTATTTGCAACGCGATGCCTACTATACCGGTGTGAGCTACGGTCACTTTGATATGGAACGAATTTTGCGGGTGATGAGGCCGATGGAAGATCAGGTTGTGATCAAGCAGAGCGGCATGCACGCGGTGGAGGATTATATTATGAGCCGCTATCAAATGTACTGGCAAGTTTACTTTCATCCGGTGACACGCAGCGCGGAAGTGATTTTGAGCCAAATTTTCAAGCGGGTGAAAGCCTTGTATCACGCGGGCTATTCCTTTACTCATCAGCCGGTTCACTTTCTTTCCTTTTTTCATGGAAAAGGGAGCTTGCGCGACTATTTAAGGCTCGATGAAGCGATAACCCTGTATTATTTCCAAGTTTGGCAGGAGGAAGAGGATCGCATTTTGCGTGATCTTTGTGTAAGATTCCTTAATAGGCGTCTTTTCAAGTATGTCGAATTTGACCCGAATCAGCGGATGAATGACTGGCCTAGGCTGCAGGAGCTGTTTCGTGAAGCGGAGCTTGATCCTGACTATTACCTGGTGATCGATTCTTCGTCTGATCTGCCTTATGATTTCTACAGACCTGGCGAAGAGGAAGAACGGATGCCGATTCATCTTATTTTACCGAATGGAAAGATCCGCGAGCTTTCGCGTGAGTCGGAGGTCGTTGAAGCGATATCAGGAAAGAAGCGCACGGATCATAAATTGTATTTTCCGCATGATTGCCTGAGCGACGAAGGGGAGCATCGGCGGAGTAAGCAGCAGATTCGTGAATTATTAAATCCATAACGGGAGGAGGGGTTGGCATTGCTGAAGGACCATGCCAATGTCATGAGCCTTTTCTTGCAGGTCGGCGAGGTCGTCGGGAGAAAAAAACTGCAAAAAATGATCTACATCGCGAAAAAGCTGGACATGCCTTTTTCCGAGCGTTACACCTTTCATATGTTCGGCCCTTATTCAGAAGAGCTGTCATTGCGAATGGAGGAACTGTGCAACCTCGGATTTATGACGGAAACGAGAGAAGATAAAGGCAACTATTATCAGTACCGATATCAGCTATCTGAATCAGGCAGACGCTTTTTGGAATTATATCAATTTGAGCAGCCGGATGTGAGAGAGCTGGCCGCTCGGTTAAACGAGCAGAGCTCCCGCTTTCTCGAGCTTGTCTCGACGTTACTATATTTTGAAGAGCTGCCGCGTGAGGAAGTCGAGGAAAAGGTATTTACTTTAAAGCGCAAGCAAAATTACCGCGAAGAAGAAATTGACCAGGCTTATGATTTTATTGGTGTTTTGAAAGAGTCAGTGTCAAAGTAACTACATAAGGGACGCATCAAGATTAGCGAAGCCTTGTTTTGGGGCTTGAAACAAAACTAGCTTAGAGGCTTGGCAAAAGGTTGTTTGATTACCTTTGCCAAGCCTCTATTTTTATGCAAATATAATGATTGTCAATAAACGGGCAATCGACTAGGATTAAAAAAGAAGGGAGGTCCCTGGAAAGCGTGGGAAAAACTAGTATACTTATCACGGCCCTGCTTCTTTTGCTTATGAGCGGGAGGGTGGGAGCGGCTGAAGAAAGGCGCTTAGTCGTCGGCTATGACCCGGAATTCCCTCCTGTACATTTCGCGGTTGATGGGCAACCTCAAGGCTTTGCTGTTGACCTGATGAATGAAATCGCTTCCAGGATGAGTGAGGACATTTTGTATGTGCCTGTTCCACAGTCTGAGGGAGTCCGGCAGCTGAAAGATAATGAGCTTGATATTTTGCTGAGCGCCTATTTTAACGAGGAGCATGCCGGGATGATGGAGTTCTCGGACTCGATTTTAACGACGTCGATCGGTCTGATCGTCCACCGCGATAACGAAACGATTGAAGGACTTGCCGAGTTGACCGATGCGGTGACAGCCTTGCAAAAGGACACATTGGAATATGATTTTCTCCGTAATATTCGCAGCATTCAGTATCATGTCGCCAGCAACCAGGTCACGGCCCTTGAGCTGTTGCTGAAAGGAAGAGCGAACGCCTTTGTCGGAAACGTGCTGACAGCGGAATATGTGCTGGCAGCCAGAGGGCTGGAGGATGACTATAAAATCGTCGGAAATTATTTACTGCCTGTTGATTATACGATGGCTGTTCAGCAGGAAAATTATCAGCTGCTGAGCAGGATCAACGAAGCGATTCGCGAGATGAAAGCCGATGGTACGTACAGTCTCATCTATGAAGACTGGTTTGAAAGGGAAAGCGAACTTGAGGGCCGTCTGTGGCTGGCCCTGCAAATTATCGGCGGACTGCTGCTCGTGGCGACGGCCTTATTCTTATTGGGGATGCGCTGGAACAAGCAGTTGCAGAGGGAGGTGGCGAAGAAAACGAATGTGCTGCAAAAGATGAATGTCCAGCTTGAACAGAAAATGGCTGAAATCAAAAACAGCGACGAGTTTCAAAAGCAAATTTTAAACAGCAGCCCAAGAGGGATCGCGACGATTAATGCTGCCGGGCTCGTCACGTCGTTTAATCAAAAAGCGCACACGATTTCCGGTGAGCGGCAATCTGTCGCCGGCAGACATTATGCTCAGATTCCATTGCTGAACCTGCTGCTGGAAGGCAGGTTTGCCGACGTGCTGCGCCCGGACAATTTAATACTGGGCGAGGAAGCCGTCTGGCAAAAAAATGAGACGAATACGTATTATTTACGCTATTATATTTATCCGTTAAAAAACTTTGAAAAACAAGTGATCGGGCTGATTGTGACATTTGAGGATATTACCGAGGAACATAAGCTGAGGCTTCAGCTGTTTGAGCGGGAAAAAAATGAAGAGCTTAGTAGGATCGTTGCCGGGATTGCACATGAAATCCGCAATCCGTTAACCTCGATTAAAACGTTTGTGGAGCTGATTCCCCATAAATACAATAACGCGCGCTTTCAAAATGAAATTTCGGCCTATGTCCCTCAGGAAATTGAGCGGATGAACCAGCTAATTCAAGGGTTGATCGATTATACGAAGCCGGCCCGGATGAATAAAGAACGAATCGATGCCGGTGCGGTCGTTCGGGAATGTTTGATTCTATTTGAGCGAACAGCGCTTCATAAAGGAATTACGATGCAATGCACAACGGAGGGCAACCTCTGGATCGAGGCCGATGCCAATCAACTGAAGCAAGTGCTGATCAACTTAATAATTAATGGTCTGGACGCGATAAACAGCGGAGATGAGCAGGAGAAGGCTCTCTTGCAGCTCGCGGCATTTGAAAAAGGCCCAAGCGTCTGCATTCAAGTGACCGACACCGGGGAAGGAATGAATGACTATGAGCGTCGACAGGCGTTGAAGCTCTTTTATACGACGAAAGCGAAAGGGACCGGACTCGGACTGGCGATCGCCAGCCAATATATAAAGGAAAACAACGGCGAGCTGGAGATCAATAGTGAAAAAGGAGCAGGGACGACGATTACGCTAACATTTTTAAAAGCGATGGAAAAGGAGGCGGCGCGATGAAACGAATTTTAATCATTGATGACGAAGCGGCCATTTGCTCCTCGCTTGCGTTTGCGCTGGAGGACAAGTATGAGGTCATGACGACGACAGACCCGGCAGACGGAGTAACGTGGCTCGAACATGACCATTACGACCTCTGCCTGCTCGATTTAAAGATCGGGCAGATTGACGGAATTGACGTGCTGAGGCAAATAAAGGAGGTCAGCCCGAAAACGATCGTTTTAATGATCACCGCTTACGGGACGATCGCGACCTCTGTCCGGGCGGTCAGGGAGGGAGCGTACTCCTATTTGACGAAACCGATCAATATCGAAGAGCTTCATTCCGTGATTGAGCAGGCTTTCCGCTACCAGCATCTGAACGAGCAGGTCGATTTTTTAAGTCAGGAGCTGGAGAAAAAGTACAGCTATGAAGGGATCATCGGCAAAAGCAAAGCGATGAAGGCGGTTTTTCACCTGATTGGAAAAGTGAAGGAGGTCGACTCCAACGTCTTACTAACCGGGGAAAGCGGGACGGGCAAGGAGCTTGTCGCTAAAGCGCTTCACTTCTCGGGCAAAAGAAAAAAAGCCCACTTTGAGGTGGTAAATTGCGCGGCGATACCGGACCAGTTGCTGGAGAGTGAGTTATTTGGTTACGAGAAGGGGGCGTTCACCGGGGCGATTTCAAGCAAAAAAGGAAAGTTCGAGCAGGCAAATGGAGGAACAATCTTTCTCGATGAAATCGGGGATATGCCGCTTGCCCTGCAAGTGAAGCTGCTCCGCGTCCTGCAGGAGAAGGTCGTCACAAGGCTTGGGTCGAACAGGGAAATTCAACTTAATGTCCGGGTGATAGCCGCTACCAATAAAAATCTTGAGGAAGCAGTGAGAAAAGGCGAATTCCGCGAGGATCTTTATTTTCGGTTGAATGTCATTAAGGTGCCGCTGCCGGCCTTAAGAGAAAGAAAGGAAGATATCCCGTATTTAATTAAGCATTTCATCGGGCAGTTTAACGAGGAGATGGGCTTGAATGTAAAGGGACTGACGAAGCAGGCCCAGCGGATTTTGCTTGATTATGAGTATCCAGGCAATATTCGTGAGCTGTCCAATATTATTGAATCATCGATGGTGTTGGCCGATGACGAGTATATCGAGGCGACGGATTTGCCAAATCAGGTTAGGAAAATCAATCACGCTTCAAACGGGGAGAACGGGCTGTATAAAAGCTTTATCGGGCTGCCGTTAAAGGAGATCGAAAAGCATTTCATTCTGGCAACGCTGGAAGCGAACAAAGGGCATCGCAAGAAAACGGCGCATATGCTAGGAATCAGCGAACGCAGCCTGCGCGATAAATTAAAGCATTATGAGCATCGCTAAACGAAAAAGCGGAAAAAAATGCAGACCGGAATTTTTTTCCGCTTTTTTAGCGGTGGAAATGTATGCGTTTCCAAATGGGGGCGCTGTTTTTTGACTTGGCATGATTATTGCAAAAAAGAGGGTGTCCAATACTTTTATAAAACGAAAGGGGAAACGAGATGAAGAAGTTTTTAAGTTTATTGGTAATGTCATCTTTGCTGCTTTCGGCCTGTGGGGGAAGTGAAGAGCCTGCAGGGACGGAGGGAGAAGAGCCGACAGCTGAGCAGAGCGAGGCCGGCGGTCTGGAGGACTTGTTTGTCACGGTCGCAACCGGAGGAACGTCGGGCGTCTATTATCCGATTGGCGGGGCGATTGCGAACATTCTCGAAACGGAATTAGGCGTTGATTCATCCGTACAGGCGACGGGCGCTTCTGTCGAAAATATTAATTTGCTCAATACAGAGCGGGCCGAATTGGCAATTACGATGGCCGATGCGGTGCTGCAGGCGTATGAAGGCAATGGCGCGTTTGAAGGAGAGGAGCCGATTGAATCGCTGAGAGGACTGATGGCGATGTACCCGAATTTTGTTCAAGTTGTCACGACAGAGGACTCCGGGATTGAAAGCATTGCCGACCTGGCCGGCAAAAGCGTTGGCGTCGGGGCGGCGAATTCAGGGGTTGAGTTAAACGCGCGGATGGTGCTGGAAGCGTATGGATTAAGCTATGACGATATCGAGGAGGATTATCTTTCTTACAGTGAAGCGATTGATCAGATTAAAAATGGGATGATTGATGCTGCTTTTGTGACGAGCGGTGTTCCGAATGCGACCGTCATCGATCTTGATACGACTCATTCCGCGAAGGTACTGCCGATTGAAGGGGAAGCGCTCGATTATTTGATCGATACGTATCCATTCTTTACATCGGAAGTGATCCCGGCTGATGTGTACGGCAACGAAGAAGAGATCCAGACAGCGGCGATTACAAATTTATTGTTGATCTCCAATGATCTTTCCGAGGATGCCGCCTATGAAATTACGAAAACATTATTTGAAAACCTTGAAGCCATTCAAGGCTCTCACAATGCCGCTCAGGACATTTCACTGGAGACAGTCGATGTCGGGATGCCTGTGCCGTTTCACCCTGGTGCTGAGCGCTACTTGAAGGAAGTCGGGGCTTTGGAGTAGGGCGGCGGATTTGCCTGAAGCCAAAAATGAGGCGCGTCGGTTCTACCCTGCCCAAAGTGGGCAGGAGAACCGCGCTTTCGCTGTTCACTTTGCAGCTTCCACTTGAAATTGTTCCACATTATCTTTGGAAGGAGCTTCCTCAATGAAAGGCAGGCTTTTCATCGTCTTACTTTGCTTAACAGCGTGCGCGGACAGCGGAGAGATGACCCTCGTCGTGCAGCATCAGGAAAATCACGAAATATATAAAGAAGTGCAACACCTGAAAGCGGGCGACACATTTTCGCTAATGTGGGTTCACTCTGTCGAGCATACTCCGTGGAGGGAAACCTATCAGCTGACAGACGATGGGGAGCTGGAGCTGATCGAAACGGCTTTTCAGTCATTTGGTGCCGGTGTTCCTCATCAAAAAGGGGAAATGACTGTTGAACATGGTGAAGTGATCGTTCGCAATCTTGATGAACGAATCGATGCCTTGCGCTGGATCCATTCACATCATGTCGGATTTGAACTGATGGTGGACGGGGAGCCGGTTTTTCAGGCAGAGGATTTGCCGCATTTTGAAAAAATAGAAATCAGGGCTCTCCCGAATTAAAAAAGCGTGATAGAGAAGAGGTGACCAGCATGGAGCAGACGAATCGAAAAGAAGCTGAGCTGTCCGATGACCAGCAGGAGCTTTTAGAAAAATACGACAGCGAATCAAGGGTTCGCACTCATTCCAGTAAAATCGCCACTTTGCTTGTATCGATTTTGGCGATCTCGCTTTCGCTTTATCATATGTACACATCCTATTTCGGAACGCCGGTCACGCTCCAGCATCGTTCCCTGCACGTGGCCGCGATTTTAACGCTTGTCTTTCTGCTGTATCCGCCTTTTAAAAAGGCAAGCCGGACGAAGCTTCCGTTTTACGATATGATTTTTGCGCTTTGTGCAATCTCGACGTCGGTTTATATTTTCGTCGATTACTTAGGCATCGTAAATCGCGGTGGCCTGCCTAATGGGCTTGATCTTCTGTTTGGAGCGCTGCTCGTTGTACTCGTATTGGAAGCGGCTCGCCGAGTCACAGGCTGGGGCTTGCCGCTGCTCGCCGTACTTTTCTTCTTATACGGTTTGTTTGGCCGAGAGATGGCGGGAATCTTTCGCCACCGCGGCTATTCATGGGATGAATTGGTCAATTTCATGTATGTGACGACAGAAGGGATTTACGGTACGGCGATCGGCGTCTCGGCGACGTATATTTTTCTTTTTATTTTATTTGGTGCCTTTTTGTCGAAATCAGGTATGGGGCAATTTTTTAATGATCTCGCCTTGGCGATTGCCGGTCAGACGAAAGGCGGTCCGGCGAAAGTGGCGGTCATTGCCAGTGGCTTTCTCGGAAGTATTAATGGCGCGGCAATTGCCAATGTCGTCACAACCGGCTCATTTACGATCCCGTTAATGAAAAAAATCGGCTACAGCCGCAATTTCGCCGGAGCAGTGGAAGCATCAGCTTCGGTCGGCGGACAGATTTTGCCGCCGATCATGGGTGCGGCGGCGTTTATTATGGCCGAAACGCTTGGGATTCCATACAGCCAGATCGCCCTTGCCGCGCTGCTGCCTGCCTTGCTTTACTACACAGGAATTATCGTCCAGATTCATTTGCGGGCGACAAAGCAAGGGCTGCGCGGCATATCAAAGGAAAATCTGCCGCGTGTGCTGGAAGTGCTAAAGGAGCGAGGGCACCTGCTGATTCCGCTGATGTTCTTAATGTATATGCTATTTTTCAGCGGGCGGACGATCATTTATTCAGCGCTGCTGACGATTCTCGTTACGATTCTCGTGGCGATGCTGCGAAAAACGACGAGAATGTCACTGAAGGATATTATTGAAGCGCTGGAGCAAGGGGCGAGAACCTCGATTGGGGTGGCGATTGCCTGCGCCTGCGTCGGGATTGTTGTCGGTGTGGCGACGATGACGGGCTTCGGCCTGAAGCTGGCCAATGGCATCGTCACTCTCGGCGGCGAGAGTTTGTTGCTGACGCTCGTCTTTACGATGATCGCCTGTATCGTTCTCGGTATGGGACTGCCAAGTATTCCAACCTATATTATTACAGCGACGATGGCCGCTCCGGCGCTTATTTCGATGGGCATTGAGCCACTTGTAGCGCATCTGTTTGTCTTCTATTTCGGCTTGTTTGCCAACATTACTCCGCCTGTCGCGCTGGCCGCTTTTGCCGCAGCCGGGATCTCGGGTGGCGAGCAGATGAAGACAGGGTTCGTTTCGATGAAATTGGCGATCGCCGGATTTATCGTCCCGTATATGTTCGTTTACAATGATGCGCTTTTACTGTTGAACACAACTTTTGTCGAAGGGCTTGTCGTCGTGATAACGTCGGTGACAGGAGTGATCATGCTTGGAACGGCAGCGGAGGGCTATTTATTTACTGAGATGCCGTGGCCGTTACGGATCGTGCTTTTTGCGGGGTCTCTGTTATTCATGAATCCAAACTTTATTCAGGATATCATCGGCTTTACGATCATTATTGTCGTCAGTTTGCTGCAATGGCAACGGAGTAAAAAGACGACATTGAAACAAATCAACATGTAAGGCAAGAAGAGGCTGGACTAAAAGGTTGTATTCTTTACCTTTTGGCCCAGCCTCTCTTCTATTCGTCCGACTTTCTTACGCCGGCGACGCCGAAGTTGGTTTTCTTCATTTCTTCAATTACGACTGAGACGCGCTCAGCTGGAGCGTCGATTGAGCTGGTGACCGCTTCAGTCACTTTTTCAACGAGTGCCCGCTTTTGATCATCAGAACGGCCTTCAAGAATTTTTACAGTTACGATTGGCATGAAAACAGCCTCCTTTCCTATTGGGAAAATATGTATTCCATCCGTTTTTCTTGCCGCTGCACTTACGTCTTATCAGGCATAAAAGCAGGGAAGTAGAAAACGCTATCTTAAGACTAGCATATGGAAGGTCATTTTGTGTAGAATTTAATTAAGGCAGGAATAGGAAAGGGTGACATAGATGGATTTACTGAATGACGATAATCTGAAGAAAAAGAAAAGCAGCGGCTTTAATATTTTAAGTGGGGATTCGACCTCCGGCCATGGTGGGTATGGGGCCGGTGTGCTGAATCTTGATAATGTATCGCCGGTTTTCGTCGACCCGGCAGAAGGGGAAGCGTTCGTCGATATGGGGGCGCTGCATGCCCGCTCAGCCGTTGAAAAGCGGATCAAATTCCTTCCGAACAAGGAAGAGGTGCCAAACGGCAAGCTCTACTGGCTCGTATGGGTAGCCATCCAGTATAAAGAAGGCAAGCCGTATTACGCCGGAGTGACAGGATGCGAGATGACGGTTGATAAAGAAATCCGCCGCGGCTATAAAAGCTTGCCCGAGCATGTCAATAAAATGGATAAGGCGCTGAAAGGGAAAATTATGGTGGAGCATATGGATCAAAAGTCAAAAACGATTCTCGCTGACTTCTTAAAAAAACATAGCGAGCAAATGTGGCTTCATTCTGAAAAAGAGCTGCACGAAGCGCTCATGGGAGAAGAATCAGCTTAGAAGAGGATTGTAAACCCCTAAAATAGCCTAACTTTGAACGATTTTTGAACACTGGTGCGCCCTCTTGAGCTTTTTGGCTAGAGCGAGTAAACTTAAAGGCAGTATAAAAGCACATTTATACTAGGACACGAGAGTGCCCCAAAAGCTTTAGCTTTTGGGGCACTCTTTTTTTACAAGGAAAGGCATCGGCCTCAGTCATGCTGAAACCATTTAAAGAAACGGTTAATGATATGTTCCTTTTCATGAGTCGCCTCATCGATCGCTTCCACTTCTTCCCCGTCGGGCGCGGGTGGCGGGCACGGCTTTGTCGGCTCGGTCCCTTCCACAAAATAAGTGACGCGGTGAGTCGGGCAGTCAGCTGTTGCGAGTAAGCCGTTTTGCGGGTTCATCTCGACAGCGACGACTCCTTCCGGCTGCTGGAACGGAATCTTTAATTGCTTTTCCAGTGAATGCTCAGTAAAATTGGCCCAAATTTTCTTAGCGATCTGCCCTTCCGTGGCATGCTCGAGTGTTTGTCCTTGATCGTAGCCGACCCAGACGCCGGTAACGAGCTGAGGCGCATAGCCGATCATCCAGCTGTCGGTCGAGGTCGAACCCGACTTTCCGGCGACTGGCCGATTGACTAAATGGGCAACCGAACCGCCTGTGACAGAGGTGTGAGCATTCAAATAAGGATCAAACATCCCGGTCATCAGGTCGGTTAAAATGAAAGCCAGCTTCGGATCGAGAACTTGGGCGAGGTGCGGCTCTGCTTCAAACAGGACATTCCCCTCCGCATCGACCACCTTGCGGATGAAGCGCGGTTCGACCCTTTTTCCGCCATTGGCAAAGGCGCTATACGCCCGAACCATCTCGACGACATCAACCGGTAACGTGCCGAGCGCCAAAGAAGGAATTTCCCGCAATGGAGATGTAACCCCAAGCCTTTCCGCGACTTCGATGACTTTGTCGGTTCCAAGCAGCAGATGGGTTTTCACCGCATAAATATTATCGGAGAAAGCAATTGCCTGCAAGAGTGTAATAAAATCATCAGCGTACACACTTTGAAAGTTTTTCGGTGAGTACGTCGCCCGTCCGTCATCATATGTGAACGTTGTTTCCTCGCTTAATAAGGTTGAGGCGGGAGTGAAGCCGTTTTCGAGCGCCGCATAGTACAGAAAAGGCTTAAAGGCGGAGCCGGGGGCCCGCTTCGCCTGCGTGGCGCGATTGTACGGACTGTCGGCATAATTTTTTCCGCCGATCAATGCTTTCACATCTCCTGTGCGCGGGTCCATCGCCACGAGCGCGGTTTGCAGCTCGGAATCGGGCATTTCCTTCTCGACCCATCTCTCCGCTTCTTTCTGCATGTCAGGGTCAAGCGTTGTGTAAATGCTAAGTCCGCCAGCTTCGAACAAGGCGGGATCAAGCCCGGCCTCTTCTATGAGCAACTCTTCGACAACGTCCTGAAAATACGGGCCGATGACAGCCTCGCGTTCGAGCTGTTCATGGGTGAAAGTCAATGGTTCAAGATGGGCTTCATCGGCCTCCACCTGTGTCAGGTTGCCGTTTTCGACCATCGATTGCAGAACAATGCCCTGCCGTGTTTTGGCCCGTTCATAATGAAAGAGGGGAGAATAATAGCTCGGTCCTTTTGGAATACCGGCAAGCATGCTCGCTTCGGCCAACGTGAGCTGATTGGCCGATTTGCCGTAATAATGGCGGGCTGCCGCTTCGATGCCGTAAGCCCCGTGACCGTAGTAAACCGTATTTAAATAGCCTTCAAGAATATCATCCTTCTCGTAATTCATTTCCAGCCGTAGGGAATATAACAGCTCATTCCATTTGCGTTTCCATGTTTTGTCATGGCTTAAATAAAGATTGCGCGCGTACTGCTGTGTAATCGTGCTCGCTCCCTGTGATTTCGAACCGGAGCGGATGTTGGCAATGACGGCCCCGCCGATCCGGTGCGGATCAAAGCCAAAATGCTGATAGAAGCGGCGGTCCTCGACGGCAATCGTGGCGTCGATCACATCAGGCGAAATCTCTGATAAGTCGACCCAATAACGGTGCTCGCCGTGATGCCTTTCGCCGATTGGCGTATTATCAGCTCCGTAATAGACAGTCGTTTGCGACACATTTAAGGGCGGAGGCCCTTGCATTTTCGTATAAGAAAGCAGCGCGACCGCACTTGCCGCCAGGAAAACAAGCCCCAGTAAACAGAGGCGAAAAAACAGCCGTACGAGTCGCCGTCTGCGTCTGATTCGGCGGTTTATGATGACTTCCATTTCGTCACCTCATTCTTAGTTTCGTCACTAATCTAGTGGACACGTTTCTAGTTTTGGTAGAAACAGTAGGTTTTAAACATCAGAAGCAACAGAAGACATAGAAATTTTGCTTGCTTTTTTACCTTATTGCTTTATACTTTCATTTGTTGAAGACAGCAGGTCAGGGGAAGCTGCTGAAAAACTTTCTTTTGCGTAACAAAAAACGGCTTTCGACTTGTTTCACATAAGTAACATAATTAAGTAAACGCTATAATAGAAGATCAGTATTTGAACGAGGTGATTGTCATGGAATTATGGTTTACAGAAAAGCAGACAGAGCGTTTTGGGATTACAGCAAAAATCAAGCGAACGCTTCATACAGAAAAAACGGACTTTCAGCAGCTGGATGTTATCGAAACCGAGGAATTTGGCAATATGCTTGTCCTTGATGGAATGGTGATGACAACGGAAAAGGATGAATTTGTTTATCATGAAATGGTCGCTCATGTTCCGTTGTTTACCCATCCTGAGCCGAAGCATGTTCTCGTTGTCGGCGGCGGGGACGGAGGAGTGATCCGTGAGGTGCTGAAGCATCCGTCCGTCGAAAAAGCGACTCTTGTGGAAATTGACGGAAAGGTGATTGAGTATTCGAAGAAATATTTGCCGTCGATTGCTGGGGCATTGGATGATCCGCGCGTCGATGTTCAAGTCGATGACGGCTTTATGCATATTGCCAAGGCGGAGGATGCCTATGATGTCATTATGGTTGATTCTACGGAGCCTGTCGGACCGGCAGTGAAGCTGTTTGAAAAAGGATTTTATGAAGGAATTTCAAAAGCGTTGAAAGAGGACGGTATTTTTGTCGCGCAGACGGACAACCCGTGGTTTCATCAGGAATTGATCAAAAATGTGTATCGCGACGTCCAGGATATTTTTCCGATTACCCGTCTGTATACGGCGAATATCCCGACATATCCAAGCGGGCTGTGGACGTTTACGATCGGTTCAAAGCGTCACGATCCGCTTGCTGTGGAAGAGAGCCGCTTTCACGACATAGAAACGAAGTATTATACGAAAGAGCTTCATAAGGCGGCATTTGTTTTGCCGAAGTTTGTAGCTGATCTCGTGAAGTAAGGGGAGATAAGGATGCGCTTTGACGAAGCCTATTCAGGTAAAGTGTTTATTATGAGCAAGCCAAGCTATGAAGAAAGCCGGGCTGTTCTTTACGGCATGCCGATGGATTGGACGGTCTCCTTCCGTCCCGGCTCCCGCTTTGGTCCCGCACGGATTCGCGAGGCTTCTCTCGGACTGGAAGAATACAGCCCGTATTTGGACAGGCATTTAGAGGACGTTAACTATTTCGATGCCGGCGATATTCCGCTGCCGTTCGGTAACGCGGCCCGCAGCCTTGATATGGTTGAGGAGTACGTTGACCGGCTGCTTGCGGATGGAAAGTTTCCTCTTGGTCTTGGCGGAGAGCATTTGCTGTCGTGGCCTATTTTCAAAGCAATGGCGAAAAAGTACCCGGAGATGACGATTATCCATATCGATGCCCATGCCGACTTGCGAGAAGAATACGAAGGGGAACCTCTTTCCCATTCCACACCGATTCGTAAGGCGTGCGAGCTGATCGGCCCGCAAAATGTTTATTCGTTTGGCATTCGCTCCGGCATGCGCGAAGAATTTCAATATGCGAAGGACGCCGGGATGTACATGGCGAAGTTTGAAGTCGCCGAGCCATTAAAAGAAATTTTGCCGACATTGGCGAACCGTCCGGTTTACGTGACGATTGATATTGACGTTCTTGATCCGGCTCATGCGCCGGGCACCGGCACGGCCGAAGCCGGTGGGATTACGTCAAAGGAGCTGCTTGAAGCGATAACGGCGATTGCCAACTCGGATATAACGGTGATTGGAGCGGATTTGGTTGAGGTCGCGCCTGCCTATGACCCGACAGAACAAACGCAAATCGCAGCCAGCAAATTTGTCCGCGAAATGCTGCTTGGCTGGGTGAAATAAGAGGGCGTGTTTTCGATCGCCCGCTTCAAACATTGCTTAGGGGCTGGGTAAAAGGTAAGAATAACCTTTTGTCCCAGCCCCCTCTCTTTTTCCTTTTCAGAAAAGATCACAGCACTGCTTGCAACTGCCTTGTAAACTCGCTAAACTTGAACAGAGAAAGGTGTGCGGGGCATGAAAAAAGCGATTCAGCGATCAATTAAAATGCGATTTCAAACAAGGATTGACCATCAAGATCACACAGATGCCTATGAATTTACAACAAGAGGAGAACTCTTTCATAAAGGGAAACATGATTATTTGCGGTTTGAAGAAGTATTGAATAATGAAACGATCCAAACGACGATGAAATGGAATGGCCGCGAGCTTATTTTGATTCGTCAAGGGGTCATTTTAATGCGTCAAACGTTTATTGCCGGAGAAACAACAGTTGGCCGTTATGTAACCCCGGAGGCTTCATGGGAGACGACGGCGGTGACTGAGAAAGTGTTTGTCCAGTGGCCGGCGGGGAAGGTCAAAGGAAGAATCGACCTGACGTATCAATTTGAGCTGCAAGGTCAGGCGACTGGAAAGCATACGGTACGATTGACACTAGAGGAGGACACGAGTAGATGAACAGTGTAGAACAAATCAAACAACGGTTGAAAGAGGAAATCATCAAGGCCGTCGTCGAAGCCGGTCTTGCGCCGGAAGAGCAAATTCCGGAAGTGATTCTTGAATCACCGAAAGAGAAAGCGCACGGTGATTATGCGAGCAATATGGCAATGCAGCTGACCCGGATCGCTAAAAAAGCCCCTAGGGTCATCGCCGAAGAGCTTGTCGGAAAGCTGAACTATCAGGCCGCAGCGATAGAGAAGGTCGAAATTGCCGGCCCTGGCTTTATTAATTTCTTTATGGACAACCGTTATTTGCGCGAAGTCGTTCCGGCCGTGCTGAAGGCAGGCGATACATACGGGCAGACGAACGTCGGAGGTGGCAGCCGGATTCAGGTTGAGTTTGTCTCGGCGAACCCGACGGGCACCCTCCATTTAGGTCATGCGCGCGGTGCGGCCGTCGGCGATGCACTTTGCAATATTTTGGCGAAGGCCGGCTATGACGTGGAACGGGAATATTATATTAATGATGCCGGAAATCAGATTGACAATTTAACACTCTCGCTTGAAGCGCGCTATTATCAGGCGTTAGGATTGGAGAAAGACATGCCGGAGGACGGCTACCGCGGGCAGGACATTATTGACTTCGGCAAACAGCTTGCTGAGGAATATGGCGATAAATTCGTCCAAGTATCGGAAGAAGAGCGCCACGCCTTCCTTCGTCAATACGGTCTTGAAAAGGAGCTTGATAAAATTAAGCAGGACTTGCGTGAATACCGGGTTGAGTTTGACAATTGGTTCTCGGAAACATCCTTATACGAGAGCGGCAAAGTCGAGGAAGCGCTCGAGGTGTTAAAGCAAAAAGGAAAAACATATGAACAGGACGGCGCGACTTGGTTTAGAACAACGGAGTACGGCGATGATAAAGACCGTGTTCTGATCAAAAATGACGGCTCGTACACCTATTTGACTCCGGATATTGCCTATCATCAGGATAAAATGAAGCGCGGCTTTGATAAGCTGATCAACATTTGGGGCGCCGATCATCACGGCTATATCGCGCGCATGAAGGCGGCGATCCAGGCGCTCGGCTATGAGGCGGAGCAGCTTGAAGTCCAGATTATTCAAATGGTCAGCCTCTATCAGGGCGGAGAAAAAGTGAAAATGAGCAAACGGACGGGGAAAGCGGTAACGTTGCGTGACCTGATGGAGGAAGTCGGCATTGATGCGACCCGTTATTTCTTTGCGATGCGCAGCGCTGATACTCAGCTTGATTTCGATATGGATCTGGCGGTATCGACATCGAATGAAAACCCGGTTTATTACGTGCAGTATGCTCATGCCCGCGTATGCAGCATGCTTCGTCAAGGGGCAGAAGCCGGCTTTACTTTCGATGAGGCGACCGATCTGTCTGTGCTCAATTCCGAGAAGGCGTATGACCTGTTAAAAGCGATTGGCGACTTCCCGCTTGTCGTGGCGGAAGCGGCAGAAAAGCAAATCCCGCACCGGATTACGAATTATGTGCATGAACTAGCCTCAACGCTGCACAGCTTTTACAATGCCGAACGCGTCATTGATGCCGACAATGCAGAAGCGACGAGCGCCCGGCTTGCGTTAATGAAAGCGACGCAAATTACGATTAAAAACGCCCTAACACTCGTTGGCGTCTCTGCGCCGGAAAAAATGTAAGGCTGCATGAGCGGGAAGAAAGGAAGATAAAGAATGACAACGCTTATCTGGATTTTGATTATCGCTTTATTTCTATTGAGCTTCATTGGACTGATTTTCCCGCTCGTGCCGTCTGTCCTTGTTTTATGGGGAGGGTTCCTGCTGTATGCGTTCGCGCTTGACGGGGAGCCCCTTTCGCTCTGGTTTTGGATAGGGGCAGCGCTGTTAACGATCGTGATGCTGGTGGCAGATTTGATTGCCGGTCAATATTTTGTGAAAAAATACGGAGGATCAAAATGGGGAGAACGAATGGCGGCTGTCGGCGTGATCGTCGGCTCCTTCGTCTATCCACCATTCGGCATCATTCTTGTTCCGTTTGCGCTAGTCTTCGTCACTGAGCTTCTCTCCTCAAAAGACACCAAGCACGCCGGCCTGGTGGCTGTTGCCTCCTTCCTCGCCTTCCTCAGCAGCACCCTTGCCAAATTCATCATCCAACTCCTCCTCATCATCTGGTTTACGCTGGAAGTGATGATCTAAAAAGGAGGGACCTTCTCCTTTTTAGATCATCACGAAGGCCGAGCGGAGCCGCTGAAGAAGTGGAAGGGCCATGAACGGTTTTCTCATGGACCGCCAGCGAGCGCAGCCGGCCAAAAAGGAGGGACCTTCTCCTTTTTAGATCATCACGAAGGCCGAGCGGAGCCGCTGAAGAAGTGGAAGGCCATGAGCGGTTTTCTCATGGACCGCCAGCGAGCGTAGCCGGCCAAAAAGGAGGGACCGTCTCCTTTTCAGAATAGCACGGCAGGTGGTTGGTTTTGTATAAAGACGGAATTTGAACACACACTATAGCAAGAAAGAAGGGATAAACATGCAAGAGGTTTTCTTAGCACTGCTTGCCGGACTGGTAGTCGGTTTTCTTTTTGCGTTAATTAAGCTGCCGATCCCTGCACCTCCTGCGTTATCAGGAGTCATGGGCATTGTTGGCATTTTTATCGGTTATAAATTGTACCAATGGATTATTCCGTTTTTTCAGTCCTAAGAACACTGTATGTCTGCATGAGTGCTCCCGCGAATGAAAGGGGTACAGCAAGTTGCCATATTTTCAGGAAAATGATGTGAAGCTTTACTATGAGACAGACGGTGAAGGGACCCCGATCGTATTGCTGCACCCCCCGGTGATGGGGCATCTGACGTTTCGTTTTCAGCGTCCGCTGGCGAAGCATTTCAAGCTTATCTTCGTTGACCTGCTCGACAGCGGGCGCAGCACGAAGCATTCGTCAGCTGCTAATGTGACGGAGCTTGCCAGGCTGACCCATTCCTTACTTAAGAAGCTGAATGTAAAAAAAGTGATTGTGCTGGGCTATTCGAATGGCGGTTCCATTGCCCAGGAATTCGCTCTGCGCTATCCGGGGAGCACGGCAGGGATGATATTAATTGGTGGCTTCCCCGAGGTATCAAGCTTTTTGCTGAAAAAGGAATTCGAGCTTGGGATCTGGGCTGCGGGAAAAGAGCTTATTTCTTTATTCTCTTTCGTGCTTTCCAGGGCTCATTTTACTTCACATAAAGAACAGCAGGAAATGGCCGGCTTTATTAAAAAGGCCGACGGTGAAACATTGAAGCGCATCTACGAAGACGGGATGAACTATGTCTCGACCGATCGCTTAGCGCAAATAAAAGTACCAGTCCTTCTGCTGTACGGCAAGCGGGATCGATATATGCGCACATATTTGCTGCCCTTTTGCCGCCATCTTGCTGACTTGGAGATCGTCATCGTCAGTGAGGTCGCCCATCAAGTGCCGACAAAGCGTCCAGAGGAGTGCAATCAAATCATTAAAAGCTGGTTGCTGCGAAAAAAATTGGTTACCATGTAACGCGCTAATAGGAGAAGAGCTTGAGATAAAACTAGCTTTGGACCTACTGGCAATGGCTTCACACGCCACAAGCCCGTTGTGAGAAACCCACTCACAACGGGCTTTAAAAGATCGTGGCGGTTCCGCTCATTGCTTAGAGAGGCTGGACTGTAACGGGTTAGCCTACAGGAGTGGCTTGGATAAAAGGGAATAAAACGCCTTTATCCAAGCCTCTACAAAAGCTCGGAAACGAGCGTCGCTACTTTTTCTTTTCCTTTATGGAGCAAGGAGCGCTGCTCATAAGCTGCGAGCGTCATTCGCTCGGAAATTGAGATGTCATATTCCAATTCGCTAAGGACAATTTGGACAAACGCTTTGTCATACACAAGGCAGTTGATTTCATGGTTAATATGAAAGCTTCGTTTATCGAAATTGGCCGTGCCGACATCGCACATTTGCTCATCGATCACAAGCGCCTTGGCATGGAAGAAGCCGCGGTAATACTGATAAATGTCAATGCCGGCTTCAAGCAGTGACCGAAAATACGGAAAGGCCGCTTCCTTCACGAGAGGGTGATCCGCTTTTTTCGGCAGAATGATGCGAATGTCAACCCCTCTTTCGGCGGCGGAAATCAATTCCTGCTGAAGCCGGCGGCCCGGGATGTAATAGGGCGTGCCGATAATAATCGAGCTTTTCGCCTGACGGATTAAAGCAATAAACGTTTCCTCCAGGTAGGAGCCGTCCGTTGGCAAAATCCGCAGCGGATGACGGCCCTGATCAAGTACAGGATACAAAGCCGGCTCCGTGATGTACAGTTGCTTTGCCGTCGTCCAATCCTGTAAAAACTGCTCCTGCAAATCCTGGACGCCATCTCCTTTTAACCTCAGGTGAAAATCCCTCCACAATCCAAACTTCGCACTTCTCCCTAAATATTCATCACCGACGTTAAAGCCGCCAATATAGCCCGTCTCTCCATCAATAATGACGATTTTTCGATGGTTGCGTCGATTTAACGTAAAAAAAAGAAACGGAAGCTGGGGAGGATGGGAATAAGCGAAATGGATCCCGGCTTTTTTCATTTTCTTTTTTTGCGAGCGCGATAATTTACAGCCGAAGCGGTCGACTAAAATCCGGACAGTCACGCCTTCCTTTGCTTTGTCCTCCAATAAATCAAGCAGCTGAGCGCCAATATGATCGCCGCGGAAAATATAAAAGAGCAGGTGGATATGGTGTTTCGCCTGCTTAACATCTTGAAACAGCTTTAAAAAAAACGTCTCTCCGTCCCCGAGCAGTCCGACTTCCCCGTAACGGGTTTTTTGGGTGTGACGGGTTGCCTCTCGGCGCTGCTTCCGCATCCCGGCGCGGAAATCATAGCGTAGCCAGACGATGATGATAACGAGCAAGAGGACAAACAGTAGGCTGCCATTCATTTGGAAAATGTCCCTCCTTACACAAAGTCCAGCGGTCAATCCTGTTGGTAACAGGAGAAGTTCTGGCGTCAATTTGTTAATAGTTTGCCCCGACGTTCAAGAAAAAATGAAAAGTTTTGTCGACTGAATGCTCATTCAGTTAAAAATATGCTATACTGAAAGAAACAATTTGCTATTTAATTGGGAAAATACAAAAAATTGGGGTGGTTCGGAGTAAGGCCGCTACGCTATACGCATGTCCTGTTCGTTTAGATGGTCAGGTGAAAGGAGAGAGTTTTATGGAAGCGCTAACATTGATTCACCGTCTTGCATTTCTATTGCTGACAGCTTATGCCGTCTATTTGTTTGTCTCCCTCGTTCTTACTAGATACCACTACATCAAGCTCGGGAAAAAAGCCGAATTCTCCCACTCCATCGAAGAGCGGTTCCGCGCGATTTGGGTGAACGTGTTTGGCCAGAAGAAGCTGTTAAAGGATAAAAAAAGCGGGATGATTCACCTGATGTTTTTTTACGGGTTTTTGCTCGTACAATTTGGAGCGATTGATCTGATTTGGAAAGGGCTTGCTGTCGGCAGCCATCTGCCGCTCGGCTCGTTTTATCCTGTCTTTACCCTCTTTCAGGAGATCGTTGTTTTCATCATTCTCGTGGCGGTCGTCTGGGCATTTCACCGCCGCTATATTGAAAAGCTCGTCCGCCTGAAGCGAGGCTGGAAAGCCGGCCTTGTGCTGCTATTTATCGGCGGGCTGATGGTCTCTAAGCTAGTAGCGAAGGCGATGGAAATAATCTGGATCGGCAAACCGCTCAGCGGATTTGAACCGATTGCCTCCGGACTGGCGGCCGTATTTTCCTTCGTTCCACCGGCAGCCGCAAGCGGACTTTTCTTTCTGTTCTGGTGGGTTCACCTGCTCATTTTGCTCTCGTTTTTGGTCTATGTGCCGCAGTCGAAGCACGCTCATCTGCTGGCCGCACCGGTCAACGTCTTTCTCGGCCGGACGCATCCGGTCGGGCAGCTCGCCTCGATCAATTTCGAGGATGAAAGTCAGGAAGTGTTTGGCGTTCAAAAGATTGAAGACTTCAACCAAAAACAGCTCGTTGATCTCTATGCCTGTGTCGAGTGCGGGCGCTGTACGAATATGTGTCCGGCGACCGGAACGGGAAAGCTGCTTTCACCGATGGACCTGATTGTGAAAATGCGCGATCATCTGACCGAGAAAGGGGCGGCGATTACGTCGCGCTCCCCGTGGCTGCCGGCCTTTGCCTTCAGCGGCACACGGGCCAATCAGCTTGCCGGGGCCGGGGAAGCGGCTGCCGGCTATGATGTGAGCCTGATCGGCGATGTGATCACAGAGGAAGAGATCTGGGCCTGTACGACGTGCCGCAATTGTGAGGATCAATGTCCGGTGATGAATGAGCATGTTGATAAAATTATCGATCTGCGCCGGTATTTAGTGCTGACGGAAGGGAAGCTTGACGCCGATGCACAGCGGGCGATGACGAATATCGAGCGGCAGGGAAACCCGTGGGGCATCAGCCGCAAGGATCGTGAAAAATGGCGTGAAGGACGCGAGGATATTAGCGTTCCGACCGTCAAGGAGGTTGAAAAGGCGGGAGAGGAATTTGAGTATCTGCTCTTTGCCGGCTCGATGGGTTCATTTGATAAACGGAGCCAAAAAATTGCCCAATCGCTCGCAAAGGTGCTCAATGAGGCCGGAGTCCGTTTTGCGATTATCGGCAACAAGGAAAAGAATTCCGGTGATACGCCGCGCCGTCTCGGCAATGAGTTTCTCTTTCAGGAGCTGGCAACGGCGAATATTGCCCTGTTTCAAAAGCACGGTGTCCGTAAAATTGTGACGATTGATCCGCATGCCTATAACAGCTTTAAACATGAATACCCGGAATTCGGTCTTGACGATGTCGAAGTGTACCACCATACGGAATTGCTGGCAAAGCTGATTCAGGAAGGACGCCTTCAGCCAAAGTATGAGGTGAAGGAAACCGTCGTCTATCATGACTCCTGTTATTTAGGGCGCTATAACGAGGTTTACGAGCCGCCGCGCGAGATTTTAAAGGCGATCCCGGGGATTACGCTGACGGAGATGAGGCGGAATCGGGAAAATGGGATGTGCTGCGGCGCCGGTGGCGGCATGATGTGGATGGAAGAGGATGTCGGCCAGCGGATTAATGTCGCGCGAACCGAGCAGGCGCTTGAAGTGGAGCCGACGGTGATTGGCAGCGGCTGTCCGTATTGCTTGACAATGCTCAGCGATGGCACGAAAGCCAAAGAGGTCGAGGAGCACGTTCAGACGCTGGACATTGTGGAAATTTTGGAGAAATCGCTTTTTGAAGAAAAGAATGCAGGCTAAAACAAGGCTCATTTGCTTCGGCTAATAGGTGAAGCAGATGCCAGGTGGACAAAATGAGTGAGCGTTCGCTCGACAAAGATGGAAGGGGAGATTTCGATGAGAACGGTAATTGTCAGCGGGGCAAGAACGCCCTTTGCGAAATTCGGCGGGGCGTTGCGGAACTTCAGTGCAGGAGAGCTGGGAGGTGTGGCGCTGCGAGCCGCTTTGGAGCGGGGCGGCTGGTCGGCCGAAGAGGTCGATGAAGTGATGATCGGCAATGTGCTTCAGGCGGGACAGGGGCAGCTGCCATCAAGACAGGCGGCACATCAGGCGGGACTGCCGTGGAATGTACAAACGGAAACGATTAATAAAGTCTGTGCTTCGGGGATGCGCAGCGTAATGACGGCCGATCAGCGGATTCGTTTAGGAGAAGCAGGGGTCATTCTTGCCGGCGGAATGGAATCAATGAGCAACGCACCGTATTATGTGGAAAAAGCGCGCTGGGGCGTCCGGATGGGCAACAGTGAGCTTGTCGACGGCATGGTATATGACGGGCTGACCTGCTCATTCACAAATGTTCATATGGGAACGTACGGGAATAAAGTCGCCGCGGAGTTAAAGCTGTCGCGTCAGGAGCAGGATAAATGGGCGCTGCGAAGCCAGGAGCGGGCCGCGGAGGCGATTAAGGCCGGCCGGCTCGGGGAAGAAATAACGCCGGTTGCAGTACCGCAGCGTAAAGGTGAGCCGCTGTTGTTTGCGCAGGATGAAGCTCCGCGGCAAAGCTCACTCGAGCAACTCGCGGCGCTCCGCCCGGTTTTCGGCAGCGAAGGAACGATTACGGCCGGCAATGCGCCGGGCGTCAATGACGGAGCGGTGGCGCTTTTGCTAATGTCGGAGGAACGCGCGAAGCTGGAAGGGAAACTCCCGCTCGCGACGATCGAAGCGCATACGGCATTGGCTGTGGCTCCGGAGGATTTTCCGAAGACGCCGGGCCTCGTCATTAATAAGCTGCTGGAGAAAACGAACTATCAGGCGGATGATATTGATTTGTTTGAAATTAATGAAGCATTTGCCGCCGTGGCGCTGGCGAGTATGCAGATCGCTCAGCTCGATGAAGACAAAATCAATGTCAATGGCGGGGCGGTAGCGCTTGGGCATCCGATCGGGGCAAGCGGAGCCCGGATTATTTTGACATTGGCCTATGAGCTGAAGCGGCGGGGCGGCGGATTAGGAATCGCGGCAATTTGCAGTGGCGGCGGGCAGGGCGACGCGCTGTTGCTGAGCGTTGAAGGATGAATTGAAGGAGGAATGGAAATGAAGATCAAAAGCGTAATGGTCGTTGGAGCTGGACAGATGGGAGCGGGGATTGCCCAGGTTCATGCACAGGCAGGCTTTGACGTCGTCCTGCACGATTTGGACGATGACAGCCTGAACCGCGGCATGGCAGGCATTCGAAAAAATGTCTCACGTCAGGTTGAAAAAGGCCGGTTGACAGCCGAAGAGATGGAAGCGGGCATCGCCAGGATCACGCCGTCGACCGCTTTGGAGCAAGCGGCCGGTGCGGATATCATAATCGAAGCAATCGTGGAAAATATGGCAAGCAAAACGGCGCTGTTTGCCGAGCTTGACCATCTCGCTCCGCCGCATACGATTTTAGCCTCAAATACATCCTCCTTGCCGATTACAGAAATCGCGGCGGCAACGAAACGGCCGGAAAAGGTAGTCGGAATGCATTTTATGAATCCGGTGCCGGTAATGAAGCTCGTCGAAATTATTCGCGGACTGGCCACCGATGATGACGTGTATGAAACGGTGGCCGAGCTTGCCGGCCGGCTGCAGAAAACAGCGGTGGAAGTCAATGACTTTCCGGGATTTGTCTCTAACCGGGTGTTGATGCCGATGATTAATGAAGCGATCTATACCGTTTACGAAGGGGTAGCCTCACCGGAAGCGGTCGATGAAGTAATGAAGCTCGGGATGAATCATCCGATGGGCCCGCTTACGTTAGCTGATTTTATCGGCCTCGATACTTGTCTGTTTATTATGGAAACGCTGCATGAAGGCTTCGGCGACGATAAATATCGTCCGTGCCCGTTATTGCGCAAATATGTGAAGGCCGGCTGGCTCGGTAAGAAAGCAGGCCGGGGCTTCTACATCTACGAAAGCTGAGGAGGGGAAGAGATGAATTTACGGTTTAGCGAAGAGCAGGACATGATGCGGAAAATGGTTCGCGACTTTGCGGAAGAGCAAATTACCCCTTTTATTGAAGAGATGGAAGCCAATCAAACATTTCCGCGCCACATCGTCGGGAAGATGGGTGAACTTGGGCTAATGGGTATTCCGATTCCGGAGGAGCTGGGTGGAGCGGGAATGGATTTCACCTCTTATATCATCGCCATTCATGAATTATCAAAGGTAAGCGCGGCGGTCGGTGTCATTCTTTCGGTCCACACTTCCGTCGGGACGAATCCGATTCTTTTCTTCGGAACAGAGGAGCAAAAGCAGCGCTACGTGCCGAAGCTGGCAAGCGGACAATATTTGGGAGCCTTTGCGCTAACCGAACCGAGTGCCGGCTCCGATGCGGCGGCGCTGAAAACGACGGCGGTGAAGGACGGGAGCGTGTACCGGCTAAACGGCTCGAAGTCATTTATTACGAATGGCGGGGAAGCCGATTCCTATATCGTCTTTGCGTCAACGGCACCGGAGAAAGGAGCGAGAGGAATTTCCGCTTTTATTGTGGAGAAACATACACCTGGCTTTATGATCGGAAAAAAAGAGCAAAAAATGGGTCTGAACGGCTCCCATACGACAGAACTCATTTTCGAAGACGCCCGTATCCCGCAGGAAAACTTGCTCGGAGCCGAGGGGGAAGGCTTTAAAATCGCCCTCGCCAACCTTAATCATGGCCGGATCGGGATCGCCGCCCAGGCATTGGGAATCGCTGAAGCCGCTTTTGCAGCAGCAAGTCGCTATGCGAAGGAGCGGAAACAGTTTGGCAAGGCGATCGGCCGGCAGCAGGCCGTCGGCTTCAAGCTCGCTGAAATGGCGACGAAGATCGAAGCGGCGAGACTGTTGACCTACCGGGCAGCCGTGCTAACCGATCAAGGACGGCCCTGTGGGCAGGAGGCTTCGATGGCGAAGCTCTTTGCCTCACGCACGGCAGTTGAGGTGGCAATTGAAGCGGTGCAAGTGTTTGGCGGCTATGGGTATACAAAGGATTATCCGGTTGAACGCTACTTTCGCGACGCAAAAGTGTGCGAAATCTATGAGGGCACGAGCGAGATTCAAAGAGTCGTCATTAGCAAACAGCTGTTAGCAGACTAGGGGGGAGAAGGATGAATTTTTTACTGACGGATGAGCAGGAGATGATTCGGAAGATGGTGCGTGATTTCGCTGAAAAGGAAATTGCACCAACAGCGGCTGAACGCGACGAAGAGGAACGGTTTGACCGGTCTCATTTTGAAAAGATGGCGGCTCTCGGTCTCACCGGAATACCGTGGCCTGAGGAATATGGCGGGATCGGGGCAGATTATGTCAGCTATGTGATCGCCGTTGAAGAGCTGTCGCGTGTCTGTGCGTCGACAGGAGTGACATTGTCAGCCCATCTTTCGCTTGCGAGCTGGCCGATTTACAAATTCGGCACGGAAGAACAGAAGCAGACCTATTTGCGCGCCTTGGCGGAAGGAACGAAAATCGGCGCTTACGGCTTAACGGAACCTGGCTCCGGCTCGGATGCCGCCGCGATGAAAACAACAGCCGTCGAAGAAGAGGATGGATATGTGCTGAACGGGTCGAAGATTTTTATTACAAATGGCGGTGTCGCCGATCTGTATATTATCTTCGCCCTGACCGACCCGGAGCAGCGTCATAAAGGGGTGAGCGCCTTTATCGTCGAAGCGGATACACCGGGCTTCTCCGTCGGCAAAAAGGAGAAAAAGCTCGGCATCCGCTCATCGCCGACAACGGAAATCATTTTTGAAAATTGTCGTGTTCCGAAGAAAAATATGCTTGGTGCGCGGGGAGAAGGCTTTAAAATCGCGATGATGACGCTGGATGGAGGAAGGAACGGAATTGCCGCCCAGGCGGTTGGCATTGCACAGGGGGCGCTTGATGCCGCCATCGATTATGCGAAGACGCGCAAGCAGTTTGGCAAGGCGATCGGTCAGCAGCAGGGTGTGGCCTTTAAGCTCGCCGATATGGCGACAAAGGTCGAAGCGAGCCGGCTTTTAACGTACCAGGCTGCTTGGCGCGAAAGTGAACAGCTCCCGTATGGTCTGGAGTCGGCGATGTCAAAGCTGTTTGCCGGCGATACGGCGATGGAAGTGACAACCGAGGCGGTGCAGGTGTTCGGCGGCTATGGCTATACGAAGGACTATCCGGTCGAGCGTTTTATGCGTGATGCGAAAATTACGCAAATTTATGAAGGAACAAATGAAATTCAGCGGCTCGTCATTTCAAAAATGCTGTTAACGGAATAATTGTGGATGGAACGTTGCTGTAAAGTCTAGTATGCTTGAAGCAACAACGATTTTGAAAAGGTAGGTTAGCCAATCATGAAAAAGTCTGTTCCATCTATGGTCAAAGATCCACAGCTTGTTAAGAAGCGGCGCGAACAAATGGTGAAAGGAGCGGTTCGCTTATTCATCGAAAAAGGCTTTCACCGGACAACAACAAGAGAGATTGCCAAGGAATCCGGCTTCAGCATCGGCACGCTCTATGAATATATTGGATCAAAGGAAGATGTGCTTTATCTCGTCTGTGATGCGATTTATGAGGAGGTCAGCCGTAAGCTGACAAAGCAGCTTGACTCAAGTCTGACGGGGATCGAACGTCTGCAAAAAGCGATTGCTTCCTTTTTCCAGGTCGTCGATGAAATGCAGGACGAGGTGCTCGTCATGTATCAAGAGGCAAAATCTTTACCGAAGGAAGCATTGCCTTATGTGCTACAAAAGGAGCATGAAATGACGGCAATGATTGAAGCGATCATCCGCGACTGTGTAACGGAAGGCGTTCTCTCACTATCAGATGACCAGATCAAGCTGCGCGCCCACAATATTCTCGTTCAGGGGCATATGTGGACGTTCCGCCGCTGGTCGATCCAAAAGCTGTTTACGCTTGAGCAATATACAGCCTTGCAAATGGAGCAGCTGCTCGCATCAAGCCGTTAAAAGCCTGCTATAGACTTTGCACACTACTTCGAAGGTCGAGACAAAACTAGCTTTAAGGGGGTAAAGAACAACCTTTTTTATACGGAAACTAGAGTCTGGCCGAAGTTCAAGGATGGCTCTGCCCCGCCTTTAGAGGCACAGCGTGTTGGAACAAGATTCCGTTAATCTTCTATTTTGACGCTCATCTGTGCAACAATAGGAACGAAATTCCGTTACTAGGCAAAAACAAGCGGTTCAACCATCTTGTCACCGACAATAGCGGAATGAGGTTCCTTGTACCCCAACGAGAAGGGCCCTGAAAGCGAGATAACGGAATGACGTTTCCACTGTCCCTCTCCAGCAAAGGCGGCCTTCCCCCTCGCCTTGCACTAGTTTTCATTCATCGTGGTGTTTTTCAACCATGGTTGTTTGTCGCAGCCCTTATCCAAAAAGGAGGATGAAAAATGAGTGAAATAACGAGTTATCGTCCGAAGCATCATGTGCGCTTTGTCACAGCTTCAAGCTTGTTTGATGGTCACGATGCCTCCATTAATATTATGAGAAGAATTTTGCAGGCGAGTGGGGCTGAGGTGATTCATCTCGGTCATAACCGCTCTGCCGACGAAATTGTAAGCGCTGCAATTCAGGAGGACGTCCAAGGTATTGCGATTTCCTCCTATCAAGGAGGGCATTTGGAATTCTTTAAATATTGCTACGACCTGCTGCAACAAAAAGGTGCCGGCCATATCCGGATATACGGAGGCGGAGGCGGGGTGATCACTCCTCCGGAAATAAAAGAGCTGCATGAATACGGGATCGCGCGGATCTTTTCACCGGACGACGGGCGAAAAGAGGGATTACAGGGCATGATTGATCATATGCTCCGTGAATGTGACTTTTTAACGGTCAAGGAGCTGCATGATGAGCTGACGGCGTTACAGGCGAGAGATGACAAAGCGATCGCCCGCTGTATTACCTATGTCGAGCAAATGACGCTCGAAAACAGCGAGGCGGCGGCCACTGTCGAACAGGCGCTGAACGAGCAAATAAAGAACCGTCCTGAAACGTCGCCTGTTTTAGGTATTACCGGTACAGGAGGAGCGGGAAAGAGTTCTCTGACTGATGAACTGGTCCGCCGGTTTTTGTATGCTTACCCTGAAAAGACGGTGGCGATTTTGTCGATTGACCCGACGAAGCAGAAGACAGGCGGAGCATTGCTCGGTGATCGGATCCGGATGAACGCGATTCATCATGAACGCGTCTACATGCGAAGCCTGGCGACGCGGAGCTCGCGTTCTGAAATTTCGGCAAGCTTGCGGGAAGCGGTTGCCGTAACAGAGGCGGCCGGTTTTGATTTAATTATCATTGAAACGAGCGGGATCGGACAGGGGGATGCTGAAATTGTCGATATCGCCGATGTTTCGCTCTATGTGATGACGAGCGAATTTGGCGCGCCGTCCCAGCTTGAAAAAATTGATATGATTGATTTCGCCGATCTGATCGCAATAAATAAATTTGACCGTAAAGGATCGGAGGATGCCTTGCAGCAGGTGAGGAAGCAGTATCAGCGCAGCCGCAACCGGTTTGCCGAGCCGCTCTCCGCGATGCCTGTTTACGGGACGATCGCCAGCCAATTTAATGATCAGGGGACGACGAATTTGTTCGCCGCTTTAGTAAAGACGATTGTCGAGAAATGCGAAAAAGACTGGGAGGTACCTGAGGAAGCGGACACGGAGGCCGTCACAAAGCAAAATGTGATCATCCCTCCGGAACAGGTTCATTATTTACATGAGATCGTCGCGACGATCCGCTCCTATAAGCAGCAGACGGAGGAACAGGTCGCAACGGCGCGCCGCCTCTTTCAAATTGAAGGCACAGTGAAGGCTCTCGCTGAACATGAGTTCTCTTCCGCCGATGCGCAGCAACCGCTTCAACAGCTCAAGCAGCTGTATGAGCAGAAGCTGACGCCGGAGACGAAGCGCATTTTGGAGCAATGGCCGGCGCTTCAAAACGCCTATAAGCAGGACGTCTATGTCACAAAAGTGCGCGGACGGGAAATCGTAACCGAGCTGACGACGGAAAGCCTGTCCGGCTTAAAGATTCGCAAGGTCGCTCTGCCGTCCTTTGCTGACTGGGGCGAAATTGTCCGCTGGGCACGCGAAGAAAATGTTCCCGGCTCATTCCCCTACACCGCCGGCGTTTTTCCGTTTAAACGACGGGAGGAAGATCCGAAACGGCAGTTTGCCGGAGAAGGAACACCGGAGCGGACGAACCGGCGTTTTCATTATCTCTCGCAGGAAGACGAGGCGAAGCGTTTAAGCACGGCGTTTGATTCAGTGACGCTGTACGGGGAGGATCCTGATTATCGGCCGGATATTTACGGGAAAATCGGCGAGAGCGGCGTCAGTGTTTGCACGCTTGATGACATGAAAAAGCTGTATGCCGGCTTTGATTTATGCGCGCCGTCGACATCGGTTTCGATGACGATCAACGGACCGGCGCCGATTATTCTGGCGATGTTCATGAATACGGCAATTGCTCAGCAGCTGGAGGCTTTTGCCGCTGAAAAGGGCCGGAAGCCGACCAATGAAGAAGCGGAAGAAATTAAAGCCCGGACGCTGGCGACGGTCAGGGGAACGGTGCAGGCTGATATTTTAAAAGAGGATCAGGGGCAGAATACATGTATTTTTTCAACGGAGTTTGCTCTCCGGATGATGGGCGATATTCAGCAATATTTTATTGATCACAATGTCCGTAACTATTATTCTGTTTCGATCTCAGGCTATCATATCGCCGAGGCAGGCGCCAATCCGATTTCGCAGCTCGCCTTTACCCTCGCAAACGGATTCACTTATGTGGAGTATTATTTAAGCCGCGGAATGGATATCGATCACTTTGCCCCGAATTTGTCGTTCTTTTTCAGCAATGGTCTTGATCCTGAGTATACGGTAATCGGCCGTGTCGCGCGCCGGATTTGGGCGACGGTCATGAGGGAGAAATATAAGGCGAACGAACGCAGTCAAAAGCTGAAGTACCACATTCAGACGTCAGGCCGTTCTCTGCATGCCCAGGAAATCGACTTTAACGACATTCGCACGACGCTGCAGGCATTGATGGCGATCTATGATAACTGTAACTCCCTGCACACGAATGCTTACGATGAGGCAATCACGACGCCAACTGAGCAGTCAGTCAGACGGGCGATGGCGATTCAGATGATTATCACAAAAGAACTTGGCCTCGCCAAAAATGAGAATTCGCTGCAAGGCTCCTATATTATCAAGGAGCTGACCGATCTAGTGGAAGAAGCGGTGCTTCAGGAATTAGAGCGCCTCAACGAGCGCGGCGGCGTGCTCGGGGCGATGGAAACACAGTATCAGCGCGGCAAAATCCAGGAAGAGTCGATGTATTATGAAATGAAAAAGCATACAGGCGAGCTGCCGATTATCGGCGTCAACACGTATCTGAATCCGAAGGAAGCGCCGGAAGATGATTTCAAAATGGAGCTCGCCCGGGCGACGCAGGCCGAAAAGGAGCAGCAGATCGCAAATCTTAAGGCATTTCACAAAAAGCATGCGCAACAAGCTCCGGCAGCGTTACAGGCTCTTCAGCACACGGCTGTTACGGGAGGGAATATTTTTGCGGAATTGATGAATACCGTGCAAGTCGCCAGCCTCGGCCAAATTACAGCCGCTCTTTATCAGGTCGGCGGGCAGTATCGAAGAAATATGTAACGAAGATGACATGGCCAAAACCCCTTTTCACGTCAATTCTTCTCGATGTTTGCGGGAGCGGAAATGTTGTATAATAGAGGCATCTAAAACGAGAATCGTTTTTTCTCTTACTTCAGCTAGCATAATGATAGGAAATATGTTTATAATGAAAAGTATGCTTACAATCCCATTATTGACAAATAGATAGAAGATTGGACTGAAAGGACGTGCAAGATATGAACTTTGATGCCATGACAAAAGAGGAAATTCAAGAAGTTCCAATGGTAGAAATTGCGTATGCGATTATGAAAGAAGAGCGCAATCCGTTTGATTACTATGACCTCATGAAAAAGGTTGCCGAGCTGAAAGGAATGACCGATGAAGAAGTAGAAGCGCGGATCGCCAACCTTTATACAGATATGAACATCGATGGCCGCTTTCACTCACTTGGAGATAACCGCTGGGGCCTGAAAAGCTGGTATCCGCTTGAACAGGCAGAGGAAGAAATTACAACGCCGGTTAAGCCGCGGAGAAAAGCAAAAGCAGTAGATGATGAAGATATTGATCTCGACGAAGATTTTGATGAATATGAAGATGAATACGAAGATTTAGAAGATGAGCTTGATGAAATTTCCAATGAAGAGGATGCCGACGAAGAAGAAGATTTTGATGACAAAGAAATCGAAGAGCTTGAAGATGATGTAGAGGAAAGCGATGACGAGGACTTTGAAGAGGAAGAAGAGATCGACTGACGGTAAACTGTCTCTTGACTTCTCCCGCTATTCTAGGTAGAATCATTTTTGGGCTTTAGAAAACGATACGTATATAGAAAGATACAAGGAACAAAAGTGCGCCCCCTTTTTCTGAGGGAGGGCTGTCACTTTTGTTTTTTTATTTGAATAGGGAAACCATAATGGTAACTAAACTTTTCATGTATAGAAGGCAAGGGAGACGATTAGATGACAACAAAGTATATTTTTGTAACTGGTGGCGTTGTATCATCACTTGGAAAGGGGATTACGGCAGCATCCCTTGGACGATTGCTGAAAAATCGCGGCTTGAAAGTCACGATTCAAAAATTTGATCCATATATTAATGTCGACCCGGGGACGATGAGTCCGTACCAGCACGGGGAAGTCTTCGTAACCGATGATGGGGCCGAAACGGATCTTGATCTCGGTCATTATGAGCGCTTTATCGATATTAACCTGAGTCAGAACAGCAATGTCACAACCGGAAAAATTTACTCAACCGTGTTGAAAAAGGAACGCCGTGGCGACTATTTAGGTGGTACGGTTCAGGTCATCCCCCATGTGACAAATGAAATCAAGGAACGTGTTTTCAGAGCAGGACGCGAAACAAACGCCGATGTGGTCATTACCGAAATTGGCGGCACCGTCGGCGACATTGAAAGCTTGCCATTTCTTGAAGCAATTCGCCAAATTAAAAGTGATGTCGGGTTTGATAATGTGATGTACATTCATTGTACCCTTATTCCTTATTTGGCCGCGGCCGGAGAAATGAAGTCAAAGCCTACGCAGCATAGCGTGAAGGAGCTGCGCAGCCTCGGGATTCAACCAAATGTCATTGTCGTCCGCACAGAAAGACCTGTCCCTCAGGATATGAAGGAAAAAATCGCCCTCTTCTGCGACATTCATAAGGATGCGGTTATTGAGGCACGCGATGCGTCGACATTGTATCAGGTGCCGTTAGATTTGCAGGCGCAAAAGCTTGACTCGATTGTATGTCAGCATTTAAAGCTTGATTGTCAGTCAGCCGAGATGGGCGAATGGATCGAGCTTGTCGAAAAGGTACAGAACCTTTCCCGCAAAGTAAAAATTGCCCTGGTCGGAAAGTATGTCGCTTTGCCGGATGCTTATCTTTCCGTGGCGGAAGCTCTTCGCCATGCCGGGTACGCATTCGATGCCGACATTGACATTGATTGGGTTCATGCCGAAGATGTAACTGACGAAAATGCAGCCGACTTGTTAAAAGAAGCAGACGGCATCCTAGTCCCGGGAGGCTTCGGTGACCGCGGGGTCGAAGGGAAAATTTCAGCGATCCGCTATGCGCGCGAGAATAAAATTCCATTCCTCGGAATTTGTCTCGGCATGCAGCTCGCAACGGTGGAGTTCGCCCGGAATGTACTGGGGCTGGAAGGGGCTCATTCTGCCGAGCTTGATCCAATGACACCGTATCCGATTATCGATTTGCTGCCGGAACAGAAGGAAATTGAGGATCTTGGCGGAACGCTTCGACTAGGTCTTTTCCCGTGTAAGTTGGAGGAAGATTCCCTTGCTCACCGGACGTACGAGGAACAAATCGTTTACGAGCGTCACCGTCACCGTTATGAGTTTAATAATGAATACCGTGAACAAATGGAAAAGGAAGGCTTTATTTTCTCCGGGACAAGCCCGGACGGACGCTTAATTGAAATTATTGAGCTAGCCGATCATCCGTATTTTATCGCCTCCCAGTTTCATCCGGAATTTCGCTCAAGACCGACGCGTCCTCAGCCGTTATTCAGAGAGTTTATCGGAGCGTCATTAAAACAATTCAGCTAATCAGCTATAGAAACAAGGAGATCTCAAAGAAGCTGCTGAAAAAGTACGATTTTCACTTTTTCAGCAGCTTTTTCGTAATGAGCGGAGCCGTTGCCTGATTTTTAAAACGTTACTTTGAGAGAAGCATGAAGCAGATTCGAAGAAGGGCGACAGTTCCGTTCGTTACGCGCTCTTCTGAAAGAACACCACTTTCAGAAGAGCTTCAACCCCTTGTAACGACTCCACATGTCGCTTCTAAAAAAGCCGCAACACGGCTTTTTCTTATTCATACTCTGCTAAAATGTCGCGCATGAGTAGGGATAAACAGAAATAGACGTAGAGCGCGGCGAGGGAAAGGGGGTAGCCGATGCGGTCGCCGGTCTCCGTTGGGACAAGTCCCTGGTGCAGCGGCAGGGGAAGGTGAACATCGACCTGCTCCGTCACAGGAGCGTCGCTTTTTTCTGAGCCGCTGATTAGAACGCAAGGGATTTGATGCTCGTAAAGCTTGGAAATGAGATCGAGCAGCTCGGGATCGTCTGCTGATCTGGCTGCAAGCAGTACCCGGTCGGCGGAAGCGAGAGAGGGGACGGCTGATAAGGTCAGCGGTTTTGCCTGCTCGAACTTTTCCTTTCCAGAAAGAGCTTCCGCTGTTACGGCCGTCATTTCATCTTTGCCGTATACATAGAGATGACCGTCTCCGACAAGAGCCTGACTAAGCAGTCTTGCCGCATCCTCGAGCCTCTCGTCCTCTTGTTCCGCTATTTTCTTTAACAGACCATTCAACTGTGTCGTAAATATTTTCAGCAATTTGTCTAACTCCTTTACCGTTGTCCATTCATTATAGCGCAGAATGGCATAGTCATAAAGGCACAGCAGGCTCTTTGGCTGAGTGGAATTGAAGTTGCAAAATGCAAAATGAAGCAGGATTTTACAGGTTGGTGCAGAATAGGAATGGGTGGAGGATAACGGTATGATGAGAAATGGGCGACCGTTCTCAAGATATTTCAGCAAAGAGAAAAGGGGTGGCTTTCATGAAGAAAATCCTCGTAGTCGATGATCAGTACGGAATACGAATCTTGCTTTGTGAAATTCTTCAAAAGGACGGATATCAGATGTTTGAGGCTGCCAATGGCGTCTAGGCATTAAAGATTGTGGAAGAAGAACAGCCTGATCTTGTGTTACTTGATATGAAGATTCCTGGAATGGATGGATTGGAAATTTTAAAGCGCATTAAGGAAAATCATGAGCATATTAACGTCATTATGATGACGGCTTATGGAGAATTAAATCTTATTTATGAAGCGATGAATTTAGGAGCAATTACTCATTTTGCTAAACCATTTGATATTGATGATATTCGCGAAGTCATTCGCAAAAGCTTAACCGTCTAGCTGTCCGCGCTTGAAAAAACGCTTTCTTGTAAAAAAACGAATCATTCCTTGCACAAAGACGTGTAATTTCAGGTCATTATGCTATAATGGACACGTTCAATTAATGAAACATCGTATAGAGCTTTTTTGTTTAGCGTGAAGCTTCCCGATACATAAACAGTGCTGAAGAGGGAATCTTGTTAAGGACAAAAGAGTTCTATCATTTGCTCAATCGTAAAGGAGGACATTCAATGCCTTTAGTATCAATGAAAGATATGCTCAACAAAGCGAAGGCGGAAGGTTATGCGGTAGGTCAGTTCAACATCAATAACCTTGAATTTACACAAGCCATTTTACAGGCAGCGGAGGAAGAAAAGTCTCCGGTTATTCTCGGGGTTTCAGAAGGGGCAGCCCGCTATATGGGCGGCTTTAAAACGGTTGTCAATATCGTGGAAGCGTTAATGGAGGAATACAAGACTTCAGTACCTGTCGCGATTCACCTCGATCATGGTTCGAGCTTTGAAAAATGTGTGGAAGCAATTCATGCCGGATTTACGTCTGTTATGATTGATGGCTCGCATTATCCGCTTGCTGAAAATATTGCGTTAACGAAGCGTGTCGTCGACGTCGCGCATGCTCTTAATGTTTCTGTTGAAGCAGAGCTTGGACGGATTGGCGGCCAGGAGGATGACCTCGTTGTCGAGGATGCCGAAGCGGCGTACGCGATTCCGGAGGAGTGTAAAGAGCTGGTTGAAGCGACTGGTGTCGACTGTTTTGCTCCGGCGTTAGGCTCGGTTCACGGCCCTTATAAAGGAGAGCCAAACCTCGGCTTTGACCATATGAAAAAAATTGACAGCTTAGTTGGCATCCCGCTTGTGTTGCACGGGGGAACGGGAATTCCGACAGCCGATATTAAAAAGGCGATTCAGTTCGGCCATGCTAAAATCAATGTGAATACGGAAAATCAGATCTCATCTGCGAAAGCGGTTCGTGAATACCTTGCGGCCAATCCGGAGCAGTATGATCCGCGTAAATATTTAGGGCCGGCCCGTGAGGCGATTAAAGAAACCGTCAAAGGGAAAATGCAGGAATTCGGCTCTTCGAATAAAGCATAATGAAAGAAATAGAGCGGGAGACGGTAGCTCGCTTTTATCTGCGACTCCGCACTGCTTCGGGGATGTCTCAAAAGGGAAGGTAAACCCTTTTGAGACATCCCCTTATCATCATGAACGATGTAACCGATTTTACACTATGTGAAAGGGTGATGAACATGAAGTTTTTTATTGATACAGCTAATCTAGATGAAATCAAAGAGGCGCACGCCTTAGGTATTCTTGCCGGCGTCACAACGAACCCGTCTTTAGTAGCGAAAGAAGGCGTTGATTTTCATGAGCGGCTTCGTGAAATTACGGCGCTTGTTCCCGGCTCCGTCAGCGCCGAAGTGATAGCGCTCGATGCTGACGGAATGATCAGTGAAGGGAAGGAATTAGCGGCGATTGCTCCGAATATTACCGTGAAAGTCCCGATGACAACGGAAGGGCTGAAAGCGGTCCATGCTTTTTCTGAATTATCAATTAAAACAAATGTCACCCTTGTTTTCTCGGCAACACAGGCTTTGCTCGCTGCGCGGGCGGGAGCGACCTATGTCTCTCCATTCCTTGGACGGCTTGATGATATTGGCCATAACGGGCTCGATTTGATTAGTGAAATTGTCGAGATCTTCGAAATCCACGACATTCCAACTGAAATTATCGCCGCATCGGTGCGCCACCCTGTGCATGTCAATGAAGCGGCACGCAGAGGAGCGCATATTGCGACCATTCCATTCAAGGTCATCCAGCAGCTCACGAAGCATCCATTAACCGATCAGGGCATCGAAAAGTTCCTGGCCGATTGGAAAGAACGCTCGTAATGGAAAGAGCGGACAAAAGCGTATAATAGGGAGATTCTGCCGGACTTGTGCCAGTTTGACACAAGTCCGGAGCCTCGCTGCTATTTTCGGATTGATTAAGGGTTCCAGCCATTTTGGCAGCTCCTGTTTCTTCATAATTATTCGTCGCTCTATCCATACTCCCAAACAATTCCCTTGCCAATCTGACACACAAAAGCTCGTTACTTTCTCCTTGTTATGGTTATAATGGAAATAGAGAAGCTACCTACGTGTCTTCGGGCTGAGTAATAGATGGAAGGGATGCGATTATGGATAAATTAATGATTAAAGGCGGCAAGCCTTTAGAAGGAACTGTACAAATAAGCGGAGCTAAGAATAGTGCGGTTGCTTTAATACCCGCAGCAATCTTGGCTGATTCTTATGTGACAATCGATAATCTGCCAGAAATATCTGATGTGCAGCTGTTAGCTGAACTCCTGAAAGAAATCGGGGGCGAGGTCCAGCTCAACGCTCAGGAAATTACGATAAATCCAGCTTCAATGATTTCAATGCCGCTGCCAAACGGCCGTGTTAAAAAGCTGCGCGCCTCTTATTATTTAATGGGAGCGATGCTTGGCAAATTTAAAAAGGCTGTCATTGGACTTCCGGGTGGCTGCAATCTTGGTCCCCGGCCGATTGATCAGCATATTAAAGGGTTTGAGGCGCTGGGAGCAAAAGTAACGAATGAGCAGGGAGCGATTTATTTGCGGGCGGAGGAGCTTCGCGGCGCAAAGATCTATCTGGATGTTGTCAGCGTCGGAGCGACGATTAATATTATGCTGGCCGCCGTGCGGGCCAAGGGACAAACGATTATTGAAAATGCCGCGAAAGAGCCTGAAATTATTGATGTTGCTACTTTGTTGACGAGCATGGGAGCTAAGATCAAGGGAGCAGGTACAAACGTCATCCGGATTGATGGCGTCGATTCCTTAAGCGGCTGCAGGCATTCGATTATCCCTGACCGGATTGAGGCCGGAACGTATATGATTATCGCCGCTGCAGTTGGACAGAAGGTTGTCATTGATAATATCATTCCTTACCACGTAGAATCGTTGATTGCCAAGCTGAGGGAGATGGGGGTAACGATTGAAGTCGAGGATGATCGGCTGCTCATACATAACAGCACCAAGAAAAAGGGTGTTGATATTAAGACGCTTGTTTATCCTGGTTTTCCAACTGACCTCCAACAGCCTTTTACGAGTCTGCTGACTCAGGCGCAAGGAACGAGCATCGTCACCGATACGATCTATAACGCACGTTTCAAGCATATTGATGAATTGAGACGGATGGGAGCCAATGTGAAAGTGGAGGGCCGCTCCGCCATTATTAACGGAAGTACGACACTGCAGGGCGCCAGAGTGAGAGCAAGTGATCTTCGCGCAGGTGCCGCCTTAGTCGTCGCCGGCCTTCTGGCTGATGGCGTGACCGAAGTTTCTGGACTGGAGCATATCGACCGCGGCTATGCCAATTTAGTCGAAAAGCTTGTCGGTCTCGGTGCAGATATATGGAGAGAAAAAATGACGGAAGAGGAATTGGATCAGGTGAAAAGCTAAAGGATACAAGCGAGAAGAGGGGGAGAAAAGATGGAAAGAAGTTTATCGATGGAATTAGTCCGGGTTACGGAAGCAGCAGCGCTTGCTTCGGGACGATGGATGGGACGCGGCAATAAAGAGGAGGCCGATCGCGCGGCGACAGAAGCAATGCGGGACGTGTTTGACACGATTCCAATGAAGGGAACGGTCGTCATTGGAGAAGGAGAAATGGATGAAGCGCCGATGCTTTATATTGGCGAAAAGCTGGGGAACGGCTATGGCCCGCGGGTTGATGTCGCGGTCGATCCGCTGGAGGGAACGAATATCGTCGCTTCCGGGCAGTGGAACGCCCTCGCTGTATTGGCAGTAGCCGATCACTCGAACCTCCTTCATGCGCCGGATATGTATATGGATAAAATCGCGGTCGGTCCGGAGTCGGTCGGCAAAGTGGATATTAACGCGCCGATTATCGACAATCTTCAGGCGGTGGCCAAGGCGAAGAATAAGGATGTTGAAGACCTTGTCGTCGTTATTTTGAATCGCAAGCGGCATGAGAAAATGATTGAAGAAATTCGTTCTGCCGGCGCCCGGATTAAGCTTCTTCCAGATGGAGATGTAGCCGCCGCCATCAACACGGCTTTTGGCGATACAGGCGTCGATCTGTTGCTCGGCTCAGGCGGGGCGCCGGAAGGAGTACTGGCGGCCGTCGGTCTGAAATGTCTCGGAGGAGAGCTTCAAGGCAAGCTTTTGCCACAAAACGAGGCTGAGCTTCAACGCTGCAAGAAGATGGGCATTGAAGATGTGACGAAAGTTCTTTATATGGATGATCTCGTCAAGGGAGATGACTGTATCTTCGCTGCTACCGGTGTAACGGATGGCGAACTTTTACGAGGCGTGCGCTACAATGGAACAACGGCGACGACACAATCGCTTGTCATGCGGGCAAAATCCGGAACCGTCCGGTTTGTGGACGGCAAGCATAGCATGAAAAAGAAACCGGATCTGGTCATTCGGTAATAAATCTTTCTTTTTAGCAGAGAGAAGCTTATAAAAACGCTGGCACTGTCGTGATGTATGGAAGGCGGTGCCTTATGTTTGGCGGAGCAAATGAAAGAGTCCTTGAATATTATGTTGAAATGTGGGTAAAATATAGCTAATATAGACATACTTTGCTTTTGCTAATCACATTCACCGAATCCATCTCCGAAACCCTCCATTCTTCCTTTATGCTTTTTCAAGGGATTACCGATTACCCTTAGGAATAAAAAGTATTGTCAAGAATTGAGTTGCGTTCTTCATTATTTTTCGTGATCACAGCAATCATTGCCGCTGGCGGCCAATGATTTATTAATTATAGAAGCGTGGTGTAACAATGGGAGTCCATATCTCAGATTTAGAAAATATGAAGCTAAAAGAGCTTTATGAACTTGCTAGGGAATATAAAGTATCCTACTACAGCAAGTTAACAAAAAAAGAACTAATATTTGCTATATTAAAAGGTCAGGCCGAGCAGGATGGACTAATGTTTATGGAAGGCGTGCTTGAGATCATCCAGACGGAAGGTTTTGGCTTTTTGCGGCCGATTAATTACATGCCGAGCTCTGAGGATATTTACATTTCCGCCTCGCAAATTCGCCGCTTTGATCTTCGAAACGGCGATAAAGTCTCAGGAAAGGTGCGTCCTCCAAAGGAGAATGAACGCTATCACGGGCTGCTTCATGTCGAAGCGGTAAATGGTGAAGCGCCGGAGACTTCCAAGGAACGTCCCCACTTTCCGGCTTTAACTCCACTCTATCCTGAACAAAAAATTGAACTTGAAACAGCGCCTGGCCGTGTTTCTTCGCGAATCATTGATATGATTTCGCCGGTCGGATTCGGACAGCGTGGCTTAATTGTTGCACCTCCTAAGGCAGGGAAGACTTCCTTGCTTAAGGAAGTGGCGAACAGCATTGCCGAAAATCATCCCGAGGTTGAATTAATTGTCCTACTCATTGACGAGCGGCCTGAGGAAGTAACCGATATTGAGCGTTCAGTCAAAGCGGAAGTCGTCAGCTCTACCTTTGATGAGGTGCCGGAAAACCATATTAAAGTGGCCGAACTGGTACTAGAGCGGGCAATGCGTCTCGTCGAGCACCGGAAAGAAGTTGTTATTCTGATGGACAGCATTACGCGGTTGGCCCGGGCGTATAACCTGGTCATCCCGCCGAGTGGACGAACTCTCTCCGGAGGGATTGATCCAGCAGCGTTCCACCGGCCGAAGCGGTTCTTCGGTGCGGCAAGAAATATTGAAGAGGGCGGCAGCCTGACGATTCTGGCGACGGCTCTCGTCGAGACCGGCTCAAGAATGGACGATGTCATTTACGAGGAATTTAAAGGGACGGGTAATATGGAGCTTCATCTTGACCGGAAGCTGGCAGAACGTCGCATTTTCCCGGCGATCGACATTCGCCGTTCCGGAACAAGAAAAGAAGAGCTGCTATTGCCGAAGAACCAGCTTGAAAAGCTTTGGGCGATTCGGAAGACGATGAACGATTCTCCGGAATTTGTCGATCATTTCATCAGACGGGTAAAGGATACGAAAACGAACCTCGACTTTTTTGAAGTGATGGAAGATGAAATGAACAGGCAGAGCCGCAGAAGAAGCTGATCAAGAAACTTCATTTTCATAGTTGCAATTCTAAGCCTGACTTGATATAATTTCGACATGTGTGATCAGATAAACTCTGTTTCGAAAAGATTCAGGGCAAAAGGAGATGAAGGAAATGAAACAAGGTATTCACCCAAATTACCAAAAAGTGGTATTTATGGATACAAGCACTGGTTTTAAGTTTCTAAGCGGATCTACAAAAGGATCAGCCGAAACGATTGAGTGGGAAGACGGCAACACGTATCCCCTTTTAAAAGTTGAAATTAGTGCGGATTCACACCCATTCTACACTGGTAAGCAGAAGCTTAACGATGTAGGCGGACGTGTTGATCGCTTTAAGAAGAAATATAATATGAAATAAGAGCATACGCTGCACAATGCTCAGCTTTCTCAAGGGAGCTGGACCCGCCGACCGAGAGGAAGAGTGGCAATGGCTTTTAGAAGCTGAGCATGCTTAGTGAGGGTGTCCCGAGTTATTGGGGCACCCTCCTTTTTTCAACATCTGGGAGATCACTAAGGTGCACACTCTTTGTTCGGATTTTCATACAGGGAAAATCCTTTAGACCCGCCCTCAAGCAGATTTCTTATTATGTCCCGAAAAAATACATGAGAGAAGATGTGTCATGCTTTACAAAGTAGTGTGCTTTTCTGTTAAAATAAAACTGAATTTTCACAAACACACCGGTTAGAACAAACTGGAAAAAAGGCTTTAAATTAACTGTTTTAAAAGATTTACCTATTCTCATAATAGGGATAAATGATTTGACGGAAAAATTGATAGGTGATAAAATCAGTATACCCTATTGGTATAGTCAGTTTTAGGGAATAAAGAATTGTGAGAGATAGAGAGAGGGTACAAAATGGCGACAAAACCGAAATTAGAAATTAAAAACCTCGCGGTGCGTTACAATACAAAAGAATCAAGTACACTCGCCTTAACCGGAGTCGACTTAACCGTGGAAGATGGAGAATTTGTCGCGGTTGTCGGACCGAGCGGATGCGGAAAATCTACTTTATTAAAAGTAGTTTCCAATCTGATTAAGCCGGCTGAAGGCTCTGTTCTTATTGATGGCGAGCCGGTTAAAAAGATCCCGGATGGCGTAGGGATGGTTTTCCAAAATGATGCGCTGCTCCCATGGAAATCCGTGCTCGATAATGTGCGCCTGCCGCTCGCTGTAAAAAACCAGTCGAAAGAGATCCAGGAGGAAACGGCACGCAAATATATTGAGATGGTCGGACTCGCCGGTTTTGAAGACTTTTATCCAAAGCAGCTTTCCGGCGGTATGAAAAAACGTGTGGCGCTTGCCCGTGCTTTTACATATGATCCGTCTCTTTATTTGATGGATGAACCGTTCGGCCCATTGGATGCCCAGACAAGGGTGATTATTGGCGAGGAATTTTTGAAAATGTGGGAGAAGGTCGGAAAAAGCGTGCTGTTTATCACGCATGATATCGAGGAAGCAATTGCGCTGGCGGATAAAGTTGTCGTAATGTCGAATCGTCCTGGCCGGATTAAAGCTGAGTTTAAGGTCGATATCGAGCGCCCGCGCCCTTTTTATGAAACGCGGTTTAATCCGACATTTCAAAGATTGCAGAAAGAAATTTGGCAAGCTTTGGCCGAAGCAAATAAAGAAGTAGGGAGTCAGCTGTAATGAGTAACGAAGAGACAAACAAACAAACAAAGACATCCCCTGGTCAAACGATTGCGAAAAAGAACAATAATGAAGCATTAATTGTCTGGACAGGACGGATATTAGTCGGGGTTATTATCTTATTTTTTTGGGAATGGACGTCAGGACGCTTTTTTAATGAATTCTGGATTAGTAAGCCTTCCTTGATCGTTGAACGGATTGTCGATTTAACGGTGGGCGGGGATTTATGGTATCACGTCGGCTTTACGCTGCAGCAGGCGATTATCGGGCTTGTCATCGGGATGGTTCTCGGGACGTTGCTTGGTGTGGCGCTTGCTTCGACTCATTGGCTTGATAAGTGGATTTATCCATATATGATGGCGCTGTACAGCTTGCCGCGTGTTGCTCTCGCGCCGCTTTTTGTTGTCTGGTTCGGGATTGGCATGAGCTCAAAGATTATTATGGTTATCGCGATGGTTATTTTTGTCGCGTTCTACAATGCCTATGAAGGAATTAAAAATATTGATCGTGACCTGCTTGACATGATGAAAACTTACAAAGCAGGCCGGTTGAAGACGTTCACCTGGGTTGTGCTGCCATCGATTACGGTATGGATTTTAACAAGTTTACGGCTGAACATCGGGATGGCTCTGATTGGGGCCGTGATTGCTGAATTGATCGGTTCAAACCGCGGGTTGGGCTATTATATTACCTATTCTTCCGGGCTTCTCGATATTACGGGAGTCTTTACCGGATTGGTCTTAATTATGATTATTGCTGTTATTTTGGAGCAGATCATCGTTCAATTTGAGAAAAAACTTCTTAGATATCGTTAAACAAAAGGAAAAAAAGATGATCTTATACGAATGTGGAGGGAACAAGATGAAAGTAAAAGTGTGGATGTTATCTTTATTAGCAGTAATGGTAATCGCATTAACCGCATGCGGTGGCAATGAGCCGGATCAGGGCGCCGGAGAGCAGCCTGAAGGCACGGATCAAGGAAGTGAGACAGAAGAGAATATGACCATTCGTCTCGGGCTCGTCTGCGGAGGTATGACTCCACTTCTTGCGCAAATCGGAATCAATGATGGTTCATTCGAGGAAGCTGGGTTAACCGTGGAAGAACATTGCTTTACGTCTGGGTCGGATGCCGTTCAGGCATTGGTCGGCGGCAGTATCGATGTCAATCTCGGTTCCTATGAGCACGTGCTTCGTTTTGCCAATAATGCCTTGTCTGTCAAAGCGTATGGACAGCTTTATGATGGTGTTGGCTACTCACTAATTGTCCGAGAGGATGCTCCTTATCAAGGATTGGAAGAGCTCGCAGGGGAAACATTGGCTGTTACACGTGCAGGAAGCTTGTCTGATACCGGACTTCGTTATGGGCTTGAAGCAAGTGGATTGGATCCTGACCGCGATGTGGAAATCATCGGCAGCGGCAGCGGGGCAAGCATGTTTGCTTCGATCGAAAACTCACAGGTAGCAGGAGGAATGGTGTCAGAGCCAACGATCTCGCAAATGGTCTCTTCCGGCGACTTTAGAGTTCTTTATGAGCCGGAGATTGAATATGCCGGTATCGTCGTCATGGCGACAACTGAATGGGTGGACGAAAACAGTGAGGCGATGACTGTATTTTTGAGAGTGATGAATGAAATCAATGACCGTGTGACGGATGATCCGGCTTCGGCTGTTGAACCAATGCAGCAAAACTTCGAAAACATTGAACCTGATGTGCTTGAAATGGCGATTGCCAATCAGCTGGCACGTGTTCCTGAAGGGTTAAGAGTTACTGAGGAAGGCGCAGCCAATGTGGCGGAAACAGCGGTTGAATTAGAAATTATTGAGGAGCCTGTTTCGTTTGATGAGGCTGTTGACTTATCATACCTACCTTAGGAGGGGTTGAACGATGGGGAAGGATTTGCGAACGTATTTAAAGCAGCTCGATGAGCTGAACCCGAACAGCATCCGCGTTGTCGGGGAAGAGGTCGATCCAAGATTCGGAATTACGGGCTATGCGGCTCGCCTTGCAGAACAAGGCGAGTACCCTGGCCTCATTTTTAAAAATGTTAAGGGTGCTAAGTTGTCATGTATCTCCAATTTGCTGACGACGTATGAACGAATTGCGTTATTTTTAAATTGTGAGGTGCCGGACATCCCGCGCGTATTTGGCGAGAAGATCCGCAACCAAATTCCGCCGACCGTCGTCCCTGCCGAGCAGGCGCCAGTTAAAGAGAACATATTAATGGGCGATGAAGCCGATTTATCGAAGCTTCCGATCCCTGTCCATAATGAAATGGATGGAGGCCCTTATTTATCAGCCGGGGTGATGGTGATCCGCGACCCTGAAAGTAAGGAAATCAACGCCGGAATTTACCGTCACCAAATTTACGATAAGCGTGAATTAGGGGTATGGTTTCTCGGTGCCCATCATGGCGGCTTGATACATAAGAAATACGAAAAAGAAGGAAAACCCGCCCCGGTGGCGATCGTCCTTGGCCATCATCCAGGCTTTTTAATGGGGGCGGTCTCCCGTATTCAGGGAATTGGCGGCGAGTATGAAGTTGCCGGGTCGCTGATCGGGGAATCGTTGAATGTCGTCAAGGCGGAAACATCTGATTTAATGGTGCCGGCCGATGCAGAAATTATCATTGAAGGGGAAATCCTCCCTGAGAAAGAAGCGCCGGAAGGTCCTTTCGGTGAATGGCCTGGTCACTACCTTGGCGGCGGCTCCGTCCCTGTCATCCGGGTGACTTGCATTACGCACCGAAATCAGGCGATTTTCCAGGATATTGTCGCTTCCAGCAGAGAACACTTAATGGTGGGCGGGATTCCGCGCTCAGGAAGTATTTATCATTCTGTGAAATCCGTCGTCCCGAGCCTTAATACGGTCAATGTGCCGCATTATGCGCGGATGCACTGCTATATTTCCCTGCACAAGGAACGGGATGCCGACGTCAAAAAAGCAGCTTTTACAGCATTGAATACAGAGCAGGAAAATTTGCGTCATATTGTTGTCGTCGATGATGATATCAATGTTTTTAATGAGGAAGAAGTGGCTTGGGCAGTCGGGACTCGCTTTGACGCTGAACGTGATCAGCTCATTATCCCGAAATGGAACGGACCTGGCGGGCTGCTGCCGACAAACTGGGATTATCATGAGGATGGCTCCCATACAGCGCGAATGTCAAGTGCTGTCATTGTCGATGCGACCAAACCGGCTCCGCCAATTCCTTATCCGAAGCGGGCCGTTGTGCCAAAGGAACATGTTGATAAGGCGAAACCCGAGCAATTAAGAGCATTGAGCGACGAAGAAAAAGGGCAGTGGTTTTAAGCGTGTTTCATTCAACTTCACGACTGCTTTCGGCTGTCTTACAAGTCGATGGTGAAAGGCTGCGGCGGTTTTGCCTGCAAAGCATTGCCCAGCCTTCGCTGCTTCGGGGTTGCATCAAAAGGAAAAAGTCCTTTTCATGCAACCCCTATTTTACATCGAAGTACAAGTAAGAAGGAGGGGGGAAGTGAATGAAGGCAATCAATATTTTTCCGTTTGGTGATTCGGCTCTTGTTGTGCAACTGGGGGAGGGCGTCGACCCGGCGACCCATGAAAAGGTTCAGCTGCTTTGTGCCTATCTTGACGACCATCCACTAGAAGGGATGACTGAATATTTGCCCGCTTTTACGAATGTGACAATCTATTATGATTGCTATCACGTCTTACAGGACGCAGGTCAAGATTCCGAACAGCTCCCTTATGAGCTTTTCCGGGCAAGAGTCCAACGGCTGCTGGCGCAAATTGAACCGGGTGAACAAGTTGAGGCGCGAACAGTAGAGATACCAGTCTATTATGGAGGAGAGCTCGGTCGGGATTTAGAAACCGTTGCCCGGCATAACTCTTTAACTCCGGAGGACGTCATCCGGATTCATACAGAAGGTGACTATCTTACATATATGGTCGGATTTGCGCCGGGCTTTCCTTACCTGGGAGGGCTTTCCGAGCGGATCGCGACACCGCGGCGGGAAACGCCCCGGCTGGCGATACCGGCCGGCACAGTCGGCATTGCGGGAACCCAGACCGGCGTTTACCCGATTGAAACTCCGGGAGGCTGGCAGCTTATCGGCCATACGCCGTTAAAGCTGTTTCAGCCGGATCAATGGCCGCCTACCCTTATACAAGCTGGTGATCGAGTAAAGTTCAAAGCGATCAGCAAGGATGAATACGATCAGCTCGTGAAGGAGGGGGCCCAATGAGTATTGTTGTGAAAAAGCCCGGATTATTAACGACGGTCCAAGATAAAGGCAGAACCGGGTTTCAGAAGTTCGGTATTATCGCCAGCGGAGCGATGGATCGCTACGCCTTGCGGGCGGCAAATGTGCTTGTGGAAAATGAGGAGCATGAGGCGGCGCTTGAAATCACATTGGTCGGCCCGACCTTAACCTTTGAAGAAGATGCCCTGATTGCGATTTGTGGTGCTGACTTGTCACCGACAATTGACAAACAGCCGCTGCCGATGTGGAGAGCCGTCTTTGTCAGGGGGGGGACAACCTTGTCCTTTGGCCCGGCAAAGCATGGGACGCGCGCGTACTTGGCCGTTGCCGGTGGATATGATATTCCTGAGGTGATGAACAGCCGTTCGACCTATTTACGAGCTGGAATTGGCGGCTACGAAGGCCGGGCGCTGAAAGCGAATGATCAGCTTTACATAAGAAAAGCGGAGCAGCAAGAGAAGCTGGAGGCATTAAGGCAAAGGGCGGGAGAGAGACCGTTTTATGAGGCGACATTGCCGCTTTTCCGCTATATTAGGCCTTCCTACGAAATGAATCCCCTTATTCGCGTCGTAAAAGGGATGCAGGCCGACAGCTTTGAGCAGGAGAGTATAGACGCCTTTTATCGCGAGCCGTTTAAAGTACTGCCACAATCGGATCGGATGGGATTTCGTCTTGCGGGCCCGCCGTTGCGTCTGAAGCATAAGGAGCAGCTGCTGTCCGAGGCGGTGACCTTCGGCAGTATTCAGGTTCCGTCTGATGGCAATCCGATTGTGCTGATGGCCGATCGCCAAACAACCGGCGGCTATCATAAAATCGCCCAGGTGATTACCGTTGATTTACCGGTGATGGCTCAATTAAACCTTGGCGCAGAGGTCCGTTTTAAAGAAGTGTCACTGGAGGAAGCTCAGCTTCTTCTGCTAGAACAGGAATTAAATTTTGAACAATTAAAGCAAGGTGTGCGATTATATAATAAAGGGATGATCTGAGCGGATGGGGAAACAGGGGAAGACTACTTGGTGAAGAAGTGATTCCCTCGTCTGCAGAAGGTCCCTCACATTCTAAATTCAAGGAGGATGTCAAAATGAGTGTAGTCGATTTAAACTGTGATATGGGTGAGAGTTTTGGCGCTTATAAGATGGGAACGGATGAACAGATTTTAAAATATGTCACTTCCGCTAATATTGCATGCGGCTTTCATGCCGGGGACGCGACGACGATGCGGAAAACGGTTAAGCTGGCGCTTGAGAACGATGTTGCGATCGGAGCGCATCCAGGGTTGCAGGATTTGATTGGCTTTGGCCGGCGAGACATGGATATTTCCCCGCAGGAAGCGTATGATATCGTTGTCTATCAGATTGGCGCGATGTACGGCTTTGTTAAATCAGAGGGTGCCAAGATGCAGCATGTCAAGGCGCACGGTTCTTTATACAATATGGCATCCGTTAATAAGGATTTAGCAGAGGCAATTGCCGAGGCGGTGTACAAGGTCGATCCAGAGCTCATTTTATTTGGCCTGGCGAATGGTGAATTATTAAAAGCGGGAGAACGGATCGGCTTAAGAACGGGAAGCGAAGTTTTTGCCGACCGCACTTATCAGGAAGACGGGACGCTGACATCGCGGCGCCTGCCGAATGCGATGATTGAAAGTGAAGCAGAATCAGTGCAGCAGGTCATTCGCATGGTCAAGGAAAAGAAAGTGCTTTGCCAGCAAAACAAAGATATTTCGATTCTCGCTGAAACGATCTGCATCCACGGCGATGGTCCGAATGCGTTGGCGTATGCGAAGAAAATTAAGCAAGAGCTTGAACAGGCCGACATTACCGTACAAGCAATTGGCAAAGAAAAGTAAACGGAGGAGCGAATGTGATGACAGCAAACAACTATGAAACGGATGTATTAGTCGTCGGATCAGGAGCGGCCGGGATGATGGCCGCCCGGGCTGCGGCGGATGAAGGAGCGAATGTCATCATTGCTGACAAAAGCTTGATTGGACGGGGCGGAGCAACAATTATTGCCCAAATGACGGTCGCTGTCGCCTTAGGTGAAGCCGAAGAGGACAGCACCGAGCTTCATTTTGAAGATACGATGGTCGGAAGCCGCGGCTTAGGCGACGCTGAAATTATTAGGGCGATTGTTGAAAGAGGACCTGAAGTGATCAATGAGGTTGAAGGTTACGGGGTGAAATGGGCGCGAACGGAGGATGGTAAACGGTCTCAGGTTGTATCTCCCGGTCATTCGAAGCGCCGCTGTGTCTATGTCGATATTTTAAATACGGGCGGTGCAACGGCAAACGGCTTAAAGCGCGCGATTTGGAAAGATGAAAAGATTACCCGGCTGAAAAATGTCATGATTACCCGCCTGGTGAAACACGAAGGGCGCGTCGTCGGGGCCGTTGGCTTTTCAATGGAGGATATGGTGCCAATCAGCATTTCCGCTTCACAGGTCATTTTGGCGACAGGTGGACTGACGGAAGTGTACGAGCGCAACAGTGCGTCATCGAATATGACCGGGGACGGCTTTATTTTAGCGGCAGAAGCCGGCGGTGAATTGCGCGACATGGAAATGGTGCAGTTTTTCCCGATCGCTCATCTGTTTCCTCCATTAGTCGGAATTGACCCGATTATGTGGGACCCATTCCGCTATAAGCTTGGTGGAAGGCTGTTAAATGGCGAGCATGAGGAATTTATGCAGCGCTACAATGGAGAAGTAGCCGGGAAGTACACAGCGACGAGAGATTTAACAAGCTATGCGATTTTTAAAGAGGTTGAGGCCGGACGAGGCTCAGAGCATGGCGGCGCTTACCTTGATTTCCGAATGGTTCCGGAGGACAAGCTGAAAGAAGGCTTCGGGCCGGTGATCGATATTTTGAAGTCGCAGGGCGTTGATTTGACGAAGCAAATGGTTGAAGTTGCGCCAATGGCCCATTTTATGCTTGGGGGCGTTAAAGTGGATAAGGCGATGAAAACAACTGTGCCGAATTTGCTTGCCTGTGGCGAACTGATTTATGGCATGCACGGGGCGAACCGGCTGTCCGGCAACGCGATTACAGAAGCGCTTGTGACGGGAAGAATTGCCGGGGAAACAGCGGCAAAGGACTTGCAGCAGCGTGAGGATGAGATTGTAAAGAAAGAATTGGAACAGGAATGGGCGCAGCTTCAGGCGTTCTGGTATCCGGAGAAAGTGGAAAAGGACGAGGACTCGATTCTTGGGCTGAGACGAAAAATCCAGAAAATTCTTTGGAAAGGTTCCGGTCCGTTAAGAACGGAAGAGGAGCTTCAGCAAGCACTTGGCGAAATTGAGCAGGTGGAAGCCGAAGTAAAAGAAGTGGCGCTTGCACCGCAAGACAGCTATGCACTTTCGCTGGTGGAAAAGATCGAAGCGGTCAATATGGCCCGTTTAGGGAAGGCGATCATTCAAGGAGCGATCGAACGTAAGGAAACACGGGGCGCTCACGTCAGACTTGACTATCCGGAGCAGCTTGAGAAAGCGTACAGCTCGTTATTTACGCTTAATGAGGCAGGAGAATGGACGTTCAATAAAGTGGAGATGGAATAAAAGGAGGAAGGTACATATGGCAGAGATTACATTGCACATCACTCGCGGAAGCGAAAAAGAAGGGAAGCATGAAGAAACGTACCAGGTTCCTTTTGTCGAAGGAATGAGTCTGCTTGATGCCATTTTCTGGATCAGGGAGCATAAGGATCCGACTTTGGCTGTCCGCTATTCCTGCCGGTCGGCCAACGCCTGCAAAGAGTGTATGGCCGTCGTTGACGGTAAGGCCGGCTACCTGTGCAGCATCCGGGCGGAAGAAAACAGTGAACAAAAAATCGAACCTTTAGCCGCGCGACCTTGGGTGAAGGATTTAACGACAGCAATCGAATAGGCGGTGAAGAACGAATGTGGTATCGACCGGATAATTTGAAACAAGCGCTTGCGCTTCTTGCTGAGGAGCAGCCGACGATTGTATGTGGAGGAACGGACTTGTTCGTGAATTGGGAAGCAAGAAAGAAGCAGAGTCCGGCCAGGTCGTGGCTTGACATTCAGCATATTCCCGAGCTGCAGCGTCTTGAGCAGACGGCGGGAGGAATTGAAATTGGCGCAGCGGTAACGGCGGCGGAACTGTGGCAAAGTCCGGTGACGGAAGGGCTCGCCGCGCTCCGCGAAGCATGTCAAGTCGTCGGCGGCTGGCAAATTCAAAACCGGGCGTCGATTGGCGGTAATTTTGCCAATGCGTCACCCGCCGCGGATATGATCGTGCCATTAATCGCCTATGGAGCCGTGTTAACGCTGGCGAGCCGATCTGGCACGAGAAAAGTCGCAGCTGCTGACTTTGTCACCGGGCCGAAGACAACGGTGCTTCAGGATGATGAAATGATAACGAGTGTTTTTATCCCGCATGAGGTCGTCGGTGTCCCGCAAACATTTTTGCGGCATGACCAGCGCGGCGGAACGGATATTTCTTTAGTGTCGGTAGCCGCGGTTGTAAAAGGAGCGGGCGTAGAGAAGGAATGGATTAAGATCGCTGTCGGTGCTGCCAATGCAACGGTTGTCGCGTTGAGTAATGACGAGCTGAACGGGACTGAGCTAACCGAAGAAGCGATCGCGGGCATTGCCCGGCTCTATGCAAATGAATGTCAGCCGATTTCCGATGTCCGCGCGAGCGCTGAATATCGGAAGGAAATGGTCAAGGTATTCGTCAAAAAAGCATTGATGAAGCTTACAGCAAAGGCGGGGAGAGAATCATGAAAAAAACATTAAGTCTTGCCGTTTCAAAAAGCGACCGGACTCAATCCATTATTAGCGGCCAGGCTGCGCTTGCTGCATATGATCTTGAGCTTAAAAGCACGATGGTCGAGGAAATCTTTGAAAAGCAAGTGTCGGAAGCAAGCTATGATATTGCGGAAATGTCGCTTGCCTCCTATTTGATCGGTCTTAGCAAAGGTGAAAAGCGGCTGACAGCGATCCCGGTTTTTCTGTCGCGCTCTTTTCGTCATAATGCGATTTATGTCCGTTCCGATGCGCCGTGGCAGCATCCTAGTGAATTGAAAGGGCGCCGCTTCGGGGTGCCTGAATATCAAATGACGGCCGCGGTTTGGGTGCGCGCCTACTTCCGTCATGAGTGGAATGTCGCGACGGAGGAACTGAACTGGGTGACGTACCGGCCGGAGCGGATTCCTGTCGAAACTCCGGCGGAGCAGGCGGAATCGGGCGATATTTTCAAGGCATTGGTTGATGGTGAGGTCGATGCGATTATGACAGCTAGAAGACCGCCGGCGGAATACTTTTCTCTGACCGGAGAAGGGGGACAAATCCGTCGCCTCATTCCTGATGTCTGGACAGTCGAACGTGATTATTACGAGCGCACGGGCATTTTCCCGATTATGCATCTCGTTTCCCTGCGTAAGGAAGCGGTAGAGAACGATCCTCAGCTGCCAAAGCAGGTCTATGAATTGTTCTTAAAGGAAAAGCAGCAGGCGCAGCTTCGCCTGTTTGAAACGGTGAAAAACGAAACATCGGCGCCGTTTTTATGGGAAGCTGCCGAAAAGTCAGCCAAGCTGCTTGGCGATGACATCTGGCCTTATGGGTTGAAGCAGAATTGGGCGCAAATTGAAAGCTTTATGCTCTATTTGAAAGAGGACGGGCTTATCTCAAGAACCTTCACGAAGGATGAAGTGTTTGACTCCAGTCTCTTGGACACATAAGCAGACAAGGATCATAGAAGGAGGCAACAATGGACAGCAAGCAGAATATAACGCTTCGGATAAATGGACAGGAAAAAAGCTGGAATGGTGATCCAACCCGTCCGCTTGTCAGTTATATCCGTGAAGAGGCCGGTTTAACAGGAACGAAGATTGGCTGCCAGACGGGAGAGTGCGGGGCCTGTACCGTGATGGTCGGCGGCAAACCGACGATTTCATGTATTCTCCCGGTCGCTGCTGTAGCAGGGGCGGAAGTGGAAACGATTGAAGGCGTCGCCGAAACGGAAACCTTTCAGCATTTGAGCGAGGCGATGATGGAGACGGGCGGCGTGCAGTGCGGCTTTTGCACTCCGGGGATTATGATGACCTTATCTGCCTACATCCAAAAGCCTGAACAATTTGCCGGAAACGTCCGCGCGGCGTTGAAAAATAATCTATGCCGCTGTACAGGATATCAGAGTATTTTCCAGGCAGTTGAGAAAGTATTGAATAGGGAGGAGAAGTCCCATGACCTCCAACGTTAAATCCCCGCATGCTCATATGAACAAGCTGAGCGGGAAAACAAAATTTATTGAGGATATGAATTTGCCAGGTCAATTGATTGGCGGAATATTGCGCAGCCCGCATCCGCATGCCAACATTGTCCGGATCGATACAACAAAGGCGAAAGCGATCGACGGCGTCGTGGCCGTCATCACGGCGGCGGATGTTCCCCATCCACCATTTGGACCGACGCGCTTTAAAGATTGGAACATTTTAGCCGAGGAACGGGTGCTTTTTATCGGGGAGGAAGTCGCGGCAGTCGCAGCAGAGTCGAAAGCGGCTCTCGAGGCAGCGCTGGAGGCGATTGAAGTTGAATATGAGGTGCTCCCGGCTATTTTTGAAACAGAGGATGCGATGCTGGAAGACGCCCCTGTTTTGCATAGCAGTGCCCCGGATAATCGGCCGATGCATCTTCAATTGGAGCGCGGCAACGTAAAAGCGGGGAAGGAAAAAGCGGCGGTCGTCCGTGGCGGAACCTACGTCATCAATCCGATTTATCAAGGACATCTCGAGCCGATCGCTGCGATTGCCAGCTGGTCGGAGGAAGATGGCGTTACGCTGTGGGCCGGGTCGCATATCCCTTATTTAGCAAGGGAAACGTATGCCGCTGCCTTTGGTTTGCCTGAAGACAAAGTAAGAATCATCATCCCGCCAATCGGCGGCTCATTCGGCGCGAAATATGTGTTGAAAATGCATTTGATTGCGTGCGCGTTAAGCAAAGCCGCCGCCCGCCCTGTAAAAATCGTCTTAAATCGTACAGAGGATATGATCAGCGCCCATCCGCGTGTCCCGCTCAAGATGGAAGTTGAAATCGGTGCCGATGAAGAGGGGCGTTTTGTGTACAAAGATGCTACGGTCTATGCTAATGCAGGAGCGCGCATTTACTGGAGCCCGAACATTGTCGCCACGGCTTGCACGCGGCCGGATGGCGTCTATCATTTCCAGAACGTCCGCGCCGAAGGGCATTTATGCTATACGAATATTAGCCCAACGACATGTATGCGCGGCTTCGGGAACGCCGAAATGCTGTTTGCCGTTGAAAGCATTATTGATGAACTGGCGGAAGCGTTGGAAATGGATCCGAGTGAAATCAGAATGAAAAACATCGTCCGTGAAAAGGATGTGACGATTCACGGCTATCAATTGGACAGCTGTAAGCTCGATCAATGTATTGAAAAAGTGAAGGAAATCTCGGGCTGGGAGCGGAAGAAAGACCTGCCGCCAAACCGCGGCCTCGGGATGGCGCTTGGCAACCATGTCTCCGGCTTCCGCGGAATTGATCCGCGCTTTGAAGGCTCAACAGCCGTCATCACATTATCTTCCGCCGGGGAGCTGATCGTCCAGACTGGTGAAATCGAGCTTGGCCAGGGAATGACGCAAACGTATGCCACTATCGCCGCGAAGGAGCTGGGAATCAGCGCTGATCAAATTCTTGTAAAGTCCGGTGATACGGAGCGGAATCCGTTCGGTATCGGAACGCTTGCTTCCCGCAGTACGGTCATGGGCGGTAACGCAGTTCACCTTGCCGCGAAGGAAGTAAAGAGAAAAATGCTGGAGCTCGTGAAGGAGATGACGGGAGAAGATGGCGTTTTCTGTCACGAAGGTATTCAAGTGAATGACCGCGTCCTGACCTTAGAAGAGCTTGCGGCAAGCTATCGCGGGCTGCACGCCGGCGACCAGCTCACCGTACGGGCGACGTACAGCCCAGACACGGATCGGCCGGATAAGACGTATTACGGTCATCCATCGCCAAACTATCCGTTTACTGCCCATGTAGCTGAAGTTGAAGTCGATCCTGATACAGGCCGAGTTAAGCTCGTCGGCTACTGGGCTGTCCACGATTCCGGCACAATTATTAATGAAGTCGGCGCGAAAAGCCAGGTTTATGGGGCTGTCGCGCAAGGAATCGGCTGGGTGACGATGGAAGAGCTGAAGGTGAAGGAAGGAAAGGTGCAAAATCCGACGATCATGGACTATCGGATGCCGGGGGCAGCGGATATACCGCCAATTGAAATTGCCTTTATTGACGGCTCGGATCCGCATGGACCATTCGGCGCTAAATCAGTTGGTGAAGTCGCGATTGATCCGGTTCCGGGAGCGATTGCCAATGCAATTGCCCAGGCAATTGGAAAGCGGGGCCGGGCATTACCACTAAATCCGGAAGCTGTTTGGCGTTTGGCTAATGACTATGAATGAACGGCTTGTCTTGAATGTGCCGAAATAAGAAAACAGGGATGGCCGCTGCGCTAAAAGGGTAGGGATTGATCATACCTTGGAGCGGCCTCCTGGCGTCCAAGGGAGAAAACAGAAATCGAAGGTGACGGGATGAGAGATGTTTATCACAAGTTGATTGATGCTTTACATGAAAACAAACGTGCCGTCCTTGCCACCATTATTGATGTAAAAGGCTCCGCCTACCGTCGTGAAGGAGCCCGGGCCGTCATTGATCCCGGTGGAGAGGTGACCGGAATGATCAGCGGGGGATGCGTCGAGCCTGATTTAGCTACCCATGCGCGGGATGTTCTGCAATCAAATCATCCGAAAAAGCTTACGTATGATTTTCGCTGGTCGGAAGAAGAAGTCTGGGGTCTTGGGGTAGGCTGCAATGGGGTCATTACCGTGCTGCTTCAGCCGTTTGATCCGGTCGATGACCGGCAGGGCGCCAGTCGGCTGGCTGAGGAGCTTGGCCGGCGGTTAACCGCGGATGAACCGTATTTGTTCACGACCGTTGTGGAATCCGGTGATGAGGATCGTTACCCAGCGGGAAGTCATTGGCGCACTCCTGCTGGACAAAGTGGGGAAAAGGTCACGGGCTTACAGGAGACAGAGCTGGATGGCGTGGCTGTTACGCTTTTTCATGAATCGGTCACACCCCGGCCACGGTTGATGATTATCGGCGCCGGGCCTGACGCCGTGCTGTTGGCGAAAGGGGCGTACGAACTCGATTGGCGCGTTTCTGTCGTCGATCACCGCGAAGCCTATTTGCAAACATATTTTGACCGGTATGAAACAGTTTTAGTGAGCAGGGGAGACTTTGCTGAACTGCAGCCAGATGCTGCAACCTATTGTGTCCTGATGACTCATAATCTGGAGCTGGATCAGCTTGCGCTCCATCATTTGCTGCCGCTTTCCTTTCCTTTTCTCGGCGTGCTCGGATCGCGCGGGCGGATTCGCATGCTGCTCGATGGGGTAAAAGCAAACGGACTGCAGGTTGAAAAGGAATGGCTTGACAAGCTGTATTCACCGGTCGGGTTGGAGATCGGCGCGTCTTCTCCCCAGGAAATTACCGTCAGTATCCTTAGTGAGCTGATCGCTTTTCAAAATGGAAAGCAAGATCATCCGATTGCCCATATGAGGTGGAGCTATGAGTGAGAAAAACATTTGGATTATCATTTTAGCGGCCGGTTACTCGCGACGGATGGGGGAGCCGAAGCTGCTTCTCCCACTGCCGGACGGGAAGCCGCTTATTACCAGGGTAGCGGGGACCGCCTGCCGGGCGAAGGCAAGTGGCGTCGTGCTTGTCTATAATGCTGACGTGCCCGCCGTCGCTGATGCGGTAGCCGAGTTTCCGCTTGTCCCTCTCGCCAATGATGAATCGCGGGCCGGTATGAGTTCTTCGTTGAAAGCGGGCATTCACTATGTCAAGGAGCGGAACGCCGAAGCGGCGATCATATTGCTTGGTGATCAGCCGGATATGGAGGAAGCGGCGCTTGATCAGCTGATTGAGCTTTATGAGAAGCAACGCTATCCGATTATTCAGACGGTCTATCGGACAACCCGCTCACATCCGGTTCTTTTTTCAAGAAGCTTTTTTCCGGAGTTGCTTACGGTAACGGGAGATCAGGGGGCGCGGCAGCTTATTCGTCAGCATCAGGATCAGGTGTTTAGCCTCCATGTAACTGCACAGCTTCCTGAGGATATTGATACAAGAGAGGAGTATCAGTCTTATTTGCAAAGAATACAAAGGACAGACGAGGAAGGCTAATATGAAAAAAATTGTCGTCGGAATATCAGGTGCGAGTGGGGCCATTTACGGGATTCGTACGCTTGAAGTATTGCAAAAATTAGGGATGGAAAGTCACGCTGTCATCAGTAATGCGGCGAAGCAGACGATTGAATATGAAACCGATTATACGGTCGAAGACGTCCAGGCTCTGGCGACGTCGGTGTATGGACAGGAGGAAATTGGCGCAGCGATCTCCAGCGGTTCGTTTAAAGTCGACGGGATGATCGTCGCGCCATGTTCGATCAAAACATTATCGGCGATTGCCAACAGCTTTAACGATGAACTGATTACAAGAGCGGCGGATGTTCAGCTGAAGGAAAGACGGAAGCTCGTTCTGATCGTCAGGGAAACGCCTTTTAACTTAAGCCATTTGCAGCATATGACAATCATTACTCAAATGGGCGGCGTGATCCTTCCACCGGTTCCGTCCTTTTATCATAAGCCGAAAACGATTGATGATATTGTCAATCAGACGATTGGCAAGGCGCTTGACCAATTTGAGATTGACGCCCGCTTATTTCGGCGCTGGGATGGCGGATGACTAAGAAAACCAAACTCATGAAAAGATCGTGACGCTCATTGCATAGAGGCTGAGCCAAAAGGGATAAAAAAACAACCTTTTGGCCAGCCTCGTTTTTAGATCGGAGAGATTACCGTAAAACATCGCCTGCATTAATCGGCCGTTTCTCTTGCTGAAACAGGTCGTTTTGAACTTTCAACTGTATGCTAAACCTGCTATAATTTTGCATGGTCATGATCATAAGCAAGGGGAAAACTTATCGCAAGGGAGATTTATTTTGGCGCAATTATTTTTTAAATACGGTGCAATGAACAGTGGAAAATCAATTGAAATTTTGAAAGTGGCTCATAATTATGAAGAACAGAACAAGCATGTCGTTATTTTAACATCGGCGGTTGATACGCGCGATGAAGTGGGTTATGTCTCTTCCCGCATCGGTCTTCGACGGAAAGCTGTGCCGATTTTTAGCGACACTGACATTTTTGAATACATTCGCGATCTTCAACGAAAACCGGCTTGCGTGCTCATTGATGAGTGCCAGTTTTTGAATAAGCATCATATTATCCAACTGACGCGGATTGTCGATGAGCTGGACATTCCAGTGATGGGCTTCGGCTTGAAAAACGACTTCCAAAATGAACTGTTTGAAGGCAGCAAATATATGCTGCTTTATGCTGATAAAATTGAAGAAATGAAAACAATTTGCTGGTTCTGCGAACGTAAAGCGATCATGGCGTTGCGCGTTGAAAATGATCAGCCTGTTTACACCGGGGAGCAAATTAAAATTGGCGGCAACGAGTCCTATTACCCGGTCTGTCGCAAATGCTATCGAAATCCGCCGCTGGGGGAAACTAACAGAGATAATCAGGCTTAATTGGGCAAGCTACTCATGCAGCCTCATTGTAGGCGGCATGGAGGTGTTTCAGAATGACAAAAGTAAAAGCTGTTCTGCTGGCGGCATTTCTGCTGCTTGTCGGCTGCGCAGGTCAGGGAGGAGAACAAGGACAGGCGGTCTCGGCTCTTGCTCATGAGGGCAATGTCATGTACGGCCTGTTCGGTCCCGGTCCGATGATGTATAGTGGCATCCGGCAACGGCCGACCTACTCTCACCGCGGCGAGGAAAACACAACGAGCACCAGCTTTCGGACATTAACGAATGAACGGCAAAACCTCGGCGACGACCAATCGCTTATTCATCAAATTATCCATGACCAGTTTGGCTTTGAAATGGGAATGGTCGTGATTGCCGGCAGCCATGCTTATGTGAAGGTGACGCCGCCGCCGGAGCTTGACGCACAGCAGAAAAAAGCTGAAATGACTAAGCTGAAAGAAGCTTTGCAGCAGCAAATTCCTCGTTATCAAGTCCATATTCGGGAATAGAAGCAGGGGCTGGCCAAAAAGGTTGTTGTTACCTTTTGGCCAGCCCCTTAAGCATTCCATCATCTCCTGGCTTGTGCCCCTCAGAGCAAGAGACCGAACCAGCTTCGACTGCGCGGTTAAACCTCTTTTACTTGGAAGCTGCTGAAAAAGTGAAAATCGTATTTTTTCAGCAGCTTCCTTATTTGCGGCGTGCTGTCTGCTGCACAGGGTCCCAGACGCCATTGTACGGCGGGGCGTAAGCGAGGTCGAGGTCTTCGAGCTCCTGCATCGTCATGCCATGGTAAAGGGCGGTGGCGAGTACATCAAGGCGTTTGTCGACACCGTCCCGTCCGAAGAGCTGCGCGCCGAGCAGCTGCCCGGTGTTCGGCTGATACAACAGCCGGATCAGCAGCTTCTCAGCCCCCGGATAATAAGAGGCATGCTGGGGGAGCTCGGCAGTGACAGCCTGATAAGGAATGCCGTGCTGCTCGGCTTCCCTTTTGGAAAGTCCGGTTCGTCCCAAGGTGAGAGAAAAGAATTTTACAATCGAGGTGCCGACGATTCCTTTGAAGCTTCTCGGTCTTCCGCTCATATTGATGCCGGCAATTCGGCCCTGTTTGTTGGCATGAGTTCCAAGCGGGATATAATCATCGCGCTCTTTAATCCGGTGATATTGAGTCGCGCAATCGCCGGCGGCATAAATCGAAGCGAGGTTTGTTTCCATAAAGGCATTGACTTTAATCGCCCCGTTTTCACTCAGCTCGATTCCGCTTCCTTTTACAAAATCGGTATTTGGCCTGACGCCGATGGCGATAAGAACGAGATCGGCCGGGAGCGTCTGCTTATCCGTAACGACCTCCTCGACCCGCTTGGTACCGCCGAGTGCCTGAACTTCCTGATCGAACACAAGCTTGATCCCGTTTTTCTCTGCCTCGGCGTGAATATGTTCGGCCAGATCGGGATCAAAGATCGTCGCCAGCTGGGAATTGCGCTCAACGATTGTTACCTGCTTTCCACGGGCGGCGAAATTTTCCGCCATCTCCAGTCCAATATATCCTCCGCCGATGATCACCACATTGTCCACATCCTGCTTCAGTTCACGTAGCAGCCGCCTCGCGTCGGGGATCGTTTTCAATGTATGGACGCCGTCCAAGCTCTTCCCTTCCCATGAAGGCAGGAATGGACGCGCTCCCGTGGCAATCAACAGCTTGTCATATGTAAGGTCAAAATGTTCACCGAAGACGCGTCTGGCCGTCGGGTCGATCCCGGTCACTTCATGACGGGTGCGCGCGTCAATTTTGTATTTACGACGAAATGTTTCGACAGTGCGAGCCACGAGTTGATCAGGATCATCAATCAGTCCGCCAATCAAATAAGGCAGTCCGCACTGCGCGTACGAATAATCGTCGCCCATTTCAAGCGTCGTCACACTCGCCGTCGGGTCATGCCTGACAATTTGCATCGCCGCGCTCATTCCGGCGGCATCCCCGCCAATAATCACGTAGTTCATTTCATCACCTCTCTGTTCTGAATCGTCTATATAGTATTCCCGCTGTCCGCCAAAGCTAAGCGAAAATCTTTTCCGTGCGAAACGGAGCTCACATTGACCAGGTTTGATCGGTATACTATAATTAGACTGTTATGGACTGGAAATAGGTAATGAGGTGAAAACCGTGTTAGATCGATTACAATCAGTAGAGGATCGTTATGATCGTCTGAACGAGCTATTAAGTGATCCTGATATTATAAATGACTCAAAGAAGCTGCGCGAGTATTCGAAAGAACAGGCTGATTTGCAGGAAACGGTAGCGGCTTTCAGAGAGTATAAGGAAGTGGTTGCCCAGCATCAGGATGCCCGGGCGATGCTGGAAGAGAAGCTTGATGACGAAATGCATGCGATGGTCAAGGAAGAAATTGACGAGCTGTCTTCTCGCAAGCAGGAGCTGGAAGAGCGTCTTAAAGTTCTTCTTTTACCGAAGGATCCTAACGATGATAAGAACGTTATCGTCGAAATCCGCGGAGCTGCCGGGGGAGATGAAGCCCAGCTGTTTGCCGGCGACCTTTATAAAATGTATACCCGTTATGCTGAGTCACAAGGCTGGAAAACAGAAGTGATTGAGGCGACGACGACCGAGCTTGGCGGCTATAAGGAAATCATCTTCACCGTTAACGGAGCAGGGGCGTACTCCAAGCTGAAGTATGAAAACGGCGCCCATCGCGTTCAGCGCGTGCCGCAAACCGAATCAGGCGGACGGATTCACACGTCGACGGCGACCGTTGCCGTTTTGCCGGAGGCGGAAGAGGTCGAAGTGGAAATCCATGAAAAGGATATCCGCGTCGATACCTTTGCTTCAAGTGGACCGGGGGGACAAAGTGTAAATACAACGATGTCTGCTGTCCGTCTTACGCATCTTCCAACAGGAACGGTCGTCTCCTGTCAGGATGAAAAGTCGCAGATCAAGAACAAGGAAAAAGCGATGAAGGTACTGCGCGCCCGCGTCTATGACAAGATTCAGCGTGAGGTGCAGGCCGAATACGATGAGAATCGTAAGCTGGCTGTCGGTACAGGCGATCGCTCCGAGCGTATCCGCACGTATAACTTTCCGCAGAGCAGGGTGACAGATCACCGCATCGGCCTGACCTTGCAGAAGCTTGAACAAATCCTGCAAGGAAAGCTCGACGAAATCATCGATGCGCTGATTGTTGAAGAACAGGCAGACGCGATGAAACGAGCGGAGCAGCAATAAATGAAGACAATGACATTGCATGAGGCCCTTCGCTGGGCTTCTTCTTTTTTGGAGCAAAGGTCGCTGGAACAGCCTGTTGCGGAGTGGCTGCTCCGTCATTATTTACAGCTTGACCGGGCGCAGCTGCTGATGAGGCTACATGATCCTGTCCCCGGTGAACTGATCACGAGGCTGAAGCAGGATCTCGCCCGCCATGCGGAAGGCATTCCCGTTCAGCATCTAATCGGCTACGAAGAGTTTTATGGCCGCAAGTTCATCGTGAATTCCGATGTCCTGATCCCCCGTCCGGAAACAGAGGAGCTCGTGCAAGCCGTTCTCGGGCTGAAGGCGTCACGTTTCGCTGATCGCACGGTGACGGCGGCCGATATCGGCACAGGCAGCGGGGCGATTGCTGTCACCCTTGCGCTGGAAGCGCCGGAGATCGAGCTGTATGCCGTTGATCTTTCCGAAGCGGCTTTAAAGATCGCTGAAAGAAATGCCGCCGGGCTTGGCGCTGACGTTTCTTTTTTGCGAGGTGATTTGCTGGAGCCGTTGCTGGAGCGCGGGCTAAAAATGGATATCGTTGTTTCCAATCCACCTTATATTCCACTGGCAGATGAACAGGAGCTGGCTGTTCATGTCAAAGACCACGAGCCCCATCTCGCCCTGTTCGGCGGTGAAGATGGCCTTGTGCTCTATCGCCGAATGATTGGGCAGCTTCCTGCTGTCGTAAAGGCGGAAGCAATCATCGCTTTTGAAGTCGGCATTGGGCAGGCTGAAGCTGTCAGAGACATGCTGCAGCATGCTTTTCCAAAAGCGGAGACAGAAATTCGCCGCGATATTAACGGAAAAGAGCGGATCGTACTCGCTTACGGCAAGCTCCATTAAAGGCCCCTAGTTTTTTGTCGAAGACTGATAGGTTTAAAGAAGCACCACCCTGGCGACAATGGCTGGTGAAAGGGTGGTGCTTCAAAATGAAACCAACAGTTATTATTTATCTATTATTCTCGTTGTTTGTCCTTGTATTGAGCTGGGAAGAGCAAAACGCCAAGGCGGTTGCCACCTTGCATCAGGAAGTCAGTGCCGAAGAGGCAATCCGTTTACGGATTCTCGGCAACAGCGACGCGATTGGCGATCAGGCGGTAAAGCGGGCGATTCGCGATCAGGTCAATCAGGCGATCAGTGAATGGGCCGTTGAACTCGATAGTGTGGAGGAAGCGAAGGACGTCATTTCGTCCAATCTTTCCGCGATTGAAGAAATCGTCGCCGAAGAGCTGGAAAAAGCCGGCCTTAAGCAGTCGTATCAGGTTGAATTTACCGAAGTTCAATTTCCGACGAAGCTGTATGGGAATCTCGTTTATCCGGCAGGGGTTTATGATGCTGTTCTGATTACTCTCGGAGAAGGAAAAGGAGAAAATTGGTGGTGTGTGTTATTCCCGCCGCTCTGTTTTCTTGAGATGGCCAATGGGGAAGCGGTGGAGACCGGACAGGAGACAGGAAGTGAAAGTGAACAGGAAGAGGAAGCGGAAGATGAAGTCGAAGTTGCCTTTTTTGTTGTCGAGTTGTTCTCGAATTTGGTTGACCGGATCTTTTCTTCTGAACAGGCATAATGTGTACAAGCCATGCATATAGCTCTAGTAAGCAGATGATGAAAGGGTGAAAGGCATGAGCATCGTCGTTCGGAGAGCTGAAGCGAAGGATTTGCTGGCGATTCAGTACCTGATTGCGAAAGCGGGTTTGCGTGAAGATGGCATCGAGCAAAATCTGGCGGGATTTCTCGTCGTGTTAAATGAAGGAAACCAGCTCATTGGTACGGTTGGCATTGAACAATACGAACGAGACGGGCTTTTACGTTCACTCGTCCTCGATTCAAATAGTTGGAACGCGCAGCTGACATTGGAGTTTTTGCAACTCGTGTTGCAATATGCGAAGGAGCAGGAGCTTGATAAAATTTATCTTTGCTCAAAAGGAACAAATTCGCTGTTTCAACAGCTCGGTTTTCGGGAAGTGAAGGAGAAAGAGGTGCCTGAAGCGATTCAGGGCTCGGCTCATTATCAACGCAACATCGGACTTGACACAAAACTATGGGCATGTGAATTAGTATAACTTACTAACAAGTTATCCACAGGAGTGGATAACTTGTTTTTTTCGTTTTGGCCAATCAAGACAGAAAGAAAAAAGGGGAAAACAGGTAATGAGGCGCGCTCCTTGATTTGGCGGTTTTTTTAAGGAAATGAAAGCGGCAGATTGACATTGGTAAACATCCTCTGCAAAATGAAGAGGATAGGAGCGATGACATGTGAGTTATGAACATACGGAGTATTGGATTGTGGATAAAAAAATCAATCAGGAGCGAACAAAGGCGCAAATAAACGAAGCTGGGATGTGGATAAAAAAAGGAGAAGTTATCGCCTTCCCGACAGAGACCGTTTACGGCCTCGGAGCAAACGCTTTAGATGAGCAGGCTGTCCGCAAAATATTCGCGGCCAAGGGCCGTCCGAGCGACAATCCGCTGATCGTGCATATTGCCGAGCGGCAGCAGCTCGATCAGCTGGTGACGGATATATCGCCACAAGCGGAAAAGCTGATTGCCCGCTTTTGGCCGGGTCCGCTGACGCTCATTTTCAAGAAAAAAGCGGCGGTTGCGCCAAGTGTAACAGCCGGGCTTGACACGGTCGCTGTCAGAATGCCGGATCATCCTGTCGCCAGCGCATTGCTTCAGGCGGCGGGTGTCCCTGTTGCGGCGCCGAGTGCCAACCTCTCGGGGAAGCCAAGTCCGACGTCGGCAGAGCATGTCCGCCACGATCTCGATCATAAAATCGCCGGCATCGTCGATGGAGGGAAAACCGGCGTCGGACTGGAATCAACCGTCCTCGACTGTTCCGGCACAGTGCCCGTTCTCTACCGCCCCGGCGGTGTAACAAAGGAGCAGATTGAAGCGGAAATCGGCCCGGTCGCCCTCGACCTTGCGCTTCATTCAGCACAGGAAACGCCGATGTCGCCAGGGATGAAGTATACACATTACGCCCCTGCCGGCACGCTCTGGCTCGTCCAGGACCGGTCGCGCATTCCGGAGCTGGTCGCCCGTTCCAAGGCGGAGGGGAAGCGCGTCGGTGTTCTGACGACAATTGAGCACCAGGCCGATTATCAAGCCGACCTCGTCAAAGCCTGTGGAAAAAGAAGCAGCCTGGCGACAGTAGCCGCTGACTTGTATGAGAGCTTACGCGCCTTCGACCATGCGGAGGTGGAAGTCATTTATGCAGAAACATTCCCCGCTGAAGGCGTCGGGATTGCAATTATGAACCGGCTGGAAAAGGCCGCCGCGGGAAGAATGCTGTAAACAAGACCGTCCCGCCACTTACACTCATACACATGTTTGTTTTTGGACGTGCATAGAGTAGAGAGAGCATGTCTGTAATGAGGAGTGGTGGGATGAGCGAATGGGTCGCGTTATTTATTATGGCTAGTGCGCTCGGGATGGACGCATTTTCGGTGTCGCTTGGACTCGGAATGCTTGGGCTGCGGCTGAGGCAAGTCTTTCAAATCGGTTTTACAATTGGGATTTTTCATATGATTATGCCGCTGTTAGGGGTCGCTGCCGGAAAAGTGCTATCCAGTTATTTTAGTATGCTGGCGACCTTTATTGGCGGCGCCTTGCTGTTTCTGATCGGTTTGCAGATGGTGGCCTCCGCTTTCAAGGCGAATGAAGAATCGACGCTGAAGCCGTATGGAGCGGGAATGTTTCTTTTTGCGCTGAGCGTCAGCCTAGACAGCTTCTCAGCCGGACTTGGCTTAGGGATGCTGGGAGCGAAAACGCTGCTCACCGTGGCGATGTTCGGAGCGGCAAGCATGCTCCTCGCCTGGACCGGATTGATGATGGGACGCAGGTTTCAGCATTATATCGGCGCCTATGGCGAGCTGTTGGGCGGCTGCATCTTAATCGGTTTTGGCATTAAGCTGTTTCTGCCGATATAAGACCGGCTTTATCGATAGCCCGTGTACCGTTTTTAGTGTGAATGTGATAAGATGGAACTAGACAGAAAAATGAAAAAGAAAAGTGTTTTTTGGGAGTAATATTGATGGATGAACAGGAGTTGATAGCCTTGTCAAAAAAGAAGATTTTATTTGTGTGTACCGGTAACACGTGCCGCAGTCCAATGGCTGAAGCCCTGCTGCGCAGCCGTGCCGCTGATGTTGAAGTGAAGTCGGCGGGAATTCATGCGCTGCCGAGCATGCCGGCATCTGACGGGACGAGGGCGATCCTGGAGGAAAAGGCGATAGCGCCCGATCATACCTCTCAGGCCGTGTCTGCTGATTTATTGACTTGGGCTGATCTTGTTCTGACGATGACCAGGTCTCATAAAGAGGCGATTCAGCTTCTCTTTCCTGAGACAAGTGAACATGTTCACACATTAAAGGAATTTGTCGATGACGAGTCAGAGGAGGTCGATATCGCTGATCCAATTGGTGGTTCACTTGAGGACTACCGGCAAACAGCAAAGGAAATTGAAAGATGCTTGGACAAGTTAACACACAAACTAGCGAATTTGTGAAAGGTGGAGACATGAGGTGGGGGAAAAAAAGAGCTATCGGGCCAGCATCAGGAAAAAGCTGGTTATTGGAATTAGTGGATTAGCCGTTGTAACATTCGGGTTTAGTGCTATTTTTATTTTCGTTTTAGCTGATTTATTGGAAGGAAAGTTTGGGATTAGTCGCGAGGCCTTTATCGTCTTTACATTAATAAAAGGTGTTTTCTGGAGCGGTGTGCTCGGTTATCTGTTCGCGCCATTGATTACAAAGCCGATTAAAGAAATTGAGCAGGCGGCCCGGCTGGCAGCTGCCGGCGATATCCAGCACGATATAAAAGTGTCGAAGTCCGATGATGAAATCAGGTCGCTCGGACTCGCTTACAACGAAATGCTGAGAAGCCTGCGTCATATGGTTAAGGACATTGATGATAACTTTAATGAAACAAACAAGAAAGTAAATGAAATCACAAGCGCCTCTGAAGTTGCCGCTTCAAAAGCGTCCCAAATCGGTTTGACGATGGATGAAATCGCGCAGGGGGCGGAAAATTCGGCGAATGCGATTCAAAATACGGCAGAGTCGATGGAGGATGTAGCGCAAATTGCTGAGAATGTTCAGGCGCGTGCCAACACATCGAAAGAATCATCCGAGGCAATGGTACATACGCTAACAGAAAGCAGAAAAGTCGTTGATTCTCTCGTCCAGGGCATTAAGCAGCTGGCGCTTGATAATGAAAAGTCATTGACTGTCGTCGGCAGGCTTGAAACCCAGGCGAAGGAAGTCGGCGATATTATTTCCCTCGTGGGGGATATCGCCGGACAGACGAATCTGCTTGCTTTAAATGCTTCAATCGAAGCAGCGCGTGCCGGCGAACAGGGTAAAGGCTTTGCGGTTGTCGCCGATGAAGTGCGGAAGCTGGCCGATGAAAGTGCGCAGGCGGTTCAGGGGATTACAGACTTGATTCACAATATCCAGTCAGAAGTAAAAAATGTCGTCGAGCAAATCAGCGAGCAAGTAAAAGTCGCGAATGAGCAGTCAGAACATGGAACAAAAACAAACGAAGCGATCACCGAAGTGGAAAAATCGGTTCATGAGGTTGCGGCTGTCATTGCAGAAATTTCGCAAATGATTGACCGGCAGATGGAATCGATTAAGAAAACAACACATGAATCTCAGGAAGTCGCGGCGATTGCCGAAGAAACGTCGGCCGGATCAACCGAAATCTCCTCGATGACAGAGCAGCAGTCAAGCGTGATTCGTGAAATGGCCGGAACGGCACATGAGCTATCCGAGCAGGCGAAAAAACTGAAAGCGACGATTGAAAAATTTTCAATCTAAAGAAATGAAGGCGCGGCGGCTTTTAAGATGAATATTTAGAAGCAGATGGAGTGATTTTAATGAAAGTAGCAATTGGTTCAGACCATGGAGGAATCCAAATCCGTGAAGAAATAAAGAAATTAATGGATGAGCTTGGCATTGAATATCAGGATTTCGGCTGCGAATGCGATACATCGGTTGACTATCCTGATTATGCGATTCCTGTAGCGGAAAAGGTTGCAAGCGGCGAGTTTGATCGTGGGATCTTAATTTGCGGCACTGGGATCGGAATGTCGATTGCTGCCAACAAGGTGAAAGGCATCCGCTGCGCCCTCGTGCATGACTGCTTTAGCGCAAAGGCGACACGCGAGCATAACGACAGCAACGTGCTGGCGATGGGGGAACGCGTCATCGGTGCCGGGCTGGCGCGGGAAATCGCGACGATCTGGCTACAGACAGACTATGAAGGTGGCCGGCACGAACGCCGTGTTGGCAAGATTACTGAGTACGAAGCGTAGTCAAGGAGGCTCCTATGAACGAGTCAACACAATTGATTGAGCGGCAGGTTCTTGCCGTGCTCGCTGACTTGCAGCGGGCCATGCCTTTAACAGAGGACGTGCTGCTCGTTATCGGGACAAGCACGAGTGAAGTCATCGGCGAAAAAATAGGTTCAAATGGATCCGAGGAAGTGGCGGCGGCGATTTACCGCGCTTTATCGCAGCAACGTGAACAAACCGGAGTGCAGCTGGCCTTTCAATGCTGTGAGCACTTGAATCGCGCTCTTGTCGTCGAAAGAGAGACGGCAAGAGCGCGCGGCTATGAGATCGTCTCCGCCGTGCCGGTCCGTCAGGCTGGTGGGGCGATGGCGGCATATGCTTTCCGGCAGATGAATGATCCCGTACTCGTCGAAGAAGTTTCCTGTGAAGCAGGAATTGATATTGGCGATACATTGATCGGGATGCATTTAAAAAAGGTCGCGATCCCGGTCAGAGGTGCGGTGAAGATGATTGGTGCGGCACATGTGACGATGGCTGTGACAAGACCGAAATTAATTGGCGGTGTCCGCGCTGTCTATGAGCGTGATGGATTGCTTTAGACGTGTCCATTCGTCTTTGGTGAACAAAAAAAGAAATTTAGATGATTTCGTACGGAAATACGCGCGAAAATGTGATAAGATAAAAGCGGAAGAATAGTTTTTTGACGGAATGACGAAAGTTATGGATTGGGAAGGGGAATGGAGAATGTCATTACAAAAGCAAGACCCGAACGTATTTGCAGCAATTCAGCAGGAGCTGGGGCGTCAACGTGACAAAATTGAATTGATCGCTTCAGAGAACTTTGTTAGTCCTGCCGTCATGGAAGCACAAGGCTCTGTCTTAACAAACAAATATGCAGAAGGCTATCCGGGACGCCGTTATTACGGTGGCTGTGAATATGTGGATATTGTCGAGGATTTAGCAAGAGACCGTGCTAAAGAGATCTTTGGTGCTGAATATGTCAATGTGCAGCCTCACTCCGGGGCGCAGGCGAATATGGCGGTCTATTTTACGATCCTTGAGCCTGGTGATACGGTTCTTGGAATGAATTTGTCGCATGGCGGACATTTAACTCACGGAAGTCCGGTTAACTTCAGTGGCGTGCTTTACAATTTCGTTGAATATGGCGTCGATAAAGAGACGCAGCGCCTTGACTATGACGCGCTGCAAAAGCTTGCAGAGGAGCATAAGCCGAAACTGATCGTCGCCGGGGCGAGCGCATACCCGCGTGAAATCGATTTTGCGAAATTCCGTGAAATTGCTGACAGTGTAGGCGCTTATCTGATGGTTGATATGGCTCACATCGCCGGTCTTGTGGCGGTAGGACTGCACCCTAACCCAGTGCCGCATGCTCATTTTGTGACGACAACGACTCATAAGACACTTCGCGGACCGCGCGGCGGGATGATTCTTTGTAAAGAAGAGTTCGGCAAGAAAATTGACAAGTCGATTTTCCCTGGCATTCAAGGTGGTCCTTTAATGCACGTGATTGCCGCCAAAGCGGTTGCTTTTGGAGAAGCGCTGTCACCTGAATTTAAAACATACGCTGAATCGATTAAAACGAACGCCAAGCGTCTCGGGGAGAAGCTTGTCAGTGAAGGAATTAATCTCGTATCAGGCGGTACGGATAACCATTTGCTTTTGCTTGATTTGCGTTCCCTTAATCTGACAGGGAAAGTAGCTGAAAAGGCCCTTGATGAAGTTGGGATTACAACGAATAAAAATACGATTCCGTTCGATCCTGAAAGTCCGTTTGTGACGAGCGGCATCCGGATCGGAACAGCTGCTGCGACATCGCGCGGCTTTGATGGAGAAGCAATGGATGAGATTGGCGCAATCATTGCTTTGACGCTTAAAAATATTGAAAATGAAGAGAAGCTGGAAGAAGCGCGTTCACGTGTAGCGGCGTTAACGGCCAAATTCCCGATGTACGAGCATTTAGGATAAGAAAACTTGATCAGCCTGTGTTGTTCCTCATGAGCAATGCAGGCTGATTTTTTGCAGGATAAGAAGCAATAGGGGAGGAATCAGTGGCTGCAAGCTGATTCAAGAATCTTGTCAATTCGGCTTGCTAAGTAGTAGTCATTCAAGTAGAATTTTCAAAGAGTCATGTTAAAAGAACGGAAAAAGGAGCCGAAGAAGATGAGCAAAGTTTTTGTATTTGACCACCCTTTAATTCAACATAAATTGACGTACATACGCGATAAATCAACCGGTACAAAGGAATTCCGCGAGCTGGTGGATGAAGTCGCGGGGCTGATGGCCTTTGAGATCACACGCGATTTACCATTAAAGGACGTCACTGTGGAAACACCTGTCGGACAAGCTGCTTCTAAAAAAATCGCCGGGAAGAAATTAGGCCTTGTGCCGATCCTCAGGGCAGGTCTTGGAATGACCGACGGTATATTGCGGATGATTCCCGCTGCGCGGGTCGGGCATGTCGGACTGTATCGGGATCCGGCGACATTAAAGCCGATTGAATATTATGTGAAGCTGCCCGCTGATGTTGAGGAGAGAGAATTTATCGTGATTGATCCGATGCTTGCGACAGGCGGTTCAGCGATTGAAGCGATCAACAGCTTGAAGAAACGCGGGGCAAAAACGATGAAGCTGATGTGCCTCGTCGCCGCTCCGGAGGGAGTGGAAGCGGTGCAGAAGGCACATCCGGATGTCGATATTTTCCTCGCGGCACTGGATGAGAAATTAAATGAGAAGGGCTACATCGTACCAGGCTTGGGAGACGCGGGAGATCGTTTGTTTGGAACGAAATAGGACACCAACTGGAGGAGCACAATCATGAAAAAGAAAGTGAAAGTATTAACGGTATTTGGAACGAGGCCAGAGGCGATCAAAATGTCACCGCTCGTGTTGGAATTAAAAAAACACGAAGCTGAGATTGAGTCGTATGTGACGGTAACTGGCCAGCATCGTGAAATGCTTGATCAAGTACTCGATATTTTTCAAGTCGTGCCTGATTATGATTTGAATATTATGAAAGCGCGGCAGACGTTAGCCGATGTTACGACGAATGCTTTGCTCGGACTCGACGGGACGATGAAGGAGCTTCAGCCGGATATCGTACTCGTACACGGTGACACGACGACAACATTCGTTGCCAGCCTTGCTGCTTTTTACAATCAGATCGCCATCGGTCATGTCGAAGCGGGCCTGCGGACATTTAATAAGTACTCCCCTTTCCCGGAGGAAGCGAACCGGCAGTTGACCGGCGTCCTGACTGATCTGCATTTTGCGCCAACGAAGCAGGCCGCCAAGCATCTGCTTGATGAAAACAAAGCGGAGGACGCGATTTTTATTACAGGAAATACGGCCATCGACGCCTTGAAGACAACGGTCAGTGAAGCGTACGAGCATGAGATTCTCGAAAAAGTTGGCAGCAGCCGCCTCGTTCTTCTCACGGCTCACCGCCGCGAAAACCTCGGACAGCCGATGAAGAATATTTTCAAAGCGGTTCACCGTCTCGTTGAAGCGCATCCCGATATTCAGGTTGTGTATCCGGTTCATTTGAATCCGGCTGTCCGTGAAATAGCTGGAGAGATACTCGGCGACCATGAAAGAATTCATTTGATTGAACCGCTTGGTGTCGTCGATTTCCATAACTTTGCCGCAAAGGCGGAAATTATTCTGACCGATTCCGGGGGAGTCCAGGAGGAAGCGCCATCGCTTGGGACGCCTGTTCTTGTGCTGCGCGATACGACCGAGCGGCCGGAAGGCATTGAAGCCGGAACGCTGAAGCTTGCCGGCACCGACGAGGACGATGTCTTTCATATGGCGCACGAGCTGCTTACAAACAGCGAAGCGTACCAGCAAATGGCGAAAGCCTCGAATCCATACGGAGACGGCCAGGCCTCGGCCCGAATCGTCGACGCGATTCTTTACCATTTCGGCCACCGTCCAAACCGCCCAACCCCATTTAACCCCTGAAAAAGGCGCATTACCCTTTTTCAGGGGTATTGCTATGAGCGGAACCTCTGCCCAAAAAACAGTCCGAAAGGGTTTGTCGGACAGTGCAGAGAGAGGAGCCATAGCAGCTTAATCGAAAAAAGGCGCATTACCCTTTTTCAGGGGTATTGCTATGAGCGGAACCTCTGCCCAAAAAACAGTCCGAAAGGGTTTGTCGGACAGTGCAGAGAGA
>NZ_JBEPKD010000013.1:0-102508 GCF_040544555.1 Halalkalibacter oceani
ACACAAAGAATCATTACTCAATCGTTAAAAAAGGATGTTGGCAAGTAGCTACATTTTTAACTGCCAAATCATACATTTCCTACTTGCCAAATACAGACCTTCCGGCGGTTGGATATTTATGTTGTGCAATCCCTCTTCTTCACTTATTTCGGTCTTGACCTCTGGTGTGTTTGTCACCGCCCATACTGCGGTTGCCGTGCCAATCGCTCCAGCGACGATCGCTGTTACAGCCGCTGCGGCGATGATGGATTTTTTCCGTTTTTTCACATTCAGCATCATTTCCAGCCTCCTTTTTAATTGTTTGCCAGTGCCCGATAAGGAAGTACAAAAGCTTAGCGGGAGTCGTCTGCCTTCCATAATGTTCAGGATCATGGCCCCGTATTGCTTCCGTTCTTCATAGGACATGTCTTTCACGACTTCTTCATCGCAGGACAGCTCGCTCCATTTGTGAATGTCTTTGCGGAGAAGGTGAACGAATGGATTAAACCAGTGTAAGGCACTCGCAGTGAGAACCAGTGATTTGACAGCCAGGTCTTTGCGCTTTACGTGCATCAGCTCGTGGTGAAACACCATGCGAATATTCAGCTGCGCGCAGGTCTCCTCTGGCAGCAGGATGATCGGCTTCCGTAGTCCGAAAAGTGCCGGGCTACGGACAGCCGAGCTATAGAGGAGCTGAACATCGTCTTTGATCCCAAGCTTCTGCTTCATAAGGAGAAGCTCGTGATGAATCTCGCTGTTCTCTCGGACGGGCGTGCTGTGACGGTGCAATTCGTTTGAAAATCTGCGATAACAATACAGCTGCCAGAGGGAATAGATGATACCTCCTGTTGCCCATATGGCTAGCATGATGAGGGCGAGATTCGCAGAAAGATAGTCTGGAAGAAAGCTAGTAAGCTGCCGACTTACTGGTTGCTGCTCAATCAACGGAGTTCCGGCCTTACTTGGATATAATTTGAACAGCCAATGAATCAAGAGTGCTGCCGGAACAAGAAAAAAGGCAAGGGCGACCTTTCCGAGAAAATAGCGCCATTTCGCTGGAAAAAAGCTGGCGGGAAGCAGGCTTACCAGAAGGAGACAGCCGACGACGACGCTGCCGGCGATCGTTAAGCTGACAAGAATTTCGAGAGCACCATTCATTTCGTTCACCTACTTTCCAGAAAACCACTGCTTTAGCTCTGAAATATCTTCATCAGACAGCTTGTCGCCATCATATAAAGCAGAAATCATGTTTTTCACCGACCCTTCATAGAGGGCATCGAGCACATTTTCTGTTTCCCAAAGCTTGTACGCTTTTTGTGACAGACAAGGAGCATAGTGATTCGTCCGGCCTATTCTCGTCGCTTTGAGCAGTCCCTTGTCCACCAATCTGGACAAGAAGGTTGAGATCGTCTGCGCTTTCCATGTTTTGTCTCTTTTTAAGAAAATACGAAGCAATTCACTGGAGGTGACAGGGGGATCGCACGCCCAAATCACTTCCATCAGCTCCATTTCAGTATCGGAGAGCTTTTTAATTTGTTTCATGGCGGACTCCTTTCCGGTAATGTTCTACGTGAACCATCACTACGATATGTAGTGATTAAATTTTACTACAATAGTTAGTAGATTGTAAAGTGCTGGTTATCATCTGCAGGCATTGCTTGGATCGACTGTTATATACGTTTTTTAAGAGAGCGTTTGTTGGCAGCTTGCGGTTTCTTAGTCGAAAAATGGTTCAAAATGAGCGAAGGATGCATAACGTAATAAGAATACATGAATTATAGGAACTTCGAAAATGGGGAGAGACGTAAACCAATGAAGCATGTACGGTATTTTCGCATTGGGGACCAATGGAACGTTCTCTATCTTCCAGAGCAGCCGAGTGGTTTCGCCGTTTGCCTGATTGGCGATAATGGGATGACGGTGACGAGTAATTCCAGTGAATGGCTCCATCATCCTGAGAAGGAACAATTTATTCAGGATCTCCTGAAGCGGGGATATACGGTTTTTGCTTCTTCTCTTTATGATAAGCATTGGGGAAGCCCTAAAGCGTTTGAACTGCTTGAGCATCTGTACCATTTCATTTTAAAACGAGAAATTCTTAATAAAAAAATTCACCTCTTTGCGGAAGGAGCCGGCGGGTTACTTGCTTTGAGGTGGATCCATACGCATTCAGAGCAAATTCGTTCCTGTTATTTAATCAACCCTTGCCTCTCGCTTAGCTCGTACTATGAACAGGAGAGGGAGAATAAGCTGTATTATAAGCGCTTTGTCAAAGAGCTGGAGCTGGCCTATGATCTGAAATCGGAACGTGATATTCAGGAGGATTGGGTGCGAAATCAAGTTCCTGCACTGACATGCGGGCAATGTCCGCCTCTCTCGATTCATTGTCATGTTCAGGAAAAACGTTTTCCTCTTCACGCCCATAGCCGCGCTCTGCAAAAGCAGCTAGCGGCTGACGGATGCCTGATTAATTTACGGATTCATAGCAATGAACGTTCCTTTTACAAGGAGGCGCAATCCGCCTTTCCTTTTTACCAAAAGTATGAAGAGGTGTTGTAGCGCGGTGCTGGGAGTGAACCTTTTGGCCGGGTTCGGTAGTTGAAAAAGGAGGGGAAGAATGAAGAAAGTTGTTGTCACAGGAGGCTTTGGTTTTATTGGCTTTCATCTTTGTGAGCGGCTGCTTCTCAATGGAGTGGAAGTGATTGCGATCGATCAAATGAATGAAGCTGAAAAAGAAAAACAGGAAGAAATGGAATTGCGACTTGGACGGAATGCCTTGCTGACGATCATCAAGGAAAAAGCAGAGAATGCCGACCTGGAAAAACTTCTGACCGGGATCGACGCGCTTTATCATCTTGCCGCCGATACGTCAGCCGATCATACATGGCCGCCACTCGCCGAGTCGATTGAAAACAATGTTAATTTGACCCGGACCCTCGTGCAGGCATGTCCGCCAGAAGCGCGCTTTATTTACGCTTCGACCGTCGATGTGTATGGCGAGCGTCCTGGCGTGATTACCGAACGGACGCCTGCCAATCCCACTTCGCCCTATGGAATTACGAAGTTAACCGGGGAGAATGTCATTCGCAAATATGCCGAGCAGCGCGGCCTTCCGTATGTCATTTTACGGTTGCCGACGGTCTATGGGCCGTGGCAGCGCGCTGATATGACGTATTACCAGCTGCTTTCCGGCAAGGAGGAGGTAGAGTCGGATCGTTCAACGCTCGATGTGCTGTATGTCGATGATGTCGTGGACGCTTTTATGCTCGCCGGGAAAACGAAGCATGTGAACGAGGTGTATCAGCTGTCGTCGGGAAAAGCCAACCAGTGGGTGCGCGGAGTCGAACATGTGGCGCCCGATCATCCGTTGACGGCCTCGCCGCGGTTTGAGACGTCATTATCGGCTGAGAAAAGTAAAGACATGCTTGGCTTCGAGGCGAAAGTATCCTTGCAGGAAGGGCTTGCCAAGCAGCGGGAACATATGACACAATGGCTAAAACAGCAGCAACTGCAAAAAGGGCGTGAATAGGTGGATATGAAACGGGCCTTTATCGGAATCGTCATCTTTGCATTCGTGACAGTGATTTCCTTTTTGCTCTTGCGACGAATGTTCGGTTTGCCGGAGGGGATCAGTGTAATTGGCGCGATCGGCTTAGGGGCGCTGGCGGAAATCCTTTATCAGCGCAGCCGCAAGCGAGCGGGGAGGAAGATTTCCGAATAGGCAAGTGAGGGCGAGCCAAAATCAGGTAGGGACTGGGGCAAAAGGTAAAAAATAACCTCTGTCCCAGTCCCTTAACGTTTTTTAGGTTGATTCGTAAAAACATTCGCAGGAGGAAGTGTAGGAAGCATCGAGGAAGAGCACTGGCTCCGCACGTTACGTTCACCATGAAAGAACCTCACTTTCATGGTGAACAAAGACCGTTGTAACGGCTCTGCACAGTGCTTCAAAAAAACGCCACAGGCGTTTTTTTAGATCGTGGAACGGAAGAAAGAATTCTCGTAAAATGTAATATCAGGATACTTCTCCGTTGCTGTGCGCATTTGGAAATCATTTTCAAACAGCACGACAATCCGGCCATCGCGGTCGGTTACGAGATTACGCTGGGCTTTTTTAAAGGCTTCCAGCGCTTCCGGCGGGCCGTCTGCCCAGCGCGCCAATGAAAACGGCAGCCGTTCAAGCTGAATGTCAACGTGATATTCATGCTTCAGCCGATGCTCAAGCACTTCAAACTGCAGGACTCCGACTACGCCGACAATTTGCTGCTCATTGAAGCGGTTAAACGTTTTAAACAGCTGAATGGCGCCTTCCTCCGTTAATTGGTGCAGCCCTTTTTCAAAGGATTTATGCTTTAATGCTTCCTTAACTGTGATCGCACTGAAGAATTCAGGCGAGAAATGAGGCATCTCCGCAAATTCAAAGCTGTCTCCTTCAACGAGCGTATCGCCAATCCGGAAGTTGCCCGGATCAAAGAGACCGATAATATCGCCGGCGTAAGCCTCGTCGATGATGCTGCGGTTTTGCGCCAGAAATTGCGTCGGCTGCGAGAGCTTGATGTTTTTTCCGATGCGGACATGCTTGACCGCCATCCCGCGTTCAAATTTGCCGGACGTGATCCGCAAGAAAGCAATCCGGTCGCGGTGAGCAGGATTCATGTTGGCCTGGATTTTGAAAATAAATCCGGAAAACTCTTTATAGGTTAACGGCTCGATCAAGCCTTTCGAGCTTTCTCTTGGCGTCGGTGCCGGCGAAAGCTTTAAGAAGTGCTCAAGGAATGTTTGCACGCCAAAGCTGGAAATTGCGCTGCCGAAGAAAATCGGCGTCAGTTCTCCTTTGGCAACAAGCTCAAGGTCGAACTCATCTCCGGCGACATCAAGCAGCTCCAGCTCCTCGCGAAACTGCGCAACGAGCTCGGGGTCGTTAATCGCTTCATCAAGCTTCGGATCATCCGGTCCTTCCAATTGAATGACATCAATTTCTTTCGGGTTTTCCGGATTATACAGTTCCAGCCGCTTCTCATGACGGTCATAAACACCTGAGAAGGACTGTCCCATGCCGATTGGCCAGCCCATCGGATACGAGCGGATGCCAAGCAGGTTCTCAAGCTCTTCCATCAGCTCAAAAGGGTCGCGTCCCTGGCGGTCGAGCTTGTTCATAAACGTAAAAATCGGTATGCCCCGCATTTTACATACTTTAAAGAGCTTCTTCGTCTGCGCCTCGACGCCTTTGGCCGCATCGATCAGCATCGTCGCCGAGTCAGCCGCTGTTAGCGTCCGGTACGTATCTTCACTGAAATCTTCATGCCCCGGTGTATCAAGAATATTGACGTGATAGCCGTCATATTGAAATTCAAGGACAGAGCTTGTCACGGAAATTCCCCGCTGCTTTTCAATATCCATCCAGTCACTCATCGCATGTTTGGCTGTTTTCTTCCCTTTAACGGATCCAGCCTCGCGTATGGCTCCACCAAACAGCAGCAGTTTTTCCGTTAAAGTCGTTTTTCCGGCATCGGGATGCGAAATAATCGCAAAGGTCCGCCGTGATTGCACAGCTTCCGTGTACGTCATAAATATGTTCCTCGTTTCTCGTTCAAATAGTCTTATCCATTATACCAGCCTTCGCTCAATGTTTCATCTTTGCGCCAAAAAACATTACAATCAGATTACATCTGTCCAAGAAAGGATAAAACAAAAAGGGTATCGTCATAGAATAACGAATAACTAGGACGAAAGAAGGTGATCAATTCGATAGAGTAGGAAAGCGCTAAAAAGGAAGCCTTCCAATTACTAACAGGAAATCATTTCATTCATCCATTATAATAGAAAAGGGCAAATCAATAGGGAGCGTGTCAACATGAGAATTCCACAGATTTTGCAAGTCACTTTGCTGATCATTCTGCTGGCAGGCTGCAGCAATCCGATTTCTTCATCTTCACCGGCGAAAATCGGACTGCTGCTCGAAAACACGATTGACGACCAGGGATGGAATAGCAAAGGATATCAGGGACTTTTAAATATTCATACTAACCGAAAGAGTGAAGTTGTGTTTAAAGAGGATATGAATACGCTCGAAAAAGTAAAAAATGCCGTGGCGGAATTTGCCGCCAATGATGTTCAATTGGTATTCGGACATGGCAGGATTTTTGCTGAATTTTTCTCCGAGCTTGGCGAGGATTATCCAGACATCCATTTTGTCAGCTTTAACGGGGATGTAGAAGGTGAGAATGTCACGAGCCTACAATTCGACAGCTATGCGATGGGTTATTTTGCCGGGATGATGGCCGCATCGATGTCGGAAACCGGGGTGGTCGGTATTATCGCCGCCTTTCCATGGCAGCCGGAGGTCAAAGGCTTCCAGGAAGGGGCAAAGGTAGAAAACGGGGCAATCGAGGTGGAGGTTGAATTTGTCGAAAGCTGGACAAATGAAGAGCGCGCTTTGACTTATTTTAAAGAGATGCAACAGAAAGATGTCGATGTGTTCTATCCGGCCGGCGATGGCTACCATGTGGCGGTGATTGAGGAAGCGAAGAATCAAGGGCTGTATGCGATCGGCTTTGTCGGCGACCAATCTGATTTGGGTGAATCAACTGTGTTAACAAGCACGGTACAGCATGTCGATGTGCTGTATGAACTGGTCGCTGACCAATATGAAAAAGATGAACTGCCGGCAGGGAACAAGAGCTATGATTTTCAAGATGGAGTCATTACACTTGGCCGTTTTAGTCCAATTGTACCGGAAGAAATAAAGCTGGAGCTTGAAGAGGCAGTCAAGACGTATATTGAAACGGGAGACTTGCCGGAATCGCCCTTAACCTAACTACTTGCGTTCACCTGCTCATCATAGTATCGTAGATGAGAGAATGATCTTAAGAGGTGGATAATGTATGAATCTTCCGGAAATGAATATGAAATTTATGCAAATTGCAATGAAGCACCTGCCTGAAGGAAAGAAGTTTCTCGATGAAAAAGGAATCGAATTAAATATGGAAGATTTACAGCCGATGCTTGAGCTGCTGTTAAATGTCATGTCCGAAGCATATGAGCTGGGCAAGGAGCATTCTGCGTTGGAGAAAGAGTAAGAAAAGCTGTACATGAAAGAAAAGCTCGACAGGGGGAAGCACCTGATCCGGGCTTTTCTTCTGTTTAAATTTATGAGCGCAAGGAGGAAATAAGATGGACAAGACGGCGAGACTTAAAGCGTTTGCTGAAGAAATGAAACAAGGCTATCAGCTGGTCAAGGAGAAGAAGGACAAAGAAGCGATTCAAAAGCTACGCCCGTTTATCGAATTAATGAGACAAAGCGAGGCGCCTCATATACGACTGTTTGTATCGTACAGTATCGCTCAAATCCGCACTGGGGATCTTGAAGGGTTTTTGCAAACGTATGAAGAGGTAAAAGGCATGTCGCCGAAAAGCGAGGAAGACGAGCAGCTGAAAAGTCAGCTGGACGGATTTTTTGTTGATATGATGGAAGAGCTGCAAAAGAAAGAAAAATAACGACAGGCTCCATTCTTTCTGCTCGTTCATAGGATAAAGAGAACCTAGCGGAAGGAGCGGTGAAGCATGAGCTATCTCCCTTATCAACCGATGATGAGAAACGCCGGGTATGAGCAACAGGATCAACGTTTTTTTCCTGTGCTTCCCTTTATAGCGGGACTCGCGGTCAGTCCATTTCTTTTCGGGGGCTATGGCTATGGTCGGCCAAATGTCTTTTACGGTCCAAATTACGGTCCGAATTATGGCCCAAGCTACGGACCTGGTTATGGCCCGAACTATGGTCCGGGTTACGGTCCCAGCTATGGTCCTCAGTACGGTCCGGTCTATCCTTACTATAGATGAGCATAATAAGGAAAAGAGGTGTCTCAATCGGCTAACGCCTTTTTAGGGACACCTCGTTTTACATAGAATGCTGCTGAAAAAGTCTCGGTTTCATTTTAGTAGCCTGCCTTGGTTTAAGCTGCTTATTCCTGCTTTTTCGCCTGTTTTCCGGACGGCTTTTTGGAAGAAGGCTCTTCCTTCTTCTGCTTCGTAAAAAACGTGTGAGCGGCGCCGATAAGCGGGGCCAGCTTGTCGATTGTCGGGCCTAACGTCTGGACAAGCGTCAGCACCTGCTCTAATTGAGTCGGCGGCGTTGCCGGCGCTGTGTTTTCCTGTTCTTCCGCCTGTGGCTCTGGTTGTTGATTGTCTGCCTGCGGTTCGGAAATAGGACGTCCAAACATAAATTCATCGAAAAAATCACGCCGCGGCTTTTGCTGTTCAGCCATAGTTGCTCCTCCTTTCTTCTCTCATTTTAGTGTATGGAAGAGGACGAATCTGCGTGTGAATCCGATCGCCTAATTCAAAAGAGGTTCATATAGACAGGAGAGTCAACATAGGATAGAATTAGTAGCAGGTACTAATAATAACCCAAAAAGAATCGTGCGATCGACCGCGAAAGGGGAACGAAAGATGAGACATGCAGGAATTTTAGGCATTGGCAGTTATGTGGGAGAGCAAGTAGTAACAAATGCTGATTTTGAACAGAAGCTTGACACGTCTGATGAATGGATTCGCACCCGCACTGGAATTGAAGAGCGTCGTTTTGCTCCTGATCATATTGAAACGTCCGATATGGCTTATCTCGCTGCAAAGGATGCGCTGGAACAGGCGGAGATAGCGGCGGAGGATATTGATTTGATTTTAGTCGCGACGGTTACACCGGATATGCCGTTTCCGACCGTTTCGACGTTAATTCAGGAAAGACTCGGTGCTAAAAAAGCGGCCGCTATGGATATTAGCGCGGCGTGTGCCGGCTTTATTTATGGCCTTGCCACGGGGCAGCAGTTCATCAAGACCGGAGCTTACCGCCATATCTTGGTCGTCGGAGTGGAGAAGCTTTCGAAAATCACTGATTTTTCCGACCGTAATACCGCTGTTTTATTCGGCGATGGCGCCGGCGCGGCTGTGCTTGGTCCTGTATCTGAAGGAAAAGGAATTTTGGCCTTTGAACTTGGAGCCGATGGGGCCGGGGCGATGCATATTAATCAGCGGGACAAATATTTAGAGATGAACGGGAGAGAGGTCTTTAAGTTTGCTGTTCGTCAAATGGGCGAGTCTTCCTTACGAGTTCTGGAAAAGGCGGGATTGACGAAAGAGGATTGTGACTTCCTCGTCCCCCATCAAGCCAATATCCGCATTATGGAAGCGGCGCGGGAACGGTTGGAGCTGCCTCAGGAAAAAATGGCGAAAACGGTCCATAAATATGGGAACACATCATCAGCTTCGATTCCGATGACATTGGTCGATGAATTAAAAAATGGTAAAATAAAGGATGGAGATATTGTTGTCCTCGTTGGCTTTGGAGCTGGACTCGTCTGGGGCTCAGTAGCCTTGCGATGGGGGAAGTAACAAGCTGAAAGATCAATTGTAGCAAAGGAGAGGAAAGACATGGAAAAAAGACGTGTCGTGATCACCGGCGTTGGCGCGGTAACACCATTAGGGTTAGACGCTGCAACGACGTGGAAGCGTGCTGTTGAGGGACAATCAGGGATTGGCCTGCTGACGCGTGTCAATGCTGAGGAATTTCCGATGAAAGTGGCGGCGGAAATCAATGAGTTTGATCCAGGAGCCTTTATCGATAAAAAAGAAGCGCGGAAGATGGATCGCTTCACCCAATTCGCCGTTGCGGCATCGTTAATGGCGTTAAAAGATGCGAACCTCGAAATTACGGAAGAGATTGCCCCGCGTGTCGGTGTTTGGATTGGTTCCGGGATCGGTGGAATGGAAACATATGAGCAAAATTTCCGGCAGTTTTTAGAAAAAGGACACCGCCGGGTTAGCCCGTTTTTTGTGCCGATGATGATTCCGGATATGGCTTCCGGCCAAGTGTCGATTACGACAGGAGCAAAAGGGATTAACTCCTGCTCGGTAACGGCATGCGCTTCAGGCACAAATTCAATCGGAGATGCGTTTAAAGTGATCCAGCGCGGTGATGCTGATGTGATGATTACCGGCGGATCAGAGGCGCCGATTACGAACATGGCTGTTGCGGGCTTCAGCTCGGCAAAAGCGATTTCGACGAATGAAGATCCGGCAACAGCTTCAAGACCGTTCGATGCTGATCGTGACGGCTTCGTCATGGGAGAGGGAGCGGGAATTCTGATTCTTGAGTCGCTTGAATCGGCTGAGAAGCGCGGGGCGACGATTTACGCTGAAATCATCGGCTATGGAGCAACCGGCGATGCCTATCATGTGACGGCTCCTGCACCGGAAGGAGAAGGTGGCGCGCGGGCGATGAGTCAGGCGATTGCCGACGCCGGCCTTGAACCGACGGATATCGATTATGTCAATGCCCATGGGACAAGCACGCCCTATAATGACAAGTTTGAAACGATGGCATTGAAAACGGTTTTCGGAGAGCACGCCCATCAGCTGGCGGTGAGCTCAACGAAGTCAATGACCGGGCATCTTTTAGGTGCTGCGGGCGCGGTTGAGGCGATTTTCTCGGTTAAGGCGCTGCAGGAAGGAATCATTCCGCCGACAATCAACTATGTGAACCCTGATCCGGATTGTGATCTTGACTATGTGCCAAATGAAGCGCGACGTGCAGAGCTGCGCGCGGTCTTGAGCAACTCTCTTGGTTTCGGCGGACATAACGCAACGCTGATTTTTAAGAAATACGAATAAGCTTATAAGCCGCTTCGGGGGTGTCCCAAAAGGTGAAACGACCTTTTGGGACACCCCCGTTTGTTTGTTCATCTCTTGCGTACGGCGTAAGGTCGCTGCATCTTGCGTTTGTGAATTTTCGAAGCTATCAAAAACACTCCATCTGGGCACAAAAGCCACAAAAAGGGGCATAAGGTGATGTTCTCCTTATGCCCCCGCGTTTATCTTTTTGTTAGGATTCTTGCTCGTTGTCTTCTGCTTCGGTGTCATTGGCGAGCACCTTTTTACCGGAAAAGAAGTCGGTAATAGCCTGAACGTTTCTTGTTTTGTCGATTTCCAATACAGCTCCGGCATGTGAATAATATTCATCGTGGTAGCTGTTATCCAATGGAATTCGCAGCGTTTCAAAGTCATTAATTGGATTGAGCGCAAAATCGCGGCCAATGCTTAGCATTTGAGAAAGGCCGATATTCGTTTCGAGATACGGTTCAACCGACCCAATTAAACGCGGAATGCGTGTCAAACCTGAAAAGGATAAAAGTTCATCCTTTAATAATGCCAGTACTTGCTGCTGCCGTTCGACCCGGCCAAAATCATTTTCACTGTCTTTGCGGAAACGGACATACTTTAAAATATCCTCCCCGCTCAATGTCTGAACACCGGGCTGAAAATCAATTGTCATATCAGCCGCTGAATCACGGTAATACATCCGGCGCTCGACATTTACTTCAATTCCGTCCGGTGCCACAGTATCAACGACATTGACAAAGCCATTAAAGTTGACCATCGCATAATAATGAATATCAAGATCAAAATTCTGTTCAATCGTTTCGCGCAACAGATCGGCTCCGCCGGCGGCGAAAGCATAATTGATCTTGTTATTCATATGCCCGGGAATTTCAACATAGGTGTCACGCATAATCGAAGCAAGCCTCGCGTCACCATTTTTGGCATCGTATTGACCGATCATAATCGTGTCCGTTCGGGCAGGCTCCTGTTCCGATGTATCAATGCCAATTAACAGAACATTGATCGGTTCATCATTTTCAGGCTCCTTGACTTCGACAACCTCATCATCGAGCTCGTCCGTTCCAATCATTTCATTTTCTGTTAAGTTATCTTGTGCTTCATTTTTACCAGCTTGAAATTGCATCACTGCATAGGCTGTTGTCACAAGAAAGAGGCAGGAGAATATGAGCACAAACATCGTGAGAAGCTTGTGTTTTCGTTTTGGCTTTTTTCTCGCTGCCTGCCTTCGTTTCATCCTAGTATCCACATCGTACCCCCCTTACACCTACCACGTTTCATTATAACAGAAACATCGACAAGTTTTGTGAAAAAAAGTCATTTTAATGCGATGATATCATGAACGTCTTGTGAATGGGAAGAAGTGCTGCCAAAATAAAAAGCTCATTCTTATCATATGATAAAACGGTTATCTTCATAAGTAGGAAAAGAAATGCAGCTGCCGGTTTGTGCAAAATGTTGCCATTGCCAATCGCTCAAAGCTGGTTCTGTCCCAACCATGATGAAGCGGCTATTCAGCCTTATGAGCGGCCTGCTTCAGCCATTCCAGCGCCTCCTGGCGGGTGCGGATCGCATTGTCAAGCTGCAAGCCGAAAAGCTGTTGAAGCAAGGAAGAGTAAACCGGCCCGGGCTTAATCCCCTGTTTCCTTAAGTCATGTCCATTGAGCAGGAGGGTGATTTTCTGGCGTTTTTTTACATAATCAAGCAGAAAAGGCTTGTTATCGAGCAACGCAGACAATTGTAAAGCAAGATCGGAAAAATGAGACAGCTCTCCGTGCAGCTCGCGCAAAGGCTTTTCCCGGGTGTCGAAGGAGTGAAGATGTGTCCATTCGCCCAGCAGCTTCATATCGGCAATCGTCAGCGCATAACGCTGCAGCTTCTGCTCGAAGTTGTCTGCTTGATGGAAAAGTACGAATAAAGCAAGAAATGGTTCCATTTCTGCTTCCAGCTGTTCGCCGACTTCGCTAAGCTGCTTCCAGTCGTTCGCTGTCGGCTGATAGGCGAACAGCGCTTCCCAGACGCCGAGCCGGTCGAGCCACTTCGCGCCGGAGAGGAGATGCTGCTCTTCGTGAAGAAGTTCCAGCTCGCGTAAAAATCGGGACGCACTAATTTGCGTAAGCATCGGCGCGGCGTTTTTCGCGAGACGTTCAGTCTGCTCATCGAATTGATAGCCGAACCGAAGGGCGAACCGGACCGCGCGCAAAATCCGCGTCGGGTCTTCCACGAAGCTGAGCGTATGCAGAATCCGAATTTTCCGCTGCTTGAGATCGTTTTGTCCCTGGAAAAAGTCAAGAATTTGACCGAAGTTTTCTTTGTTGATTTTGACCGCAAGTGCGTTAATCGTAAAATCGCGCCTGCGGAGATCCTCGCGTAAATTGGATGCGCGAACGACCGGTAAAAGACCTGGTGCCTCATAATATTCCGTCCGGCATGTGACGATGTCGATTTTTTCATCAGCCGGAGTCGTCCACGTTGCCGTCCCGAATGTATCATGAGTTTTGATGCTTCCGCCGAGCTTTGCCGCGATGGCTTCGGCAAAGGCGATCCCGTCCCCTTCGACGACGAGATCGATGTCTTCGTTTTGCCGCTTCAACAATAAATCACGGACGATTCCGCCAATTAAATAGACAGGGAGGTCAAGCTCATCAGCAATTTCCCCAATTTGTTTCAATAAAGTAAGCGTAGAGGCGGGCAAGGATGCCTTCATATGCGGCAATAAAGAATCTTTTGCTGTAAGCTCCACTGCCGAAGATTGCTGGTGAAGCTGCTCAATCACATCAGTGCGTGAAACAATCCCGACTAAAGCGCCGTTTTCGACAATCGGAATGCGGCCGATATTATGCTGCATCATCGTCGCCTGAATTTCTTCTATCGTCGCTTCAGGCGGCAAGATGACCGGCCGGCTCGACATATAGGCTTTCACCGGAGCGTGCCCAAGCCCGTGATGAGTCGCTTTATCGACATCCCGACGGGAAATGACACCAACGAGCTGCCCGTTTTCATCGACAACAGGGAAGCCGGTATGACCGTATTGAAACATTCGCTCAAGAACAGCTTCAATTTTGTCCGTTGGCACGACCGATTTAACGGGACTTGCCATAATGGATGAGGCGGTGACCGCTTGTTTCAAAATCAAAGGCACAAGCTCCATAACCTTTGGCACGATTTCCGTCAACGACTTGTGCTTGAACGTCGCCGATGCTGCCTGGGCATGCCCGCCGCCGCCGAGTGCCTGCATGAGCGGGTTGAAATCAATCCGGCTTGATGAAGCACGGGCGACGACATACGTGCGGTCTTTCATCATGACGATCGCGATCGCCGCGTCGCTGTCGGTGATGTCCATCAGCCGTCTCGTCAGTGTGGCGAGGCCGCCCTGATAATGGTCCTGCTCATGAGTCGTCAGGAGAATCGTTAACCCTTCACGCTGCTGTTCCTCACTGTTTGTCAGCAATGTTTGAAATAGAGCTTTTTCCTCCGTTGTCAGCACCTGTTCAGCAAAGCGTTCAATCAAGCTGACGTCCATACCTTGTTCCCGGAGGACGGAAGCGATATACAAATCTCTTGCGGTAACTTGCGGGTATGTAAAATTTCCGGTATCCGTATAGAGCCCTAAGCCGAACAAGGTTGCTTCAAAGGCATTGATCGGATGATCGCGCTTGAGCAGCTGCTCGGTGAGAAGCGTAATCGCCGCCCCGACCGCTTCAATCAGGCTGTACTCAGCACCCGTTTCCGGCTCGTTTTGCAAATGATGATCATAAATCAGTATAGAGATGTCATCCCTCAACTCCTTAAGCGGTATGCCGGTTCGGTCGAGGGAGCCGACATCAACGAGGATTATTTTCGTAACAGATGTCCAGGGAATTTGCTCGTATGAAGAAAAATTCAGCTGATCGCGGTAAATCGCCAAGTAGGATTTGACTGTCGGCTGCTGTTTATCGGTTAAGGCAACGGTTGCCTGAGGATGGAGCTTATGAGCAGCCAGTAAACAGGCCAATCCATCGAAGTCAATATTCATATGTGAAACAATTACTTCCATGATACCCCTCATTTCTGCACACGCTTGATCTATCTATTGTACCAAAAAAAGCGTTGTGCAAGAGCAGAGAGTCTAATATTGTTCTTCAATTAAAAGGCCTTTTACAGGAAGAGGCTGGCTTTCATACGCGTCTGCCGGGGTGTCTGGCGCCTTAATGCGGATAAAGGTCTGATATTCCTTCAGAATCATCGATTTAAAGCGGCCCATGAATTCAGAAGCAGCATGCTCGGCATCGTGCAGAAATGATAAAAATTGGTCCATATGAAGAGAAAGGGAGTAATCTTCATTTTCGGTTACGCCGATGGCCTGGAAATCTTCAGCAAAGAGCGTGTAAATATGATGGATGGATTGCAGGTGGTCGGTGCCGGCGAGCGCATCAAAGTCGCGCAGTGCCTCCAACGCCAGGTTGTACTTTTCGACAAGCGTCTTTGTCTGTTCGGCGAGCGTCTGATCATTTTCATTGAGGCGGGCAATCGCCTGCTGCAATTCTTTTTCATGATGATAGAAGCGCTTAAATTCCTTTTTTAATTCTTGAATGCTGCGATAATAACGGTCGTATGAAATGAGGTAATTTTCTGAAAATTGATTGAAGGGACGCTGGGACTCGTTAATTGGATTTACTTTTTCAATATGAGTAGCGCGTTCAATATTTGTCATGCGATTTACATAATTGGCGTGGATACGTTCAGTTTGCAGCCGGGAAGAGCGAGAAATTCGTCCCATTCAACACACCGCCTTCATTATAATCTGCTTACCCTTACTATATTCCCCTTCTCATGGAGATCAACCTTCTTTTTGAGAAAAATCGACGTCAGGGAAAAAATGAAACAGACATGAAGGGGAGAATTGACCTCATGAGGAATATCCACCGCTACTGAAATAGACTTCGCTTTCCGCGGGAAGCTGGTGAGCCTCTCGGGCTACCGCCCTGTGGGTCTCACCGTTGCTTCTGTTCCCGCAGGAGTCTTCGTCTATTTCATCCGCTACGTTGGTGTTTTCTTAGGGATGTCATGTCTCAGCCTCTGCGTATGACGAAAGACTTACTGATTTTCTTATTTCGAGAGGTCTGTGTGTGATAGCGAAGGTAAACTTGGTTACGATTTCTGAGCGGGTCGCGCAGACGTATCATCGTAGTAGCTGAAACGTCACTGTCAGAAAATTGAAACGCCACAATCGCAACCTTAGGGGTCTTTCATTGAGGTTGTGTTTTTCATTTGTCCTCATCGTCCACGATATGATTTACCTTTTGCCAGCCTTTAAGCCCGTTTTGTTTCAAGCTTAATAGTAGTATGTTTTATTTAGCAAACACGTGGTCACCGATCCGTATGGTTTCTGTCCGGGTCGCGTTCCAGTGATTTGTTGCTTTTGCGGGATTATAGAAGTAAAGGGAGCCTTGTCCCTGACCGTGAAAGGCTAATGCTTCATTAACAGCGCGTTTCGCCTGTTCGGTTGCCGGCTGATTGATGTTACCATCTTTCACCGGGGAAAACGCATAGTGGCCTGTAGGTGTCACTTCTTCAATCACTCCACGAATCGTATTCGGGAAATCGTGATGATCAACCCGATTTAGAACGACCGTCGCTACAGCGACCATGCCGGCATAAGGTTCTCCTTTTGCCTCGGCAGTCACGAGCCGAGCGAGTAAATCTTTATCGGCTTGACTGATGGAAGCCGGAAGAGTGAGCTGTTCTCCTGGATAAAGAACTGAGCTGCTCTTTCCATTTACTTGTTTAAGCGCTTCTACCGAAACGCCATACGTCTGACCGACTTTATAAAGAGTGTCGCCGGTTTGGACAGTATGGACGCCTGCCGCTGCGGTCGCGAGACCTCCTGTACATAAGAGGGCAGCTGTTATTCCTACAATTGTGATCATTTTTTTCATTGATGGTTTTCCTCCTTTTTCAGAAAAGCAATCTCTATAAAACTATCAAAATACTTCAGCCCGAACACCGCGTAATATTTTCCATTGGCGGGAGGTGAAGGCCTGAGACTAGCAATGACAAAGCGCGACGGTGTTTTATTACAGTTGTGTAACCAACTTTGGAGGAATCTATAAAAATCAAGCCGGTCTGTGAGAATTGGAAATTTGCTCAATGGGGAAAAGCGTAAATTAGCGAATGGTCAAAAATCAATGGAAGCAGGAGTGACAAAGGGTAGGGAGTTTTTTTTACGTGGGAAAAGAGGTGGAAAAGAGCCAATTTCCGCTGGTTTTCAAGCTACTATTTTCCAGAGAAATTCAACAGGAAGTCATGGTACGGTTGTTCCTGTAGCACAACACACCAACATATTTTGGAGGGAAACAACTATGAAAAAATTACTCGTAACGACAGTAGCGGCTGCAGCGATCGCAGCAGGTTTTGGAGGACAAGCACTCGCAGCTGAAAAGACTCATCAGCCTGTTTATGCAAAGGTGCAAGCATATGAGTTGAAAAACATAGATAAAGAGTCGATCAATCAATTGCTGGAAAAGTTCGCGCATACTACATTAAAAGATGTGCTCGTTGACTGGCAAAAGCAAGCTAAGAAGCATGCTGGTCCTGCACCGGTGAAACAGCCGGCCCCTGAACAAGCACCTGAAAAAGAAGCAGCACCGGAAAAGCAGCCGGCGCCAACACAAGAGGAAAAGCCAGCACCACAGCCGGCTCCAGAAGAACAAGCACCAGCACCGGCTGAACAAGCACCGGCTCCTGCCCAGCAGCAACCGGCACCAGAAAAGCCGCAGGCACCAGAGCAGGAACAAGTGAATGGTATTAGCCAGGAAGAGCAGCAAATGCTTGACCTTGTCAATCAGGAGCGCTCACAGCAAGGTCTTGCGCCACTGAAAGCTGACCTTGAATTAACAAAAGTAGCAAGAGTGAAAGCGCAGGACATGATTGATAACAACTACTTCAGTCATCAATCACCAACGTACGGCTCTCCATTTGACATGATGTCACAATTCGGTATCCAGTACCGTACTGCCGGAGAGAACTTAGCTGGTAATCAAACAGTTGAAGCGGCGCATCAGGCATTAATGAATTCACAAGGTCACCGTGAGAATATCCTTAAAGGGGACTACACAGAAGTAGGAATCGGCATCGTTGACGGCGGTCCTTACGGAAAAATGTTCGTTCAGCTTTTCAAAGGATAATAGAATAAGAAAACCGCATAGCGTCCTTTCTTATCTTTTAAAAAAAGCTGTCCCTCCGGGGGCAGCTTTTTCGTAATGAGCGTAGCCATTACTCTTCTTCGAGTTACGGAAAAAGAGGTTTTTCAGTGGCCTCCTTCTCTCCAGGCTTTAAAAAATGCAGCGACTTCGCTCATTGCTTCGGTTTTGTCCGCGAAGGTGAACGTCAGCCTTTGCGGACAAAACTACATCTTTTTCAGCCGGATTTCGGAGACGCGATGGCCGGCTTCTTTTTTTAGAATCAGGTCGGCGCGGTGCCGCGTCGGACGAATGTTTTTCTCCAGGTTTATCCCGTTAATCGTATGCCAGACATCTGTCGCAAACTCGACCGCTTCCCTGTCCGATAAATGACGGTAGCGGTGAAAAAACGACTCGGGGTTTTGAAAGGCCGTATTGCGCAAAAGCTTAAACCGTTCAATGTACCAGGACAGAATATCACCTTCCTCGGCGTCGACATAGATCGAAAAGTCGAAGAAATCAGAGACGAAAACCTGCGGCATCCGCCGGTCTTTCTTATTTACTTGCAGCACATTGATTCCTTCGACGATCACGACATCCGGCTCTTCAATTTTCTGCACTTGATCCTCCAGCACATCATAGCTCAAGTGAGAATAAAGCGGTGCTTCAATGTAAGCGCAGCCAGATTTCAATTGATAAAGAAAATGAATTAAGCGCTTAATATCATAGCTTTCAGGAAAGCCCTTCCGCTTCATCAGCCCTCTTTCCTCCAGCACGGCATTCGGATAGAGGAAGCCGTCGGTCGTCACAAGCTCGACCTTCGGTTGATTCGGCCAGCGCGAGGCGAGAGCCTGAATCAGCCTGGCCGTTGTGCTTTTGCCGACGGACACGCTGCCGGCGACACCGATCACAAAGGGAACTTTTTTCGTCCGGCTTTGCAAAAATGTATTCACCTGCTGGTGAAGGCTAACCGATTGGGTCATATGTAAATAGAGGAGCTGTGACAATGGAAGGTAAATCTCAGATACCTCTTCAGCGGAAATTGTATCATAAATGCCTTCAAGCTCCATCCGCTCATGCGGGGAAAGAAGATGATCCGTTTTACCTTTGGAAAGCTTCGCCCACTCTGCCCGGCTAAACGTCGTGTACGCCGATAAGGGGGGCGTTTTTTTAATAGTAACCATGTTGTTTCTCCTTTTTCGTCAGGTTATCCTCACACGTAAACAGGATTCGTTACATAGCAGCATGTTGAACGACAAGATCTTTTAACGTAAAAGCATGCTCTTATAAGATATAATGAAAGTGATGAGGAAGCAAGGAGGATCGTCGTGAAAAAAGTAATTATTGCAGAAAAACCATCCGTTGCGAAAAACATAGCGGATGCCTTACAAATAAAAGGAAAAAAGGATGGCTATTATGAAGGGCCGCAATATGTGATCACCTGGGCGTTCGGCCATCTGCTCCAATTATATGATGTGAAAGATTATGACGAACGGCTGGCGAAATGGAAGCTCGACCATTTTCCTTTTATTCCCGAGCAGTTCCGTTACAAGGTGAAAGGCGATGCGCGGAAAAAGGGCAAGGAGGATCTAAACGCGAAAAAGCAGCTTAAGCTGATCCGTAGTTTGTTTTCGCGTCCGGATGTCGACGGGATTATTTCGGCATGCGACTATGACCGCGAAGGACAGATCATCGGCGACACGATTATTCAGACGAGCAATGTCACCAAGCCGGTGTACCGTCTCCTGTTAAATGAATGGACGCCCGATGCTGTCGTGAAAGGACTCGCTGGCATCAAATCCAACGAGGAGATGAAGCCGCTGCAGGACGCGGGCGTCAGCAGGCAGTGGGCTGACTGGGTGATCGGGATTAATCTGACGACGGTCACGACGTTGAAATATCAAAAAGGGAGCGGAAGCCCGCTCAATATCGGCCGGGTGCTGATGCCGACGTTAAAGCTGATCTATGATCGTGATAAAGCGATTGAAACGTTCGTGCCGGAGCGGTATTACACGTTGTCCGCTTTGTTCCAAACGGAGAACGGCGAGCAGTATGAAGGCGTATATGCGGAGGAAGGAAACGAGAAATTCAAGGAGAAAGAGCAGCTTGAACAGATCGCCGCCTCCCTCTCTGATGAAGCGATCGTCGTCGATAAGCAGGTCGAGGAAAAAAGAAGCTTTCCGCCGTATTTGTTCAACCTTTCAAACCTGCAAGGACATATCACCAGCAAATACAAAGGCTGGACTGCCGACAAAGTATTAAAGGTCGCCCAGTCTCTCTATGAGAAAAAATCAATTACCTATCCGCGGACGGCCAGTGTCGTGCTCGATGACAGCTTAGTGGGCCGGGCCCGTAAAGTGCTGGAGCTAGTCAAAAAAGAGTTGCCGTACGAGGATGAAGTTGTTTTTAAGAAGACAAAACGGATTTTCGATAGCGCGCGCGTTGACAGCCATAGCGCGATCATTCCGACTTACCTCTTGCCGAAGCGGCTGACAAAGGATGAGGAGCTTGTTTATCGGGCGATCAAAAACCGCTTTATTATGCAATTTATGCCGCCTGCGGTTCATGAAGAAACGAAGCTGACGACGAAGGTGAATGGTGCCCTGATTAAAGGGCTGTTTCATACAACAGGCAGGGTCCAGCTTGTGGAAGGATGGAAAAAGGTCGAGCAGATCGCGACAAAGGAAGTGCTGCTCCCATTCGTGACAAAGGGGGAAACGGTCAGCCTGGCGGAGAAAGAGGTCCATTCCCACGTGACGAAGCCGCCGCGTCCCCATACGGAGAAAACGTTGCTTCATGTGATGGAAACTTGCGGCAAAGGACAGGAGGAAGAGAAATCCGAAGAGCTGATGGCCACAATTTTAAGCGGCTACAGCATTGGCACGCCGGCAACGCGCGCGGAAACAATCAAGAAGTTGAAGGATATCGGCTACATTACAGCCGAGCAAAAGAATTTACAATGTACGGAGCTTGGCAGAAAGCTCGTTGAAACATTCCCGGTACAGGAGCTGTTTGATCTTGAATTTACCGGCAGGCTGGAAAAGGCGCTCAGCGATATTGAAAAGCAAAAGGTCGGGAAAGATCAGTTCCTCTCGTTTATTTATTCGTTTACGACGAAATCCGTCAACACGATTAAGCAGGAGCAGGAAGTACTGCTGCGCGAAGTGAAGAGGCAGCAGCGGAACAATGAAGTACTCGGCCCATGTCCGGTATGCGGACACAACGTGATAGAAGGGCAAAAAGGGTTCGGCTGCAGCAATTGGAAAAACGGCTGCAAATTTGTCATCTGGAAAAATGACCGCTATTTAGCAGCGATGAAAAAGAAGCCGACCAAAACAATGGTCAAGCAGCTTCTCAAACAGGGAAGCACGGTCGTCAAAGGGCTGAAAAGCAAAAAAGGCCAGACGTTTTCCGCCCGCCTGCGCTATGAAAAAAATGAGGAAAATGATTATTACAGCTGGAAGATGGAATTCGCCGAGCGGCCTCAGCGGTCACCACGATAGGCAGGAAAGCCGTCATTTCTATGATCCTTGAAACTTTTTCTATTTTATTAACGTATAATGAGAATATGTGAAACGATGAGAGAGGAAAGAGGGGAACCGGATGAAGGAGAAACGATGGCTGGGCGCGCTGGCAGCGGTGATGTTGCTTTTGCTGCCGACCAGTGTCAGTGCTGCTGTTACGGTTGACGATCAAGGGGAGTTTTTCTCAGCTGAAGAGGTTGAAAAGCTGGAAACAGAATACAATGAAACGGAATTTGATTATTATGTCAGGACCATACCAAGTTTGAGCGGAGAATCAATTGGGGAAGCCTCCGAGACTCTTTTTGAGGACGTAAAGGGCGATGGGTTTGACGCCGCGATCCTGATAGCTGTCGAGGAAAGTGAAATTCATATGAATGTCGGTCCCGGCACGGCGATTGATCAGGCGATTGCCCAGCTGTCAAATTCGGATCCGTTCGGGAGATTACTAGACGAGACCTTCGTCCAGGCCGCGGGCGATGGCCGCTTTGGCGATGGAATTGCTGACCTCGTTCTGAAAGTCGAAGAGCTTGGCAGTGTAGTGCCGGATGCAGAGGACAGTTCAGCCGAAGACTTGGCAGCGGTCCCGTCTGCGCCGGTCGCACCGGAAAATCCGAATTCTACTAGTCCGCTTCTCCTGTTAGCATTCTTGATTTTAGCCGTGTTAGCGGCGCGAATCGTCTATTTGCTCGGTCAGGTAAAGAAGGTCGCCAAACGGCTAGAGGCGCTCGTTCAGCGGCAAAAAGGGCTGTTGTCTAACGTGCTTGAGCCTTATCAGCAATCATTGGAGCGCAGTGAGATCAGCAAAGGCTTGACGAAGCAGCAGTTTCAGGAGCTTCATGAGCAATTGTCTATTTTATTGACAAATGCTAAAGAGCAGGAGCAAACGTTGACTGCTATGAAAGAGTCGGTAAAGAAACGGAAATATGCCATTGCTTTTAAACAGATTGGCTCGTTTGCGATCTTCTCCGGCAAACAGGGCAAGACGACGAGCTTAGGAAAGCTGGAACAGGAAGCTTCACGCTTTGAAAAAGGAAGTAAAGAACAGGAAACGATGTTAGCCGGGCTGAAAGACGAGCTTGAACAGTTAACGGCAAAGGAGCTTGAAACATCGCGGGAAATCAAAGCCTTACAGGAGGCAGCAACACAGGCTGAGACGAAGCTGGAACAACTGCAGCAGGAAACAGAGCTTGCCTTTCCGGCGATGAAGCAGCACATCGATCAAGCTCTGCTTCTTCTTAATCAGGCCGTTCAGCTTGATGATGCGTTTGATTTTGCCGCTGCCAGTGAGCTGCTGCCGAACCTGAAGCCGAAATGGCAGGAAATCGCCTCTGATTTGGCGACGCTCGAAGCGTTGCTGACGAGCAAAGAGACGATGACCGCTGACATTGATCAAACGGAAGAAGAGATTCGTCACTATACCGCGCGGGAAAACCTCAAATTAGCAGATGAAGATCCATATGCGTTGCTCGATGAGGCGCGCGAACGATTTGTTACTTTCTCCGAATCGGTGGCGGAAGGCCGGGTCAGTCACGCCAAAGCAGAGCAGGCAAGAATAAGTGATTTGGCCGGGGAGGCGAAGCGGCGGGTTGAAACGCTTGTTACCTATCGCGATCAAACCGCTATCGATCATCGAAAAATAACCGACGGGATTTTGCCGTTTCAAAATCTTGAGCGGGCATTTGAGCGAGAGCTGGAGCAGCTTCGCTCATCCTATGCCGAGCATCATTGGCATTATTTGCAGGAGCGCTTTTCACGGATGCAGGAATTGATAAGCCTTATTGAAGAAAAGCTGCCTTTGATCGCCAAGCTGATCGATCCAGATGAGCAGCAGTATAAGCAAGGACGAGCCGAAATGAATCATCTGCTCGAGATGTTTCAATTAATTGAACAGCTGCATGCCGACTGCTTTACAGCCTACGAAGGACTTGAAGAGCAGCGGATTCGTCTTACCGACTCCATTGCTTCCTTGAAGAAAAGGCTGAGCGGCATGGAGGAGATGGCGACCCGACACCGGCTTCCGGTTCAGCGCTATTCCTTTGAGCAACTGCGGCAGGGGATTGAACATTTGCAGGTCGATGTCGAGCAAAAGCCGCTTGATGTAACGCTCGTTGCCGGGCAATTTGCAGAGGAACAGCAGCGGATGGAGCAGCTGGATGAATTGCTGCAAACATTGCTTCGCGATAAACAACGAGCAGAACGGGAATGGCAGGAGCTGAAATCAGCGTATCAGCAGGCTGATCGCCGTCTCGGAATTGGCTTTGGCACGGGGGCGTATCAGAACCGGTTCCGGGCGTGTGAAGGGCTGATTATCCAGTATATCAACGACGGCCAGTATGCCGAGGCGCTGAGCGAGGTGGCGATTGGCAGGCGGATCGTCGAAGAAATGAGAGAGGAAGAACGCCGGATCGCCCGTGAAAGGCAAAGAAGAGCAGCACAGCAGGCGGCGAGAGCGGCAGCGCAGCGGAACCGCCATAATTCCGGAGGCGGAGGAGGATTTGGCGGCTTCGGTGGTGGTTCAAGAGGCGGGGGCAGCGGCTTCGGTGGCGGCTCGCGCGGTGGCGGTTCAAGCTTCGGATCAAGAGGCGGCGGTTCAGGCTTCGGTTCCCGAGGAGGAGGCAGAAAGTTTTAGGCATCTGTCTCCGCTTGAAACAAAGTCAAGATATAATACGAAAATCGAACTTTCTAATATTTGGAAGTTCGATTTTTTATTTACTACCACCAAGATGTGCAATCTATGTGGCTATATCGGTAAAGTATTCCTCTTATATTGAAAGACGAAATTTCGATTGCTAAACTACTTTTTGAAACAGGGCTATTACGAGGAACGAAAGGAGGCTGCCAGTTGAAAATCAAACTTGACATTAGTAAGGAACGTTATGATGAAATCAAATACGCACTCGAGGAGCGAGGAATTGAAATAGATGATACGGCCGACCTGGTATTAAGTGAGGCTAACAGCTTCATTGATAATCTGACTGTGAGAGAAAAAGGAACAAATTCGCGGATCATTTTACCGGTAGAGGATATTGTTTGTATTGAATCGTTCGGTCATGCAGTTGAGGTACAAACGCAAGAAGCACTATATCAAGCTACCGACCGGTTATACCGAATTGTCAGCTTGCTTGATCCGACAAAATTTTTGCGGATTAGTAACTCTGTTGTCATTGCAAGAAATAAGGTTAAACGCATTACCCCAACTCTTTCGTCGAAGTTTATCCTTACAATGACGAATGGTAAACAGGTTGATGTAACAAGAAGCTATTATTACATATTTAAAGAGAATTTCGGAATATAGAGGAGGCAATGACATGGGTTTTCCTATTTATTTTCTCGCGCTGGTTGCAATCCTAATGATAGTAGCCGCTACCGTTGCTGTCTATTTTCAAGTCTATAAACGGCATATTAATAAGGCTTTAGCAGCGACCGAGGGCAAGCGTACTTCAATGGTTCCTCCAAATAAAGTCGCAATTGGTATGACGATCATCGTTTTACTTATTGGTATCTTGATTAGCTATTTTGCGGGATATGTGAATGCCTATAAAGATTACGAAGAAGACGTGTGGGTGCTGGCACATTCTGATATCCAGACATTCTATGCAGAGGTAAAAGAAGTTGGCGAGAAATCTTTAATGGTTGATGGGATATCCCTCAATGATGAGAAATATCGGGGTGAATTTCACTATGATATATGGGAAGAAGTGAGTATCTATCGGCAGGATAATGCTATCCCGCTTTCTGATTTATCAGAAGGTGATTTGGTTTCCATCACACTATTAACCGACCGCACAGGCATTACAAATATCTTTAAAATTGAGCAATTAGCTGACAAGGAGTAGTCTTGTGTTCCGACGCCACAAGCTCGTGCGATTTCATTCATTGGCTGGGAAAAGGGAAAAACAACCTTGTTCCCAGCCCCTTCTTCGTTAGTTTTTATTATTTAATTTCGCTTTCAGCGCGGCGAGTTCATCATCAACAGAGCTCTTTGTATCGAGAGCCGCCAGTTCATCATCCAGCGTTTTGTTGGCGCTGCGCAATTCTTCGGACGCTTCAGCTTCGGCTTCATGGCGGATCACTTTTTCTTCCATCCGGTCAAAACCGCTCTTCGCCCCAGTGCCGATGCCGGACATCGTCCGGTTGACTTTGGCGCGCGCTTTGGCGCTTTCGGAACGCGCCTTCAACGAATCTTTCTTCATGTTCATTTCGCGGAGCTCATCTCTCATTTCGCGGAGTTTGTCTTTCAGCTCTTCCGATAGTTTCGCAGCTTCATCGACTGCCTGCTTGAGCGAATCGGCGTGGGATTTCTGTTTATTCTTATCCTCCAGCACTCTTCTTGCCAGGCTTTCATCACCGGACTCAAGTGCTGTAACGGCCTGTTCCTCACGCTTGGCGACGAGTTCTGCCGCTTCGGTATATTGTTTGCTGAGCAGCTTTTCATTAGCGATTTGTTTGGCGACGGCGGCTTCAACCTCGGCAATGTCTTTTTCCATATCGAGGATAAACTGGTCAAGCATTTTTCCTGGATCCTCAGCTTTATTGAGCAAAGCGTTCAGTTCAGAGGATACAACCGTCCGAACCCGGTTAAAAAAGCGAAACATGGGCAACCCCTCCATATAATAAGTGTGAAGCAACGATACGGTAAAAACAACGTTGTATTCTTTTATTATATACGAGAAAAGAAGCGTCTGGTTTCACAATAAGGCAAAAGGAAGAAACAATTTACATAGAGGAGAGCAAAAGTCAGAAATTTCGATAAAAAGTGACTCGCGTGTTGTCGAAATGATACAATAAATAGAATGAAGAGATGAGGAGGAAAAACAGATGGGAGAGCGTGATTTTTCAGAGCAGAGGCTGGAACTGCTCTGGCAGGAAGTCGCAAAGGTCGTCATTGGCCGGAGCAGGGAGTGTCGGCTTATGCTGACAGCTCTGCTGACGGAAGGACATGTGTTAATTGAAGATATGCCGGGAACCGGAAAGACGACGATGGTCAAGGCGTTTGCGAAAGGTCTTGATTGTCAGTTTACCCGTATCCAATGTACCCCGGATCTGTTGCCGTCGGATATTGTCGGAGGGTCGATTTTTAATCCGAAGACAAATGAATTTTATTTGCGCAAAGGTCCGGTTTTTACCAATATTCTGCTCGTTGACGAGATTAACCGCTCATTACCGCGGACGCAGTCCAGCTTGCTGGAAAGCATGGAGGAAAAGCAAGTAACGATAGAAGGGGTAACCCATCCTCTCCCGGCTCCGTTTATCGTATTGGCGACGCAAAATCCGGTTGATATGGAGGGGACGTTCCCATTACCTGAGGCGCAGCTTGACCGTTTTTTAATGAAGCTGACGTTAGGCTATCCGTCAGCGGAGGAAGAAGAGCAAATGCTGGCACAGGTCGGAGATGAAGTTCCGTTTGCCGAGATCAACAGCGTTTTCAGCCCGGAGGAGATTGCTGGCTTGCAGCTTGCTTGCCGCCAGGTCGAGGTGCATGAAGCGATACGCGAATATATTACGGCTCTTGCTCAAAAAACCCGGCAGCATCCGCTTGTATCAGTCGGCGTCAGCCCGCGGGCGAGTAAAGCGCTATATAAAGCAGCGAAGACATGGGCTTTTCTTCACGGACGCCGCTATGTCACGCTTGATGATGTGAAAGCTTTGATCGTGCCAGTCTGGAATCATCGTCTCATTCTGACAACCGAAGCCCGCATGAACGACCGTAAGCAGGATGACATTTTGGAGGAATTATTGAAAGAGGTTGCTATTCCTGAGGAACAGGTGATCCGGACATGAGCCAGGCCGAGCGTACGGAAACGACTCCTCCCACCAAAGAAGAGGAGTTTTCCGTAAAGGAAACGAGCGTGCTGTTTGAAGCGAAAGCGAGCTGGGTGCTGCTGGCTTTGCTGGCGCTGGCGATTTGGTTCCGCTTTTTGCCATTGATCGCTGTCTCTACTTTTTTGCTGCTGCTTTCCTTCTGTATGATCTGGTGGAAGAAGAAAGCGCTGACAGGACTGGAGCCACAGCTGACATTCTCGACGTCGCGCGTCTTTGCCGAAGAGGAATTTCATATTGACGCATCGCTCACAAACAATAAATGGTTGCCATTAGTATGGCTTGAATGTGAACTGGCTGGCAGCAGACTTGTCAGCTGGGGGAAACAGCAACGTACATATGTCGTGCGCTTTTTGTGGCTGTTATGGTATCAGCGGATTGAGTGGACGATTGAAGGGAAGGCGCAGCGGCGCGGTGTGTATGAATGTCAGGACGTCACGCTCAGATCGGGAGACGGATTTCGCTTTTCAGAACAGGAGAAGCCGTTTCCAGTCGGGCAGGTGCTGTTTATTTATCCAGCTTTGCGTTCTGTTCGGCCACCTGCCTTTCGCCCATCCTTGCAATGGGGGATGAATGGGAAGCAGGGCGGCTTTCTGGAAGATCCGCTGCTGATCGCCGGGATTCGGGACTATGAGCCGGGCGACGAATGGCGGAAGTTTAACTGGAAGGCAAGCGCCCGTACAGGGAAGCTGCAGTCCAATATTTATCAGCCTGTTGTGACGGAGCAGCTGATGATCGCCATTGATGTACAAGCTTTTCTAGTACAGCCCGAGGCGTATGAGGATCCGAGTGAGCAAAAGAAATATGAGCTGCAAAAGCAAGAAGCATTTGAGAACTATTTGTCGATTATCGCCTCGTTCGCCGCGGTTTATGAAAAGCAGGGGATCATGATCGGATTTATCACAAATGCGCTTGATTACAAAGGACAGCCGCTCGCTTCTCTACAGCCAAACGCTCAATTGACAAGCTTCCTCGATCAACTGGCAAAAATGGAAGCGCGCATCCAAATGAGAAAGAAAGACTTTTTGCAGAAGCTGCGCTATGAATTGCCCCGTTCGGTGCCGCTATTTCTTTTTTGCGGAACGGTGACGAAGGAGCATTATCAATGGTACGAACAGGAAAAGAACCGGCTGGCGGATGTGCAGTTCTTTTATAGCAAAGAGAGCGAATATTCACAAAGGCTCACCCGGCTTGCTAAGCCGTTTGATGAGTATGTGCAGCAGCCGGCGAGGAAAGGAGGATAGCGATGCAGCTGTTTACATCCATCGGAAAATCATTGATCGTGCTGCTTAGTGAGGCGGTATGGATTTATTACTTGATCGTCCTGTTCACGAGTATCGAGTGGGGAAGTGTCGCTTCCTTCCAGGTCTCCTGGTGGCTCGGCGCGGCAATCCTCGGCTACGCTATGACAAAAGGGCTTGCCGGCAGAGTTCATTACATCGCTGTGATCGCGATTCAGCTGCCGCTTTTGCTTTTCATTCTTTGGCAAAACTGGCTGGCGGCCGTGCCGCAAGGTGGTTGGGTTCTTGGGATTTCGCTGAGCCTCGCCCTTCTTTTTCTCTATGTTCGCAGTGGCAGCTTCGTCTTTTTTGAACCGAAGCGGGCCCATATGCTCCGGCGCTTTGAAGGGAATATTATCTTTTATGTGATGTTTGCCTGGATTTTCACCTATAACGGGTGGGCGACCGAAACGTTTCATCTTCTGTTTCTCGCCAGCATTTTTCTCAGCTTGCTCGGAATGGTGACAACATTACAAAGCGATACGCAGTCGGCCGGACAGGAGGTAGAGGTGAGGACGGTTGGCCAGTCCCGCTGGTTTCATGGGGTGCTTTCGTTATTTGTGCTTTCCATCACCCTGCTATGCTTTGTGTTATTTTTGCCGATCATTCGCAACGGACTTTATGCGCTTGCTCTCACGGGCTGGGGCTGGCTGACGGCGGCTGGTGCTCTGGCGCTTAAATGGCTCCACTGGCTGCTCAGTTTGCTGCCAGGCGAAACGGGCGGCGAGATGCTGCTGGCGGAGAACAATGAGATGCCACTGCTTCCTGAAGAAGCGATGGAGGAAGCGCCGTTCAACATTCCGATCCACTGGATTGTCATTGGCCTCGGCAGCGTGGTCGCGATCCTCGCTCTCATCGTTGTCGCCAGATTTTTGAAAGGCTGGCAGCCGCCAAAAGGGATCAAGCCACGCAAGCTGCGCGTTACCCGCATTTCCTTATGGAGCAGGCTGCTCAGCTCCTTACAGGCGTTAGGGCGCAGGCTAAAACGGAGATGGCGCGCCGGTATCCGGCGTTATTATCTTCATTCGGTTTATTGGACATATGCCAAAGTCCATAAGTGGGGGAGAAAAAACGGCTTGAAACGTCAAAAGGTGGAGACGGCGAAGGACTATATTGACAGAATCATCTCCAGACTGACGGAAGACCAAAAAGGGGAAAGTGACGCTGAAAGACGTGAGCAGGCGGAGCTGCAAAGTATGCTGAGACAGCTCTATCAGGAATATGACGCCGTCTATTACGGGGGAGAGAAAATCGGAACCGAAACGGATTACGCGCCGTTACTGAACATGCTTGGCGCTAGATCGCTTAAAAAAAGGCGCACGGCAGGAAATAGTGGCGCTTAAGAAAAATAATGAACAACCATCATCAGCCAGGTTTGCCCGTAGATCATCGAAGCAAACCTGGCTGTTATTTTCGAGGCGGATTATTTAATAAAGAGGATAAAAAGTCGCCGACAGGAACATCACGGACTTGATCAATAAGCTTATCGAGCTCGGATCTTTTTCGCAATGAGCCTTCAAGCAGGACTTGAACGGTTTGATCTCTGTCAACAAGAATGGACTGCACGTGAAGAGCATCGGTTAACAAGGCGATAATCACAGCGATTTCATTTGGAGTAAGCCGTGATGCCAGGTTCTTTGCTTTAGCTTGCTGTTGTTTTTTTTGATTGAATTGATTCGGCGGGGGCCCTTGCTGATTTTGCTGCTGCCCCTGACCGTAAAGATACGGATTGCGATAAGGAGGTGGTGAGCCATTTGGAAACATATAAAACCCCTCCTTATGTTAGTTAAGAATTAAAGACGATTAAAGGACTGGCAGGGACGTCACTCGGTTCGCCATTTCCTAAGTCAAGCAGGAAGCTGATAACGATAAAAATTGTCATGACAAACAAAAGACCGCGTTGGAATTTGTCGTCCATGTTTTCACCCACTCTGCGCACGATTTTCCTACATCTTATTCGTCACAGCTTGACTTTGTTCAAGATGCAAGCCCCCGCTTCTTTCTTATTCACTTTCAATATGCTTGACAAACTGGTGGAAATGGCTGAGAGCCATCATCAAAATTTCGCTATCTGTCGTTTGCGCCGCGCTCATGCCCACTTTTCGAAAATAGGTTTGAATCTCTGCAAGCTGTTCGAGCTGTTCTCTATACAATGAGCATTCGATATACCTCGTTTCAATCCCGAGATGGGCCGCTAAATCGTTTGTTTTCCGGCACGTTTCGTTAAGCTCGTCCGTAAAGCGGTAATAGGTGGCGAGCTGTTGTTCTCTTCCCGTAGCCATCGAGATCCCCTCCTCCTCTTCTTATTTTTACATAATCGCCAAAACGTGAAAACCATGAATTGATGATGAACCTGGACAGATGAAGGTTCATATTATCATTTTTTCTCATATAGTAATTTAGAGGAGGGAAAAGCATGGGTGTGGTGCGAACGGATAGATGGCTGCGGATGTATGCTGAGCAGTGGAAGAAGGCGGATAGCGTAACAGAAAAGGTCGATGTCGCCCGGAAAACGCTAATCAAGCCGCTTTGTGATGTCTTTCAGACAAAGGATGTTCATGCGCTGCAGGATCATTTGCTGCAAGCCGGCCTGCTTCAGCCGGATCAGCCTCTTTCTTCCCAATGGCTGGAGCGTGAGGAGCCATGGCGGATTGTCGCGGAGCAATACCGAGCGTTGCAGCGAAAGTGGACGGGACCCGAGGTGAAAATTTATTTGCTGCCGATTGAGGAGCGCAATCGTTTTTTGCAGGACCAGCTCGGGGGAAAAATGGGGCTGACATTACCAGAAGCGGTTATTCTCTTTATTCATCCGGCGATTGAAGAAGAAGAGCTGCGGGTTTTGCTGACTCATGAATATCATCATTGCTGCCGGCTGAGTCATACAAAAGTGACGGAACAGGAGATTACATTATTAGAGTCGATCGTCATGGAAGGGCTGGCCGAACATGCAGTGAAAGAAGAGTTCGGTTCGGGGCGCACGGCAGTATGGACAAGATATTACGACCGGTCATGGAGCATGGAATGGTTCGAGAAATGGCTGAAGCCACATCTTGATTTGCCAAACAGAAAGCTTCATTACCGTTATTTATATGGTGACAAGCGAAGCGGTATTCCACTTTGGCTTGGTTATTATTTTGGCTTCCGGCTTGTTGCGACGGCGTGGGATGAAGAAGCGACCACGAGCAAGCTGTTACCTTGTCCAGCGGAGGAACTGCTGGCAAAATCGGAGTTTCATGAACGATAAAGAAGAGCAGGGGAGGTGATTAAGTTGATTCGGCTATTTTTTGTGCTTACCGGTATTTTGCTGGCGGTTGGCGGCGGTGTCAGCATACTTGCGTATTTAAATTTGTTGACGACAGGCTATCATTTTACGATGTATCTCGCTTTTCTTGTCAATCGAATTGAACTTTATCTCTTTTTGGCCGGAGTCGCTTTAACGATAGGTGCCCTCATGTTCCCCTCTTCCCGTAAACGTCGTCGCCCTCCGAAATAAATTATTCTCAGGAATTAGCAGCTTGTGGAATAAACTGGTTCCAGTCTGCCTATACTGTGGATACCAAATTGATTCAGAAGTAAGGGGGGGCTTTAGTATGGTCCATATTCGAGACGTATGGGTCAACTGGTTCGAAGGCGAAGAAAATGGCTACAACGTTTGTGAGTTTCATGAATGGCGCAGTGAAGACAAGATCGAGGTACTGGATCAGGCGAAGCTTGTTTTCGTAAGTGCCCGCCTATTTGATTATCTTGAAAATTATTTAGATGAACTGCCTGATGAATTGCTGGCAGAGGTTTACCAGCAAAGCTATTTACGAAAAAACATGTCACGGCTGCAGCTTGATTATTGCTTTGTGGCGACAGACGGCGAGAAAGTGATCGCGGTCGATACGATGGGATATAAAACACCGATTCGCAAAAGCCGCCTGACTCCGCGGCAGGAACAAACGGTGTATGAGCTATTGCAGCAGCATGAAATGAAAGAGTTTGATATTGAGCATGAAATCGGGAAAAAGGAATACCATATGCTTTCTCCGGATCCCGCCGAGCTGAAAGGATTGACCCGCAAGGAACGTCAATTAAAGCAGCTGCTCTATATGGCGCTCGATCAGCTTTATACGACGGGGACTGATGCCGAGGTGCGCTATTGGTATACGGAATGGAACCCGCGTGATTATATGCGGATTCAGATGCTTGAAAGAGAAGAAGCGTGGCAGCAGCTTTATGATGAGATTCGCCCGGGGTGGACAAGCAAGCATCATCAACTATGTGAAGCGATGGTCCGCGGACAGGCATTTTTCGAGAAGCTCTGGGAGCTTGAGCATGGGGAAAGCGTAAAATAATGCAGATTGTGAGCAAGCGTTGACATTTTTACGACCTCCATTTACAATTCCACACCACTCTCCTATAATGGGAAGGAAGAACATCTGTACATAGGAGGGATAGAAATGAACACGGATACTTTTGCTCATACAGTCATGCAAATCCTTACAGTCGTTTTACTCGTTGGAACGTTAGGACTTTCCTTTTTTGTCGGGAAAATCTGGAAAAAGAATAACGGGTATTAAAGAGGGAGCTTGAGACAAAACTAGCTTTGAACCTACTGGCAATGGCTTCACACGCCACAAGTCCGTGGCGGTTCCGCTCATTGCTTAGAGGCTGGAAAAAGGTAAAAACAACCTTTTTCCAGCCTCTTTTTTGTTTCGTAATCAGGGTTCGGCTCTTTGACCTCGCTACCGTGATGGGGGCACGCTTTCCGCAGGCGGGCGTTGAACGAACCGGCTACGTCGGAGTATTTCAACATGCCCGTCCTCCTGGAAGATGTCCGCTTTTTGCTTCTCCACAAATAAAGACTGGGGCTACCCAATGTAAAGTGCCATCTTCAGAAAATCATGCGAACAATCGTTTTTCTCATCTTTTCCGGCCTAGGCCGATTGCTTTTTCTGCTTTTTTAATCATCCGGTTCGCTTTTTCGTTGGCTTTTTCTGCCCCGTGGTCTAAGATCGTATCGAGCTCTTCCGATTGAATCAATTCGTAATAACGCTGCTGGATCGGCCGCAGCGCTTCGACAACGACTTCAGCCAAATCCGTTTTAAAGTCTCCATATCCTTTATCGCGATAACGCTCGACAATCTCCTCAACGGTAAGTCCTGAGCAAAGGGAATAAATTGAAATCAGATTCGTGACGGCCGGTTTGTTTTCTTTGTCAACGTAGATGCCGCCTTCCGTATCGGTGACGGCGCTTTTGATTTTCTTCGTGATCGTCGCTTCGTCATCGAGCATGGAGATAAAGCTCTTCGGATTCGGGCTTGATTTGCTCATTTTCTTTTCCGGTTCTGTCAGCGACATAATCCGGGCGCCGACTTTTGGAATTTTCACTTCAGGAACCGTAAAGATATCATTATATTTCTTATTGAAACGCTCGGCCAGGTCGCGCGTCAGCTCCAGATGCTGCTTTTGATCCTCGCCAACTGGGACAATATCCGTGTCATAAAGCAGAATATCGGCGGCCATCAATGGCGGATAGGTCAGGAGCGCGGCAGAAACGGCTTCCTTGCCGGCTGATTTATCTTTAAATTGCGTCATTCGTTCCAGCTCACCTATGTAGGAGACACATTGCATAATCCAGCCGAGCTGGGCATGGGCAGGTACTTCCGACTGAATAAAGAGCGTTGATTTGTCGGGGTCAATTCCTGCTGCCAGGTAAAGCGCGGCTAAACTGCGAATGTTTTCGCGCAGCTTCAAGCGATCCTGCGGTACTGTAATCGCGTGCTGGTCGACAATACAAAAGTAACAGTGATAGTCATCCTGCATCTCGACAAAATGCTTCATTGCGCCAAGATAATTCCCAAGCGTTAATGTACCACTCGGTTGAATTCCAGAGAAAACGGTTTTCATTCTTGTTCATCCTTTCACCATTGCATGATTTCTACTTTATCATATAATGTCTGTCCTTTCACCAATCCTTTACGGAAACATAACAAAAGGACGGTTGAATAATTACGCATTTCTTTTCCATACTTTATAAGTAAGGCGCATATTACAGAAAGAGGTGCTATCGATGTCAGGAGCTCCAGTTGTGTTTACCGCTTCGATTGGGAAAGGGCATGATCAGGCGGCGCTTGCATTGCGGAAGGAACTTGAAGCACGGGGCTTTCCGCGTGTAAGGGTGATTGATACGCTGCATTGGCTTCATCCATTACTCCACCACAGTGTCCGTATGTCTTATACGTGGCTGCTGCGCTATCGTCCAGAAGTATGGGGGAAGCTTTTTTCGGAAAATTTTCAGTCGCCAAAATGGCTTGTTTCCTATGAGAAAATGATCCGTCTTTTTACAAAACAGGTCGAGCGTTTCATCGCCAGGGATAATCCTTCCTTTATTATATCAACACATCCGCTGGCAACGCTGCTGCTGGCATTGGCGAAGGAAAAGCAGAATTGCAGCATTCCCTTATACAGTGTGGTGACTGATTTTCAACTGCACCGCGCCTATCTACATAAACAGGTGAACCGTTATTTCACGATCGATGAACAGGCTCCGCGATTTGCGATTCAGAACGGTCTGTCGCCCGCGTTGTTTCAAGTTAGTGGAATTCCATTTCCGACAGAGCCGCCGACTGCGATGGAGGCAGCTCTGTTTCGGGAAAAGCAGAATGTTCCTCCTGATCGCGCGACGGTTCTCGTGGCGGGAGGGGGCTTCGGCATTTCTAGCTACGAAACCATTCTGGAAGAACTGGAATGTATCGATAAGCAGCTGACCATATTGTGTATGACTGGCCGCAACGAGCAGGCGGCGCGGAAAATCAACCCCGCTGCCTCTAAACATGAGGTACGCATTATTCCGTATACGGCTCATTTTGTTTCGTATATGGCAATCAGTGACGTTATGATCACGAAAGCAGGCGGGCTGACACTCAGCGAGGCGCTTGCTTGTGAAACTCCACTTGTTCTTTACGAGCCGATTCCGGGGCATGAAGAGCAGAATGCGAATATTGTGGTTGAGTGGGGGTTGGCGCTTAGAGCGTTTACGCGCCGCCAGATCTCTGAACAGACTGCCCTTATTTTAACCAATCAGCGGGTGAAAGAGAGAATGATCCAATCGGCACAGAAACGGAAAAAGCCGTACGCTGCTAAGGAAATTGTTAATGCGATTACGCTTGGTCAGCATCACGCTGCTGACGTCGTTCACGCAGGCGCATTATCCAAAGGATCAGGTTGAGGCCGACTAATGGAAAGAAGATCAAATCATTGCGGTTATCCTGCTGATAGGAAATGACGACGAAAATAACGAGGGCGATAACGGCAACGGCTTGAGCCAGCTGTAGTTTGGTCATTGATTTTTCTCCTCCTTTTGCATGATTATGACATGATGGACATAGGTTACATTATAGCAATTTTTACTGGGAAGAGGCGAATGGGATGAACAATAAAAAACGGCAAACCTTTTATCGGAGCATTCTAATTCTCATACTGTGCGGAGTCGGCTTTATGTATAGTCAATCAACAACGGTCTTTCAGCAGGTGGAGGAAGCAGTGGCCGCCCAGGTGACAACAGGGGCGCAAATTGGACAAGAAGCGCTTTCCTTTGAATTGCCGACTTTAACAGGGAAGCAGGTCGCGCTCGACGATTATCGCGGCCAGCCGGTCGTGCTCAACTTCTTTGCGACATGGTGTCATCCATGCCAGGAAGAAATGCCGATTATCGTCGAGATGGAAAAAAGGCTGAAGGAAAAGAATGTCGCTTTTTTGGCGGTCAACATGACAAGTCAGGAAACGGACAAGTCACAAATCAAACCATTTCTCCAGCATTTCCGCGCCTATTTTGATCCGCTGCTTGACGAAGAAGGAGACGTGCTGAAAGCTTATCAAATCATCGGCATCCCGACGACGATTGTCATTGATGAGCATGGCATCATCACCCAACGGATTAACGGCGGGATGACCTATGAGATGATGGAAGATCTGATTTTGCTGCGCGAGTAAAGAGAGGGCTGGGAAAAAAGGTTGTTTTACCCTTTTCCCAGCCCTAAACAATGAGTGGAACCGTCATGAGTTTTGCTTAAAGCTCTCGTCCTATTGAATAAAAATCAGATAGGAGGAGACGAAGTAGAGAACAATTAAGATTAAGGAAGGGAGAGCGTAGCGGAAGGCTGACTCTCTTGGCTTACGAACGAGTGAATATAGAACGACAATGGAAAGGATTCCGACTGCCGCTGCGGTAATCTGATGGACATCGGAAGCGGCGCTAATAATCGTCCCTTTCCGGTAAAACACATCTGAAGCACCAAGGATCAAGATATTAAACAAATTGCTTCCTAAAATCGAACCAATCGCCAGGTTATGGTTGCGCAATTGCAGCGCGACAAGAACGGACACGGCTTCGGGAAGGGAAGTCGTTGCGGCAATTAGGAAGCTGCCGACAAAGCTTGCTCCAAGCCCGGTAATGACAGCAATCTGATCCCCGCTGATAGTAAGAAGGGTGCCGGCACCCATGATGACAAGTGCGGCGATAATAAAGCCGATGATCGCCCGCTTTAAAGGAATGGCCGACAGATTGTAGGGCGATTCCTTTTCCTCCTCGATTTGCTGGGGCGCGGCCTGCTGCTTTTTCGATAAATAAGAGATCAGCCAGAGCCCTGCTCCGTAAATCATCATTAGCACCCATGTATCAAGCCCGATGCCGAGAAAGTCATAGGGCAGGCGAAGCGTCAATGCCAAAAGGGCCGCAATCGCCAACAAAAGGCCTAAACTTGCCGTATAAAAATGAGACCGGTCCGCGGAAGCGAAGATTTGCTGTTTGCGGTAATATAAATCAAAGCTGGCTAAAATTAATAAATTAAACATATTGCTTCCAAAAACATTTCCGACAGCAATATCGGGACTGTCGAGAATAATCGCCGATACGCTCGTTGTTACTTCAGGAAGAGAGGTGGCGCCAGCGAGAAGAATCGTGCCGACAAGCATCCCGCCGAGGGACGTCTTTTCCCCGATTGTATCGGCGTAAGTAGAAAGTTTCACAGCAGCGATCACCGTCACAACCGCCGCTAAAATAAACCAGACAAAAACCATTGAAGCTGCCTCCTTTTTCTTTAAACACCACAAAAAAAGACCCTTTTATGAGAGTCTGCCCGTAAATCGCTGCTCTCATAAAAAGGTCTTGCGTACTTTATGAACATGAAAAGATCATGCCAGAAAGCTCAATGAACCGAGTGGAATTCCACTGTCATGACGACTCATTGACCAGTTGGTCGCTACTCCCCTTTTCGGGTATCCAGTTGTGTTGGACTAAATGTAGCATGAAGCTCTGGTATTCGTCAATAGAAAACCGCAATTGTCATTTGGCAGGAAGCAGATAAGCGTGGGGAATCCTTTCAGGTTCAGCTGCATTCGGGGGAGAGCGGCGGCTTTTTCCGTTCCACGCCGCTTATATGTCACCTTCTACTTTTTTATCTAGTTCGCCGAGAAGGTGGCGGGCCCGTTCGTCTGAAATCGTGCGGTAATGATGCTCTCCTCCCGGCTCCTCGTCCGCTTCGTCGGCAAGTGCGACTACATATTGAAGCGGCTTCAGCTCAAGCTCTCCCTCAGGCAAGTAGGAATCGGTATGAAGCAGAATTGCCAGGGCAATTTCTTTTGCAATGCGCGGATGTTCTCCGAGGCGGATCAGCAGTTTATGCGCCCGTTCCGCCCCTTTGATCGCATGAATATCATATTCCTTATATAATTGATAATCCCATTGGCCGTCCCGATACCATGTGTAGTGGCCGATATCATGAAGAAAGGCCGCTTTTGTTGCCATATCGGGATCAACATGGTGCACTTTCGCCAAGCGAAAAGCATGGTAAGCACAAGCAACAGCATGAGCCATGCCGGAACGTTTTACAAATTTTTGCGTAATCGGATGGTCAAATAATTGGACAAGAGTAACATATCTCACCGTGCCTTCCTCCTTCTATATAAGGTCAGTAAAGTTGAAAAATTCCCGGCTGATTCGAGACAGGCGCCGGGGCTTCACGCATTTTAAGTAAAGCTGTTGCGCGGTTTTACTTATTATATTAACGCATGTCAGTCAATGCAACCATCATGCAGAAAATCATGTAAAAACCGCGATTGATCTCCATTTATTTGGTATACTATAAAAAGGAAGAGGAAAAGAGGGAAAAGATGGCGACTACTCATACGTTTTCAAAAGAAGAAGAACTGGCAAATGCCATTACCCACGGAATTGGTGTCCTGTTAAGCTTAGCAGCTCTTGTGCTGCTGATTGTGTTTTCGTCTGTTCACGGCACGGCGCTTCATATTATCAGCTTTACGATTTACGGAGTTACGATGCTGATGCTATATTTTTCTTCAACGATGCTGCACAGCTTGCCTGCCGGCAGATTGAAGAACATGTTTGAAATTTTTGATCATGCTTCGATTTATTTGTTTATTGCTGGGAGCTACACACCTCTGCTTTTTATCGTCGTTCAAGGTACGCTTGGCTGGACGTTGTTCGGGATTGTATGGGGGCTGGCGACGGCGGGGATTGTGTTTAAAATCTTCTTTGTCAAGCGCTTCCTGTTTCTGTCGACGTTGTTTTATATCGGAATGGGCTGGCTCGCGATATTTGCGATTAATCCTCTGATTGAGAACATGCCTTTTGCGGGAGTTGTTTTGCTTGTAGCTGGAGGACTTTGTTATACATTTGGCACGATCTTTTATGTGTGGCGCGGATTCAGGTTTCACCATGCTGTATGGCATACATTTGTATTGGCCGGCAGTGTTTTGCATTTCTTTATGATCTTGCTCTATGTACTGCCGATTTGATCTGAGAAGACAGCGAGCTGGTGAGAGACCGCACGCTGTCTTTTTGTTTTTAAAACGGCTTTTTTCGGGTAGAAGGATGACAAGCTTTGTCGACTGACGGTATAATTTGAAGGGAGGAACGGAAGATGTACGTTACCGTTGCAGAGTTAGCAGAATATTTAGAGTTGCCGGAGGCTTATCTTCAGCAGCAAATACAGCTTGGTCATATAAAGGCTTTTCATGATGGAAAGCAGCAGCTGATCAATCGTGATCAATTCATGTGGCATAAGGAACAGCTTGATGTAAAGCGCAAGCAGCTGGCAGCTGAAATGGAAGAGCCGCTTCCGGAAGACTGGGATGCCAAGGATGAAGATTAATACATAGATGATCTGGAGAGCAAGCTACGTAGAAAGGATCGTGAATGGAAAATGGGGAAGCCATGGATGAAGATGCTCATGCTGATATGTGTCTTTAGTTTAGTGGGCGCAGGAACGGCTTTTGCAGCAGAAACGGGGACAAGCATCGCAACCGGGAAGGAGCACCAGCATAAAGCAGTAGCCAAAACGGCACTCGAACTGCCAAATGATGTCGCTCGCTTCTTATATGATTCAGGCTATCAGTTTGCTTATCCGGAGGACGGGGTTCGGGGGATTTATGTCACCGGGAATTCGGCTGGTGGAGAGCGCTTTTCGAATTTGCTTGAGCTGATCAATACGACAGATTTGAATGCGATGGTCATTGATATTAAAGAGGATCATGGGCATTTAACATACCGGCCTGAAGAGGATTCCCCTTTTTATCCTATTTCGAAAAACTACATTCATGACCCTGAACAATTAATGAAGACGCTTGAAGAGAACGAGGTATACCCAATTGCCCGGATTGTCGTCTTTAAAGATTCGGTACTTGCTGAGCAACAGCCGGAGCTCTCCTTTCTTGATGGCGGAAAGATATGGAAAAATGGACGAGGTGAAGCATTTGTCAATCCTTTCTTAAAGGAAGTATGGGATTATAACATTGCGATCGCGGAAGAGGCGGTGAAGCTTGGATTTCAGGAAATTCAATTTGATTATGTCCGCTTTCCGGAAGGGTTCGAAAGACGGGATGACGTCCTGCAATACAGTGTGGGAGAGTATGAAGGCGGTGACGGCGATCATGTGCAGAGCAGAGTCGCGGCTGTGACCGATTTTGTTTCCTATGCGAAAGAGCGGCTGGAAAAGTATGATGTTGATGTATCGGTCGATATTTTCGGTTACTCGGCCACCATTACGGAAGCGCCCGGCATTGGACAAAATTTTTCCAAGATCGCAAACGAAGTAGATGTCATCTCATCGATGATTTATCCAAGCCATTGGACGCCTTATTTTGGCATTGACAAGCCTGATTTATTTCCATATGAGCTGACGCGTGAATATGCGAAAGTGGAAAATGGCATCCTCGCCCAGCTTGACAATCCTCCTGTTTCACGCCCGTGGATTCAGGACTTTACAGCAAGCTGGCTTGGATCAGGTAACTATCAGCCTTATGGAAAAGAAGAGGTCGAAGATCAAATCCGTGCTTTAAATGAGCAAGGCATTAACGAGTTTTTACTCTGGAACGCGACAAACCGCTATACAGCGGGCGTAGACTATAAACAGTAGATGGCCTCGTCCCGAATGCAGCTCGGGACAAGGCCTTTTTCTGAAACGGAGCAAAGCGGAAGAATCGGGGTTTATTCTATGGATGCTCCACCTTAGTTTTCCTTATGAAAGCAGAACCGTGCTTTTTCCAGTAAATGCTGATTTGATCGCGTTTAACGATTAGCAAGAATGGAATATACTATTAATGAAGATAACTAACGGGAGCTGAGTTGATGAATTGGTACGAAAAGCTAAGCAAGTACTTTCCGATTGAAGAGATGAAATCAAAAGAACATATGGAGCTTCTTTTAAAAGAAAAAGCTGATATTTACCATAAGGATGAAGGACCACATCATGTTATGATGTATGTAGAAACAGATGATTTTATTTTTGTGGATTATTTATTTGTCTCAAAGGAGGCAAGAGGCCAAGGGCTGGGAAAGAAGCTGTTAAATCGCTTGAAAGAAAAGCAAAAGCCGATTATCCTTGAAGTAGAACCAGTTGATTATGAAGACAGTGACACGAAAAAGCGTCAACGTTTTTACAATCGCGAAGGGTTCACGCATGCACAGTCTGTTGGTTATCGTAGACGCTCTCTTGCGACAAATGAGGTCAATGAGCTTGAAATTTTGTACTGGTCACCTCAGGACGAGTCTGAGCAAAGCATCTACGAAAAGGTCAAGCATACGTATGAGGCGATTCATACGTATAAGGATAAGCAGCTTTACGGCGAATCCTATGAGGATGTTGATCAGGTTGTCACTTATAATGCAGAAGCAGCCGAAGCAAGCGATCAACCGACCGTGTAGGCGCTGAATCGTTCACCATAACAAAACAGGTGGGTGATTTGAATGAAACGAATTACGAAAAACCGCAAGAAAAAACGTGAGCTTGTGAAGGATTTTTTGAAAAAGAATCTGAAAAATTGGAAAGAAAAAACAAAGCAGCAGCCGATACCGAATCGCTATTCTGCATAAAAAAACGTCTGAACAAGGCTTAGTCCCTATTCAGACGTTCTTTTTTCGTTAGAAATCCAGAATGTGTAAGCGTGAGGCGGGGAAGGGTAGCGGCTCCATTCTTTACCCGTCTGCCTGAAAGAAGTCCATTTGCAGGCAGCCTCAATGTAATGTCTCCGCGTGTGGCCGTCGCTTTTCCTTGCGCTGATCGGTCAGATAATAAATAACCGGAATCAACAGCAGGGTGATAAAGGTCGAGACAGCAAGTCCGCAGACGATCACGATCGCCATTGGCTGCTGGATTTCCGTCCCTTCGCCAAAGCCTAACGTAAGCGGAATAAGCCCGAGAATCGTCGTCAGCGCCGTCATTAAAATCGGGCGCAGGCGAATCGGTCCTGCTTGAATAATCGCATCGTATGAGCTATACCCATTCTTTTTCAATGTATTTATATAGTCGACGAGAACGATCGCATTGTTGACGACAATCCCGGTTAATATCAAGATTCCGACAAGCGATCCGACCCCGATCGGCTGATTGGTGAGCAACAGCCCGAAAATGACGCCGATCGCTGTAACCGGCACGGAAAACATAATGATAAACGGATAGAAGAAGGATTCAAACCGCCCGGCCATGACCATGTAGACGAGGACAATGGCGAGCGCGATGGCTCCGCTTAGCTTCGTGAAGGCATCGTTCATCTGTTCATTTTGTCCGCCGAAGCTTATCCGGTACCCGTTTGGCAGCAAAGGGCGAACCTCTTCAATCAGCGCCTCTTCAATCTCATTAATAACGCTGCCGAGATCGCGATTTAAAATTGACGCGGTGACCGTCACTTCACGCATCCGGTCCGATCGCCTAATCGTGCTCGGTCCTTCGCCACGTTCGACTGCTGCAACAGAAGAAAGCGGGATCCGCTCTCCGCCCGGCGTTGACAGCAACAGCTGTTCAAGCTGTTCGAGCGAGGCGGTATAAGCATCGTCGACCTGGAGTCGGACATTTAGCTCTTCGCCGTGTCTCGCAATCCGTGTCGCCACTAATCCGCGCGTCGCGTCGCTGATCGTCGAAGCAATTTGCGCGCTAGTGATACCGTAGGAGGAAGCGGCCTGCCGGTTGATTGCCACGGTCACCTCCGGATTGCCGTCTGCATAGTTCGTCGTCGGCTCGCGCACGCCTTCAATTGTTGAAACAGTCGCTACAATCGCCTCAGAAAGCTGTTCCAATGTCTGAAGATCCTGGCCTTTTACGGTGATTGAAATCGGATCATCGGTAAACCCGCTATCACTCGCCGAGACGCGAATATCCGCATTTGGGACAGCGGCGAGGGAACTGCGAATGGAGTCGGCAATCTCCAAGTCGGATGTAGTCCGCCTATCGGTGTCGCTTAAGAGTAAACTGTAGCTCGCTCTGTTTGTCTGTGAGCCGGCACCGAGAGAAAAATTGTCCGTTCCGCCGACGGTCACGTAGGCCAGTTCAACTTCTGTAAAAGCAGCGAGCTTTTCATTGATTTCTTCCGTCACTTGATAAGTCGCAGACAGGGCGCTCCCTGGCGGTAAGCGGACGTCGATGCTAATAAAGCTCTGATCCTGGGCCGGAAGAAATTCAGTACCTAACAGTGGAATACAGCTTAGTGAGCCGGCTAGGAGTGCGGCGGTAACCGCTATAATCCGTTTCGGCCGCTGCAGGCTGAATTCCAGCAGCCTTTTGTAGACGGCCTTTGTTTTCTCAAAGCCGACCTGAAAGACGGATGTCTCGTCGGTCGTTCTTAAAAACGTCGACGACAACAGCGGCACAATGATCAGCGCGGTGATCAAGGAAGCAAGTAAGGCAAAGGCGACAGTGAGCGCCAATGGTTTAAAAAGCTGGGCCGCGAGTCCGTCTACGAAGACAATTGGCAGAAAAACAACGACGGTCGTCAGCGTTGAAGCGACTATCGCGCCGCCGATTTCCCCCGTGCCGTGAATCGCCGCCTCGCGCAAGCTTTCTCCTTCCTGGCGTTTGCGGTAAATATTCTCGAGAATCACGATTGCGTTATCAACCATCATTCCGACGCCGAGCGCCAGTCCGCCAAGGGTGAGCACATTTAATGTTTCACCCGAGAAATACATAAATAAAAACGTCGTCATAATCGAGATCGGAATCGATAAGGCAATAATCAAGGTGCTGCGGATGTTCCGTAAAAAAAGGTACAGAACAAGGGCCGCCAGTCCGCCCCCTAGGAGAATATTCCAAAAGACAGCATTGATTGATTGCTCGATAAAGCGGCTTTGATCAAAGATTGTTTGAATCTCGATTCCTTCGGGCAGCTGCTGCTTCAGGTCATCGAGTTCATCGTTGAGCGCTCTCGTGATCTGAACGGTATTCGTACCGGACGCTTTCAAAATAGAAAGACCGACCGCCGGCTCGCCGTTCAAATAGCTCTCCTGAGAGAGAGGCGCCGTGGCTTCGCTGATGGCGAATAAATCACCGAGCAGTACAACCCCGGCATTGGTCGGTATGGGAAGCTGCTCTAAATCATAGACCGAGGTGAATTCACTGCTGACTCGAATCGGAAAAGATTGATTTTGGTCGTGCACTTCACCTGCCGGAAAATTGATATTTTCACTGGCAATAAGCTGTTGAAGGTCTTGTAATGTTATGCCGTATTGCGCAAGCACGTCAGGCTGAATGTCAATCCGGATTTCCTGCTCACTTCCACCTTCAACCTGTATGGAAGCAACACCGTCAATCGCATCGAGCCGCGGCTTGATTTCATTTTCAATTAACTGCCTGGCTTCAGCCGTATCTCCGCCTGGTTCCGTAATAGCGAGCTGGACGATCGGCAGCATGCTCGGATCAAACCGCATCACTTGCGGAGCGTCTACTTCGCTTGGCAGCATCTCTCGCACCTGGTCGATTCGTTCCCGCATCGTCAAAGCGGCGAAATCCATATCCGTGCCCCAATCAAAGGCGACGAGGATCAAGGCACCGCCTGTCCGGGAAGTCGAGGAAACCGACTCGACATTCGGAATGCTCGCCATCAGCTCTTCGATCGGCTGCGTAATCAGCTCTTCCACTTCTTCAGGGCCGGCTCCGTCGTAGGAGGCCGTTACCGCCACGACGGGAAATGTCAGCTCCGGAAAGAGATCGACTGGTAAATGACGCAGAGATACACTTCCGAGTATAATCAGAAAAATAATAAACATCGCCATCGCGACAGGGCGTAATACTGATAATTTAGCTAGATTCATGTTTTCACTCGCTTCTTACTGTAATCGCGGCTCCATCTGTAAGCCGCTCTTTCCCGACTGTGACCACTTCGTCACCCTCGTTCACTCCGTCTATCACTTGGATGCTTGCGCCGTCTCGCGTGCCAAGCTCAAGCTCCTGCCTGCGCACGCGATTTTCCTCGGCGACAAACGTATATGGCTCTCCATCCTGATAAAGAACGGCGTCAGCAGGAATAACGACCGCCTCCTGCACGGTGCCGAGCTCAACCGTCGCCGTCACTCTCATGCCGCCTTTTAGCTGCTGAGATTCATTTGGAACTGTCGCATGGGCCATAAAGGCGTTTGTCTGCGGATCAATGACCGGCGACACAGCAGTCAGCTCTGTCTCGATCGTTTCGTTCCAGCCGGCAATGCTGAGCGAGAGCGGCATCCCCGCAGCGAGTCTGGCAACTTGAAAGCTGTTCACGGCAAAAGCGGCATCCATTTTACTCAAGTCGCTGACAATGGCCAGCGGCTGATTCGGAATAGCCGTTTGCCCCGCCGTAACATCAAGCTGAGCGATCGTACCGGCAATCGGAGCTGTAATGCGAGTCTCAGCCAGAGCGCTTTCCGCCTGACGAACGGCTTCCTCTGCCTGATTGATTTGCATCGACAGCTCTGCCGTGTTCAGCGGAGCAGAAAGACTTCCGGCACCAGCTGCCTGAGTCAGTGCCGCCTGCTTTAGGGAGACATCGAGACTTGCTTGAAGCAGATCGGTCAGCGCCTGCTGATCAGCGGCACCTTCCGCTTCGTCCAAAGCTTGTAGAAGCTCTTGAGCTCGTTCAATTGAGGCGAGCAATTCAGTTTCGAGATCAGCCGCCGCCGAGATGTTTTGTTCAACAGACTGATTGATCTGCTCAGCCTGATGCAACGCCTGCTTCAGCTCATCAAGTACTTGATTGGCCTGGTTAACCTGGCGCCGCGCTTCCCCGTCATCCAAGGAAATAAGCAGGTCTCCCGCTTCTACGGCTTGTCCAATTTGTGTATGTACGTCCGTTACTTTTAGCGGCATTGCCGTCACTAATGGGACCTGTTTAGTAGGAAGGAGCTGTCCTGATAATTCAAGTGTTTCCCCAATAGAGCTGATTTGAACAGGGGCAAGTTCAACGAGAAGCTGCTGCCGCTCTGTCTGCTCATTTGTAATATCCTCCGTCGCACAACCTGCCAGGAGCAGAAGAATGGATAAGGATGCTACCCATTTTTTCATGCGCTTCACCCCCGTAAATAATGTATAAATCTTAGCTTATCAAAACGTACTATATTTTAAAGAAACGATAAGGAATCTTTCGTTATAAAGTGTGACAATCATGTGACAACTATGAGCTGATCGAGAAAAAAATTGTTTTTTAACTAAATAAACATATATGTTTAGAAAGTTTTTTTGTATAATAGGTTTAGGAAGAACATTGCAAGGGTATTTTTCATTATCTCTATTTAGAAGAAAAGTTTAACTTCTTCTATACAAAAGTTAGACAGAGTTGTATAATTAGAGTATCGACATGTAAAATGGCATTCAAGCTCGACATAGATCTCATAACCTGGAAGGAGAGGTCCGTACATGGTCACTTTATTAACATCACCTAGTTGTACATCATGCCGGAAAGCAAAGGCTTGGTTAGAAGAACATAATATCCCGTTTGAGGAACGTAATATTTTTGCTGCACCATTAACAGTGGAGGAAGTAAAAGAGGTTGTCAGAATGACCGAGGATGGAACAGATGAAATTATTTCAACACGCTCAAAAGTGTTTCAAGAGCTTGATGTTGAGCTTGAGTCTCTTTCCTTGCAAACATTATTCCAAATCATCAGTGACAACCCAGGCCTTCTACGCCGTCCAATTATTTTTGACGAGAAGCGTCTGCAGGTTGGCTATAACGACGCGGAAATTCGCCGCTTCCTTCCGCGCAAGGTGAGAACATTCCACCTTCAGGAAGCACAGCGTCTGGTTAACTGAAACAGAGGCTGTGGCGTGTGAAGCCATTGCCAGTAGGTCCAAAGCTAGTTTTGTCTCAAGCTCACAGAAGCAGCGAGTGGAGTCTGCACAATGATTTTAAAGCGAGCAGGAAAGTGGATTTCTTTCCTGCTCGCTTTGTGCTGAACGAAGCCGCTGCCAGCTTTAGACAAATGACTTCGTATTCTCAAAATTAGTTCTTCTGAGACAGTGCTTTTTTATAAGCACCGAGCAAAATCACCCCGGCGATCATTATGATTTGCAGACCAAGGGCAAAAAAGTCGAATTGCTGAAAGAGAGGGGCAAGCATTTCCTCGTGCGTGATCATTCTTGAAGCCGTATAGGCAAGGATTCCGGCTCCGAGATATATAATGATCGGAAAGCGATCAAAGAGATTCAGGATTAACTTGCTGCCCCAAATGATGACAGGGACCGAGAAAAGCAGACCGATCATGACGAGCAACGGATTTCCATGAGCGGCTCCGGCGACGGCGATCACATTGTCAAAGCCCATGACAAAATCGGCAATGATGATGGCCTTGATCGCACTCCATAAGCTAGTACCGCCGTTTATATCGCGCCCGTTTTCTGTTTCGGTCAACAGACTGTAAGCAATGTAAATTAACAAGGCGCCGCCGGTTGCGAGTAAAAAGGGGATTTCCAGTAAGTGTACGGCGATGATCGTCAGTCCCATGCGAATGATAAGAGCTAAACCGAGGCCGAGTAAAATGGCTTTATGACGTATTGAGGCCGGTAAATTCCTGCAGGCAAGCGCAACGACGATTGCGTTGTCTCCCCCGAGAATGATATCGACCCCAATGATGGTAAAGAGTGAAATAAGAAAGTCCGTATCCACGTTCGATCATCCATCCTTTAGTAAAAACATTTTATTTTTTCATAAAAATCATTGACAATTCATATATGTATCAGTGACAATAAAAAATTAAGAAAGGCTTGTCTTATTCGTCTATAGAATCACCATATGGTTAAGGCAGTGATTTTATGATGAGAAAAGGAGAAGTTTTTTAATGAAAATGGAATGGAGGAAATCCTGTCATGGCGGGGTTTTGCAGACTTGAAGGGTATTTTTTTCTGAAAAATCGGAGAAAAATGCAGCTTTTAGATTTCCATTTTCAAAGGATTTATCATAAAATAGAAGAAAGCAGATCATCCATTTGCTGACCAGCCAGCCCATACGTTCTCTGCTCATTCAAGGTTGATTGATCGAAAGGTTTACGGGTATAACGTAAGAAAGGTGTTTGCTGGATGAATCCATTAACCAATGACTCGAGTAGGAGGGAGAGCGAACATGGATATTGAACGCGTCAATGATACGACCATTAAATTTTTTATCACGTATAAAGATATTGAAGACAGAGGATTTGACAGAGATGAAATCTGGTACAATCGTGAGCGTGGAGAAGAGCTCTTCTTCGAAATGATGAACGAGGCCAGCGATAATGATGAATTTGAATTGGACGGTCCGTTGTGGATTCAAGTTCACGCCTTAGATAAAGGGCTTGAAATTGTCGTGACGAGAGGTCAAGTTTCCGGCGGAAATGTCAAGCTGGAAATTCCGGTGACGCATGATAAGGATCATGATGAACAGGATCTGGTTGACCTGATGTCTGGCAATGCTGAAGGCAAGGTAGACAAGACTGGCGAACCACTAGAAATCGTCATCGGCTTTAACGATTTTGAAGATGTGATTTCCTTAAGTCATAATTTCCATATAAACGACTTGCACAACGAGCTTTATCATTTTGAAGGTACTTATTATCTTCACGTTATTTTCGACGATGAAACATATAACGAAGATCAGCAGGATGACATGCTTAGTCAAATACTGGAATATGGTTTCGAATCAGACATTTCGATTTACAGAATAATGGAATACGGTAAAGAGATTGTGAAGGCCAATGCACTTCCGGTGATTCGAACTTCTTTTTCTCAGTAATTCAGGTAGAGCGAGTTGATTACTTAGGCAATCAGCTCGCTTTTTTTACAGATTGGATAAAATGTTGCAGGTTGATTCGGGGGAAAAGCCTTTGTCCGCTTTTTCCGGATGAATAAGCCAAGTATTCAGCCAGGAGACTTTATATGAAGAATCGATTCAATATTTTGGCTTTTTTAGCGCTTGTTCTGGCTTTCTTGTATATGTCGCGTTTTTTCTTACAGGGATGGATTGTCGGGACGATTAGTATTGCTTTTACGCTTTCGGTCGCGTTTATCGCGGTCGTGATTTTCTTTGAAAACAGACATCCGACGAAAACAGTAACGTGGCTCGTCGTGTTGGCAGCGTTCCCGTTATTCGGGTTCTTTTTTTATTTGCTGTTTGGGCAGAATCACCGGAAACAGCGCTCCTTTTCGATGAAGGCGATTGAGGATGAAGAAGCGTTTCGCCAAATTGAAGGAACGAAGCAGTTAAATGAAGACCAGCTGCGGAAAATGGGAGACCATCAGCAGCTGCTGTTCCGGCTCGCCCATCGCCTTGGGCACAATCCGATTTCGTTTGCGAGTGAAACGAAGGTGCTGACTGACGGGAAAGAAACGTTCGCCAATATTTTACAGGCGCTGAGAATGGCTGACCATCATATTCACCTGGAATATTATATTGTCCGGGATGATGGCATCGGCCAGGAAATAAAGCAGGTGCTAATTGAGAAAGCGAAAGCCGGCATTGAAGTCCGCTTTTTATATGATGCTGTCGGGAGCTGGCGATTGTCGAAAGCCTATATAGAGGAGCTGAAGGCTGCCGGTGTCGAGGTAGCCGCTTTTGCGAAAGTGAGGCTGCCGTTTTTAAATCATAAATTGAACTACCGCAATCATCGTAAAATCATTGTGATTGACGGCATTGTCGGATTTGTCGGCGGCCTTAATATCGGCGATGAATATTTAGGGAAGCACAAATACTTCGGTTATTGGCGTGACACGCATCTCTATGTCAGGGGAGAAGCAGTGCGAACGTTGCAGTTGATTTTTTTGCAGGATTGGTATTATCAAACTGGTAAAAAAATTCTCAACCCGACGTATTTGTCACCTATTTTAACGTCGATGAAAGCCGATGGAGGCGTGCAGATGATCGCCAGCGGGCCTGATACGAGATGGGAAGTCAATAAGAAGCTTTTCTTTTCGATGATTACATCGGCTAAGAAAAACGTCTGGATCGCCAGCCCGTACTTTATTCCCGATGATGACATATTGAGCGCGTTAAAAATTGCCGCCCTTTCCGGAATAGATGTCCGTATCCTTGTCCCCAACCGGCCGGATAAACGGATTGTCTTTCACGCTTCACGCTCTTATTTCCCTGAGCTGCTGGAAGCAGGAGTGAAAATTTATGAGTATAACCGCGGCTTTATGCATAGCAAGCTGATCATCGTTGACCATGAGCTGGCATCGATCGGCACATCCAATATGGATATGCGCAGCTTTCATTTGAATTTTGAAGTGAACGCGTATCTTTACCGGACGAAAAGCGTCACAAAGCTCGTTAGTGATTTTGTCTATGACCTTGAGCACTCAAACCAGCTCAGCTTTGAACTTTTCCGCAATCGTTCTATTTTTTATCGCTTGATCGAATCAACATCGCGCTTGTTGTCACCATTGTTGTAATGTCACTTGAACATTTGCAGGAAGATGCAGGGAAGGCCCCGGCTTCGCTCGTTACGTTCTCCATGAAAGACCTTCACTTTCATGGAGAATAAAAATTTTTTTGCAGGATTTTGGCAAAACGGCTCGAAGTAGTCAGCTACAGTTCGATAAAGGTGGTGACATAATGTTTACAGCAGAATTTCAGGATGGTACAACGATTTCTCTCCTGGAAGGCTGGCAGCTGGCTGAACTGAAGAAGCTCCGGCGTGAACAAGACTTTTATTGCCGCTCGTGCAAAGAGCCGCTCCTGTTAAAGCTTGGCGGCAAACGACAGTGGCACTTCGCCCATCGCACAAAGTCGGTGTGCAAAGCGATGCTCGAGGCGGAGACACCCTATCATCTGGAAGGAAAAAAGCAGCTCTATTACTGGCTGAAAGGCCATTCTCTCGATGTAGGGCTGGAAGTATATCTCCCGCTCATTCATCAGCGCCCCGATTTACTCGTCCGCTATCAGCAACGGCTGTATGCCATCGAATTCCAATGCTCCCCGATTCCCGTTTCTTTAATCGCCAAGCGCTCTCGCGGCTATCATGAAGTCGGCATTAGCCCGATCTGGTTATTAGGCGGTAACCGTCTCAAACGTCAACGTTCTTTCACTTACTCGATTCAAGCCTTCGAATGGCATGCATTTCGCCATTATCCCCCTGATAACCTCAGCCTGAGCTATTACTGCCCAGAACAGCAATCGTTCGTTTTTCTCCAGCACATCACTCCCATATCCGCAACCCGTTCACTCGCCACATTGCAGCAATCCCCCTTACAAGCGACTCAGCCTGCCGATCTTTTCCAACAGCCGGCACAAGTGCCCACTGTGAAGCAAAAATGGCTTGAAATCAAAAAGCATTGGCGCTATCAGCATCCCTTTTCTTACCGAAGTCGATTGGAAGCATACTTCCTCCAGCTTTTATACCGCTATTCTCTCTCGCGTAACCTCTTTCCGGTTGAAGCCGGCTGGCCGTCACCGCATTATTATTATTTTGAAGCCCCTCCTTATTATTGGCAAACCTTTCTCCTGCTCGAATGCCTTGAGCACCAGCCGTTGAGTAACACCTTCACCTTGCAAATGGTCAGCCGCTGCATTCAGCCTTATATGTTGAATGGCCTTTTTTCGAGACGCCAGATTCACGAGGAGGCAGGCTGGATTCAGGCAGTGAAAGGCTACCTGTCCTGGCTTTGCCAAATTGGTTATTTAGAGCAGGCGGGAGTGGAACGCTTTAAACGAGCGCGGAACATCGTTATACCACGGACAATCGAGGAAGCCTTCCGGCTGGACGCGGCGTATGGGCGGAAGTGTTTCAAGCTGGAGGATGAAGCGGAGAATTCCGGGGACAATAAAGGAATCAATTCAAAAAAAGCGAATATATAACAGAGAACAAAAAGGGGCGTCTTGCTCAGATTAAGAAGGAGGGCGTCCTGATTTTTAAATTTTTGCCAACATGGAGGTCCGATCAATTTATGACAAAGCGTGTCAAAAAAAGAGAAGAAGTGACAGTTGAGAATACGTGGAATTTAGAGGCGATCTTTGCGACGGATGAGGAGTGGGAGCAAGCCTTCAAGGAAATTCAGAGCCAGCTTCCACAGTTAACCGCTTTTAAGCAGACATTAGGTGACTCTGCCGAGACGATGTACGCTGCGCTTGAGAAGCAAAATGAAATAACGGAGAAGCTCGGGAAATTGTACGCCTATGCCCATATGCGCTATGACCAGGATACGACAAATTCCTTCTATCAGGGGTTACATGACCGCGCCGCGAGCCTCGCTACGCAAGTCGGCCAGGCTGCCTCTTTTATCGTTCCGGAGCTGTTGGCGCTTGAAGAAACATTGATTAACCAATTTATTAGTGATCACGAAGGTCTTCAGCTCTATAAGCAAATGTTTGCCGAATTGAACGAAGAGCGTCCTCATGTGCTCTCTGAGAACGAGGAAGCGATTTTAGCCCAGGCTGCTGAAGTGACGAATAATCCAAGCAATGTCTTTGGGATGCTGAACAATGCCGATATGAAATTCCCGACGATTACAGACGAAGACGGCGAAGAGGTCGAGGTGACGCATGGCCGATACGTGCGCTTTTTGGAAAGCAGTGACCGTCGTGTGCGCGAGGAAGCTTTTAAAGCGGTGTACGGAACGTATGACAAATATAAAAACACATTCGCTGCCACGTTAAGCGGCCAGGTGAAGCGCGATTTATTTTATGCGAATGTCAGAAAATACGATTCAGCGCGCCAGGCGGCGTTAAGTAAAAATCACATCCCGGAAGTGGTCTATGATCAGCTGATCGAGGCCGTCCATAACCGCCTTGACCTGCTTCACCGTTATGTCCGGCTGCGCAAGCGTGTGTTGGGCGTTGATGAACTCCATATGTACGATCTTTATACGCCGCTTGTGAAGGATGTGAAAATGGAATTTTCTTACGAAGAGGCTAAGGAGCTTGTCATAAAAGGGGTTGAGCCGCTAGGGGAAGAGTATGTGTCGATCGTTAAAGAAGGGTTTGACAACCGTTGGGTCGATGTCGAAGAAAATATCGGGAAACGAAGCGGTGCTTATTCCTCCGGTTCCTACGGTACGATGCCTTATATTTTGATGAATTGGCAGGATAATGTGAATAACTTGTTTACCTTGGCGCATGAATTTGGGCATAGCTTGCATAGCTATTACACGCGTAAGCATCAGCCATATTTATACGGCGATTATACGATTTTCGTCGCCGAGGTGGCGTCAACACTGAATGAAGCCCTGTTGAATGATTATCTTGTTAAAAAGACAACAGATCCGCAGGAAAAGCTTTATTTGCTGAATCATTATTTGGAAGGCTTCCGAGGAACGGTCTTTCGCCAGACGATGTTCGCTGAATTTGAGCATGTGATCCATGAGAAGGCGGCGAACGGAGAAGCGTTGACACCTGATTTACTGACGCAAACGTATTATGACCTGAATGTGAAGTATTTTGGCGACGATATCGTCATCAATGAGGAAATCGGTCTTGAGTGGGCGCGTATCCCGCATTTTTACTACAATTTTTATGTCTTTCAATATGCGACCGGCTATAGCGCCGCTGCTGCTTTATCAAAGAAAGTGCTGGAAGAAGGGCAGCCGGCGGTTGAGCGTTATCTCGACTTCTTAAAAGCGGGTAGCTCGGCATATCCGATCGATATTCTGAAGCACGCCGGCGTCGATATGACAAAGCCTGAGCCAATTGAACAGGCATTGTCCGTCTTTGAAGCAACGCTGACGGAGATGGAGCGGCTGCTGGAAGCGACGGAATAAACGGAGGCCGGGATAGCCTGTTTGGCATTTGAGGAATGGCAGCGGCTCCGCGCGCCGCTTGTAGGGTTTTTTTACGGACGGAAGCCTTTGAAACGCTTATAGGCAGCGAGCGGAGATAATGTCCAGACGATGGAAAGAAACAAAAGCGGGCCGGCGAGGATGATAGGGACTAAATTCATCAGCGCTAAAAGAAAGAAATAAAAGCTGACGATCATGAGAAACAGTCCGGAAATAAGCCTAAAGTATTTCATCATATGTCTCCTTTCCCTGTCTACAAAATCGGCTCTACCACACAATATGTCCGAGTCTTCAACAATAGAAGTGCCTGTTTAACGGCAAAAACGAGCTTGAGACAAAAGGCTGGGCGAAAGGTAAAAAAACAACCTTTCGCCCAGCCTCCTGTTTTCTATTCTCCATACGATTATTTCGGTTCTTTGATCATGCGCCAGAATAAGCCGTGTTTGACCGGGACCGCTTCAGCTTTCTGCTGGAGCACAAGCGCTTTTAAACGGCGCTCCGCTTCTTCCTCAGACAAGTCAAATACAGTGGCTACCTCCGCTGTGGCGACAAAACGGTAGCGCTCGAGAAACTGCTCAATCGTGATCGGGGCAGAGGCAGTCGGCGTGAAGCCGAGCATTTCCTCAAGGATTTGGACATAGACGTGATACTCATAATGCCCTGTTACTTTGATTCCTTCATCCTCGACATTATTGTTGAAAAAAACGAAGGTCGGGACCACCTCGACGCCCATTTCGTTCGTTGTTTTGATGTCACATTGCAACGCTTTTGTCGCGGCGGAGGAACTGAGGTCTTTTTCAAATTCATCATAGTCGAGTCCGGTTTCTGCCGCACATTTCAACAGTACTTCTTTTTCAGTAATATTTTGTTTCTCGAGAAAAAGGTATTCCCGCAGCTTGCGCAAAAAGCGGGCACCGGCGTGAGGGCCTTGTAACTCGGCGGCTTTCACGGCGATTGACGTTAAATATGGAGAATTCCATTCCAATTCCATCCAAACATCGCCATCGCATGACATACCGGAACGCGAGGCGGTTTTCTCCCAAATGGAAGCAATCTCCTGTTTTTTTGCGGCAAGACCGGTTGCCGATTGCTTGCACGCATTCCAAGCGAGCAAGCGGCCTGCCACAAGTGTGCGAATTCGAAAATAAGCACCGTATTCCACCTGAAGCTTTTTAAGGGTCGGTTCAAAGCCCCAGCACTCTGCACATAGAGGATCAATAAACGTATAAAGTTCAATTGGCTTAGGCCGCTTCCATTCATGTTTTTGCGTAGGATCGAGACCACAAACGCCAAGCTGCTGATCACAAGCTGAAGATGTATCTTTTTGGTTCAATGGTCATTCTCCTTTCTAAGATGAGGGGTGGTTCACCATGTGGTGGGCTGTCATCGTAAGGCGCTCAAGTATATAGTCGTAAATCGGCCCGGTAATTCCCACATCATTCATTGCTTTTTTCATGCAAGCCAGCCACGCTTCGGCCTGTACAGGGGTAATGACAAACGGCATATGCCTTGCGCGAAGCATCGGATGGCCATGTTCTTCTGTATATAAGGCCGGCCCTCCGAGAAATTGGGTGAGAAACTGCTTCTGTTTACGGGCTGTTTCAGTCAAATCCTCAGGAAAGAGATGGGCCAGGTCAGGGTGCTTGCCAACATAAGAATAAAAACGGTCAACCAAAGCCGAAAGCTGTTCGCTTCCGCCTAAAGCCTCATAAGGTGTGGGATGGTGATCAGACATCATATAAGTGCTCCTTACTCTGTAAGAAAATTCAGTATCTATAATAGTAACTATGTACATATTGTAGCAACCTCAGCCGCGTACGGCAAATTTCATGATTCCAAGCTGTCTCGATCACAGGGAAGATGGAGCAAATAGTATCTTTATTCAGAGAGAAGCCGTTGTTTTCATTGGAGCTTAGGAATAAGGAGAGGGAAGCATCAAACGTTGTCGTGCGAAGGACTAGCCCTTTTGACATAAGCTAAAACGACAGCAACACAAAAAGAAGGGCAAGGCAAAAGGTCGTTTTTACCTTTTGCCCTGCCCTTGGTCAAAGCTAGATTTGTCACGTCTCCGAAGCGCCTGCCTTATTACACGTTCATATACGTATTATAAACTTTAGGGACATAGGCCTGTGTTTCTTTAAATGGCGGGATGCCGCCATAGCGGTCGACATTGCCCGGGCCGGCATTATAAGCAGCGAGGGCAAGCTTGATGTCACCGTTGTAGCGGTCAATCATCTGTCGCAAATAGTTTGCTCCCCCGTCAATGTTCTGCTGCGGATCGTAAATGTTTTGGACTTGCAGCGACCGAGCGGTTCCAGGCATTAATTGCATTAACCCGCCTGCTCCGGCAGCACTCTTGGCCGTTGGATTATAATTGGACTCATGCTGAATGACAGCATGGATCAGCTTCGGATCAAGATCGTATTTTTTGGCAGCTGCCTCAATCAAAGGCTGAAAGCGGGCTGAACGATCAGGCAATGTAGTGGTCCAGTTCAGTTCAGCGGTCTGTGTGACAGGCTGATAGCTTGTCCGATCCGACGCTGAGCTTTGCAATTGCAGGAAGCGCTGCTGCAGGGCGGGATCGAGAAAGAGATCGGCTTTTCTGTTCACTTCCTCTTCTTGCTGGAAGGAGAGCGAGTTCAGCTGCTCCTGCAGGAAAGCAGAAAAAAGCGAGGGGAGCGGCTCCGTTTGCCGGCTTGCAGACGATGTGCCTAACGGCAATGACTGAATGGCATTCAGCTGCTGAAGAAACGACAGATTCATATGGACACCTCTTTTCTAAGGATTACGGATGCTGTTCAAAGTCAGCCAATTGATGTTTGCGGCGGAAAAAGCGCCTCACTTTATTTTCAGCCGGGCTGGCGGAAATCCCGTATTGCTGTAAAAGCTGTGAAAGGGTTTCTTCCGCATGGGTCAGGCTCATTCCTTCAAATTCAATTTCATAATCGACCTGATCGAAAAAATGACTTTCATCAAAGCAGAGCAGACCGCCTTTGTATGCAAGCTCAATCCGCTTTGTCGTCAACGTTCCGGCGTAAGCAAGCTCCGCCAGCGGGATCTTCAGCGAGGAGAGCTGCTGATAAACATCCCCGTTCGGAAACCGCTGCTCTTCTTTCAGCTGCTCCCATTCAACGGCATCTAAAGGCTGATGCGTTTCGAGCTTTCCGTCCTGGTGAGGCTGTTTTAACGTCAATGTGTAAGCCCCGGCAATTTCACGCACTCGCAAGGCCGCGCCTTGTTCCTTCAACGCGAATGACGCGGTTTCAAAATAATGATTATGCTGGGTGACTGCCTGGTCCGCCGTCAATTGAAAGCCATTAAGCAAAGCTGTAAAGGCTTGTTTATCTAAAATGGACTTGACCTCCATTTCAATCTCCTGGCTCATTCCATCACAACCTGTTCAACGTTCTGATTCTTCCTATCCTTTATTATCGCATACCTGTATCTATCCGACAATGCCCTTTGCTGCGTATTGCTCATTGAAATATGTTAAACTAAAATAGGAATCTCATGGAAAATGAAGCTAGTGATAAGTGGAGGTACAGAATGAAAAAGTTTGTTGTTGAAAAAATTGAAAAGCAGCAGGGCGAATATGTTGCGTCAATAGCTGAACAGATTGCAAAAGAGCGCGCGCAAGCATTAAAAGCCGGAGAACGAATGCTCGTTGATTCGGATCAGCTGGCGTTTATTTACATAATAGAAGATGAAGAACAATTTTATTATGTGAGCTTTCCGCAGCCTACGTGGGCAAGCTTGCATGAAATCTATGTGCAGCAGAGCGGGCTCGGCCTCGACCTGGGGAACGGAGTGACAGTGAAGTTGACCGGGCTGGTGGAGGAGCTGGCTTTCTTAACGGAAAATATTAAAGGAAACAGCAATTACGGCGAAGAGCTTGAAAATGCTGTCGAGGAGATTTTCGGTCAAGATTCATAGAAAAATCGGACGGTGATTGAATGAGCAATTGGGATGTTTTTTTAACGCCTTATAAACAAGCAGTTGAGGAGTTGAAAGTAAAGTTAAAAGGAATCCGCGAGCAGTATCAAAAATCATCGAAGCACACGCCGATAGAGTTTGTCACTGGTAGAGTGAAGCCTGTTTCCAGTATTTTGGATAAAGCCAAACGGAAGAATATTCCGCTGGACCGGCTGGAGGAAGACATGCAGGATTTGGCCGGCGTCCGCATCGTCACGCAATTTGTCGAAGATATTGAAACAGTTGTGGACTTAATTCGGCGGCGCAAGGATTTTGAAATCATGGAAGAACGCGATTATGTCGCCGAAAAGAAGCCGAGCGGCTACCGCTCTTATCATTTGGTTCTCTGTTATCCGGTTCAGACGATTGAAGGAGAGAAAAAAATCCTCGTCGAGCTGCAGGTGAGGACGATGGCGATGAACTTCTGGGCGACGATCGAGCATTCCTTAAATTATAAGTATAGCGGTGAAATTCCAGAGGATATTAAAATGAGGCTGCAACGGGCGGCCGAAGCTGCATTCCGGCTTGATGAGGAAATGTCGATTATTCGCGATGAAGTGCGCGAGGCTCAGCAGATTATTACAACAAAGCAGGAGCAGGAGCGCAAGCTATAAGGTGAAGGAGGAGCCATGTGATGAAATTTACAGTGACGTCCAGAGGAGACGATGTCTCAAACACATTGCAACAACGAATTAAACGCTATTTATTAGACTTCGGCTTAAAGTATGATGAACAGGCTCCTGAAATGGTGATTACGGTAGGAGGCGACGGCACGCTTTTACAGGCTTTTCATGATTACAGCGACCGGCTGGAGAATACGGCTTTTGTCGGGATACATACGGGGCATCTCGGTTTTTATGCGGACTGGGTGCCGGATGAAGTCGAAAAGCTTGTGATTCATATTGCCAAAACCCCTTATCAGATCGTGGAATATCCTTTGCTGGAAGTAATTGTCCGCCATGAGGGCGACCTTAAAGCCGAGCGTCATCTGGCGCTCAATGAATGCACGATCAAGAGCATCGAAGGCTCACTGGTCAGTACTGTCGAAATTAAGGGAGATACATTTGAAGTGTTTCGCGGCGACGGGTTATGCATTTCGACTCCTTCCGGAAGCACCGCGTATAATAAAGCGCTTGGCGGGGCGATTCTTCATCCGTCGCTTGCTTCGATTCAAATCGCGGAAATGGCCTCGATAAATAACCGCGTCTATCGGACGATCGGCTCGCCGCTCGTTCTGCCGCAGCACCATACCTGTTTGCTGAAGCCATTAAACGATGTCGATATTCAAGTGACGATCGATCATTATTCTTTTAAATATCAGCGGATCAAATCGTTGCAATGCCGTGTTGCCGAGGAGAAGGTCCGTTTCGCCAGATTCCGTCCGTTTCCTTTCTGGAAGCGGGTGAAGGAGTCGTTTATCCGTGAATAAGTATACAGCAAAGGTGGACTGGATTGTCGGAAGCGACTGTGATCAGCAGTTGCTTCGGCTTTTTTTACGAGAGGGGTGCCAGCTGTCGAAGCGGACGTTGGCTGATATTAAATTTAATGGAGGGCGGATTTTGCTTAATGGACGCGAAGCAACCGTCAGGGCTACCGTCTATGAAGGAGATCGCGTCACTGTTGAACTGCCGCCGGAGGAAGTTAGCCCGTCGATGCAGCCGGAGAAGCTTGAGCTGAAAATCGTTTATGAAGACAGTCATCTGCTCGTGCTGAATAAGCCGGCCGGGATGGCGACCATTCCTTCACGCGAACACCCGAGGCATTCGCTCGCTAATGCCGTACTCGGTTATTATCAGGAAAAAGCCATCCCGGCGACGTTCCATGCTGTTAACCGGCTTGATAAAGACACATCCGGCTTGCTTGTCGTTGCCAAGCATCGTTTTGCCCACGACCGGCTCTCCAAATTGCAGCAGCAGGGGCGGCTAAAACGACGCTATCTGGCGATTGTCGCCGGTAAGCTGAGCGAGGAGCGGGGGACGATTGAGCTTCCCATCGCCAGACAGGATGACAGCATTATCACCCGTCAAGTTGACGCGCGTGGCCAGCGGGCGATTACCCATTATGAAGTTGAGGCTTATTTGGAGCATGCGACCTTTGTCAAGATCGCGCTCGAAACGGGAAGAACACATCAAATTCGCGTTCATTTTTCTCATGTAGGACATCCGCTGCTCGGCGATGACCTGTACGGAGGCCCGGTTGAGCAGATAAAGCGGCAGGCGCTCCATTGCTACCGGCTGGAGGTGGAGCATCCATTTACGGAGGAGATTCTTGTGTTTGAGCAGCCGCTTCCCGGTGATATGAAGACGCTGCTCGGCTAGTCAAAGCTGCGGAATTTTTCTTCGACAAAAGGCATCGTCGAAGGCACCTGGCATACAGTCATTTCCGGATAGCGCAGGGCGGAGAGATGCCCGCCGAAGACACAGCCCGTATCAATATTGACCGTCCGGCCGAGAAAGCGGGGCTCTCTTACCGGAGTATGACCGTAAATAATCCACGGCCCGTCCTGATGATTGATCGCCCAATCGCGTCTGACCGGCGTGCCGTCGGGATGTGTTTCTCCTGTTACATCGCCGTAAAGGACAAACGATTTAACACGCTTGCTCGTCCGGCCAATATCTTCAGCGCGAATGCCGGCATGAGCGATGACGACATTTCCGTGATCGAGGACGTGATAGAGCGGCGCGCTCTCCACCAATGTCATAAATTGATCGCGCACTTTCTTGTATTCCTTTTTAGAGAGAGCCTTCAGTTCGGCGACGGTTGTTTCCAGCCCGTGCCGGATTTGAACGTTGCGCCCTAGAAAATAACGATACAGTTTATCACAGTGATTGCCTGGTACATAAAATGCCTGGCCTGCGCTCACGAGCTGACCGACGGTCGTTATGACAGTAACGGAATCGGGGCCCCGGTCCGTTAAATCCCCGACAAAAGCAAGCTTCCGCCCATCTGGATGAGCGAAGCCGTTCGCGGCATCATAGCCTAATGTTTTAAGTAGTGAAGACAATTCCTCATAACAGCCGTGAATATCGCCAATGACATCCAGTTTCATTTCCAGCACCTTCCTTCGTCAGTTTCATCATAGCGATTCGCTACGTTTTAGACAACTACCTTGTTCATGAAAAAAAGCTAATGATGAAAGGGTTTCCAAAGGGGTTGACGGTTGACAGCAGATCAAACAATTTCTTAAGATAGAAAAAACTATCAGAAATAATGGTAAGGGTGTGAATGTGCTTGCTTTCTCAACCGGTTACGGATCCTGTATTAATTTTTGCCATTTCGATGGTGATTTTCTTATTAGCTCCCCTTTTGATGGAAAAGCTGAGAATCCCCGGCATTATAGGTTTGATTTTATCGGGAGTGGCCATCGGCCCAAATGGCTTCGGTTTGCTTGATCGCGATCCGACCATTATTTTGTTAGGCACAGTCGGCCTGCTGTATATCATTTTTATTGCCGGTTTGGAAATTGATCTGGACGGTTTTAAGAAGTATCGTACACGGAGCTTAGTATTTGGTACTTTATCATTCACCATTCCTTTTCTTCTTGGTCTGATTGCGACTTATCTATATGGTTATACGCTTGGTGCCGCGATATTATTAGGTTCTTTGCTTGGTTCACATACGTTGCTTGCTTATCCGATCGCCAGTCGGCTTGGGATTTCGAAAAACAAGGCCGTTACTACAGCAGTCGGTGGGACGATCATGACAGATACGTTAGCCTTACTTGTGCTGGCTGTCGTTGCTGGCGCTACACAAGGGGAGCTGACGGCAAATTTTTGGTTTGTGCTGATCGTCTCACTCGGCTTATATGTAGCGGCTATTTTTATTGTCATTCCGCTTGTTGCGACCTTCTTTTTCCGGACGTTTGCCAGTGAAGGGTCATTGGAGTACATTTTTGTGATGACGATGCTGTTTGTGGCGGCTTTTTTTGCAACCGTGATCGGGCTTGAACCGATTATCGGAGCCTTTCTCGCCGGACTGGCGCTCAATCGCTTTATTTTGGAACAGGGGACGCTGATGAACCGAATTAAGTTTATCGGTAATTCGATCTTTATTCCGTTCTTTTTGCTCTCAGTCGGGATGCTGATGGATTTGCGGATTTTGTTTAACGATCCGTCCGCCTGGATCATGGCAGCGATCGTTGTCGTCCTCGTCATTACCGGAAAGTTTCTGGCGGCCTGGGTTTCAGGAAAGATCTTTCATTATTCGACGGAGGAAATTAAGCTGATCTTCGGCCTGTCGATCCCGCAGGCTGCGGCGACGCTGGCAGCGACTCTTGTCGGGTTTGACCTTGGCTTGTTTGATCAGGCGACGGTTAATGGTGTCATTGTGATGATTTTAATTACGTGTATGATCGGGCCTTATACGGTTGAAAAATTTTCGCGCATCATTGCCGTCAAGGAAGAACAGCGGCCATATGAGCCGAATACCGCGCCGGAACGGGTCATCGTTCCGGTGGCCAACCCACAAACGATGGCCTCGCTGCTCGATTTGGCTTTTATCGTTCGCGGACCGTCCCCACAGCCGCTCTATGTGCTTGCCGTGGCCGAGGCGGGCAGGGGAGAAGCGCAGGCCCGCCTCGCTCAGGCTGAGAAGCTGCTCGAAAATGCGGTTGCGTATGCGTCGGGTGCGGAGGTGCCGGTTCACATGCTGACGAGAGCGGATTCCAATGTCACCCGCGGGATGATGAGGGCGCTTGAGGAATCACGGATTACGACAGCGGTAATTGGCTGGAACGGTAAACTGTCAACGCCGCAAAAAATATTCGGCGGCATTCTTGATAATTTACTTGAACGTTCCACGCAGATGATTATGGTGGCAAAGCTGGGTCACTCCTTAAATACGACAAGAAGGATCGTCATTCTGATTCCGTCAGGCTTTGATCATAAGCCTGGGTATTATGAAGCGGTGCGCCATGCTAAGCAAATCGCGAACCAGGTCGGAGCGACGATCGCCTGCTTTGTTATGAAAGATTCAATCGCTAGCTATGAAGAAAGCTTTCAGGAAGTCAGGCCAAATGTTCAGGTGTCCTGGCAGCAGTTGAGCTCATGGAATGAATGGCACGAGACATATATGCCGTTGCTCCGCCGCGATGACATCGTCGTCGTGTTCAGCGCCCGCAGAGGGACGGTCGCCTGGCATCCACAGCTGGAAAGCCTACCGAGAACACTCGCCCATTCCGGACCCGAAAGCTTTATTATGTTCTATCCGCCGGAACCGGAGCCGGTTGATTTGCGGGGAACAAGAGGAACAGCGGTGCCGCGGACTGTCTTGGGGAAAAAGTCATATGAATAAGAGGCCAGTGAAGCTGCTGAAAAAGTGAAAATCGTATTTTTTCAGCTGTCGCTATGAATAACGGCTGTTTTACTCAAAGGAATCAATCAGTTAGTGTCGAACCTATCTATAGAACAAAAAGATATGATATAATTCTTAGTACTTGGTATTAATAACAACTCGCAATGGGGGAAAACAAATGATTCAACTATCTTTAGCTGATCGTACATATGTGGTGATGGGTGTCGCGAATAAGCGCAGTATTGCCTGGGGAATTGCACAATCATTGGCGAATGCCGGCGCGCGCCTCATCTTTACTTTTGCCGGAGAACGCCTCGAGAAAAATGTCCGCGACCTTGTTGAGACACTGGAACGGGAAGATCACCTGATTTTACCGTGTGATGTGACAAACGATGAGGAAATCGAGAAAACGTTTGCGCAAATCAAAGAGGAAGTGGGCGTCATTCATGGTCTCGCCCATTGCATCGCCTTTGCCAATAAAGAGGAACTTGAAGGTGAGTATTTGAATACGACGCGGGAAGGGTTTTTGCTAGCTCATAACATCAGTGCGTATTCGTTGACGGCTGTTGTCAAGGCAGCGCGCCCGCTCATGACGGAAGGAGGCAGCGTCGTTACTCTCACTTACTTGGGAGGAGAACGGGTTGTCCGTAACTACAATGTTATGGGCGTCGCCAAAGCGTCGCTTGATGCAAGCGTAAAATATTTGGCCAATGATCTTGGGAAGGATAATATCCGCGTCAATATGATCTCAGCAGGCCCAATCCGCACTCTAGCCGCAAAAGGAATCGGCGGCTTCAATGATGTCTTGAAGGAAATTGAAGAGCGCGCGCCGCTGCGCCGGACGACAACGCAGGAAGAAGTCGGCGATACGGCATTATTTCTAATGAGTGACCTGTCGCGCGGCATGACCGGGGAAATGCTCCATGTCGATAGCGGCTACAATATTTTGTCATTATCCTAACAAGAAAGGCTGGAATAAAAGGTTGTTTTTTTACCTTTTGCTCCAGCCTCTTTCTTCGTGGAAAGCTGTTATTTTGCCAGAAATGAAAGCCTGATTTTTGGGGAACCACGAAAATGCACGGGGAAAGTCGCAAAATAAGAGAAAAAACAGAAAACTACCTTGAGCAGCAGAACTTTCGCCGCTATACTGAGATTGTCGCAAATGATATTCGAAGTTAGGAGCGGTTAGGATGTTGCAGGAAGAGCGCTATAAAAAAATACTGAACCTACTAAAACAAAACGACTCCGTCAAAGTAACGGAACTTGTTCATGTGCTCAATGTATCAATCGATACGGTAAGGCGTGACTTGGAAAATATGGAAACGAAAAAGCTGTTGAAACGTGTGCACGGCGGCGCCATTTTACCCGAGAATCGGGGCGATCAAAATGTATTCTCGTATCGGGAAAGCAAAAATAAAGAGAAAAAAATGGAGCTTGCTGAGCTGGCCTGTGAATATGTCTCGGAGGGGCAAGCGATTGCGCTGAACGCCGGCACGACGACAATGGAAATCGCGAAGAAGCTGGCGGAGAGCTTCGAGCGGTTGACGATCATTTCCAATGGCCTGCGCATTATCGAACACTTCTCTCATAAACCCGGATTTACCATCATCGTTCCAGGAGGGATTCTCGATCAGGAGGAATACGCGCTTTATGGTAAGAAGTGTGAGGAGGACATTGGAAACTACAATATTGATCAGGCGTTTATTTCCATCAACGCGATTTCGCTAAGCAAAGGACTGACCGACTTCCGCATTCATGAGATTGATATTATACGGGCAATGATGGAAAATGCACGACAAACAATTATCGCTGCTGACTCCAGCAAGTTCGAAAAAGTATCATACCTCAACGTATGCCCACTGGAGGGCATTGATATGATCATTACCGATTCCTCGGTAAACGAAGAGACAATCGCCGCATATAACAAAGCAGGGGTAAAGATTGTACATAGATAATGTTGATTTTATATCCTTTAAAAAACGAGTAGCCATGTAAAGCATTCGACACCACTCCACAGGGTCGAATGCTTTTTTGCTGTGAAAGAAAGATTAACTTTGTTGAAGAGGCTGTTAATTTTATATTTCATTTCAATTGTTATTTGTAATGTTCCGTACGGAAAAATTGGAATTTTTATAATATTAAGGGTTAATACACTATTATTCCTTTTTTTATATGAAGTGATGTTAAGATATTGCAAAAAAACGCAAAAACAATTGCGTTAAAATACTGTTTTTAATATATTCGGGTTGAACAAGGGATATGAATCTCTGACTTACTATCCCATGGGTCATTCAGTAGGGAGGTCGAAAAATTCTGCTGTTCACCAAAGCCAAAAGAGAGCAATAATGGCGCGGCATACTCGACAGATTGCCGGCGAAAGTCGAGGAAGTTCAGCTATATTTGCATCTCCAATCGACAGAATTGAATGAACATTGAATTTGCTTTGACCTACTGCGCAGAGGAGAAAGCCGCTTTTTTTCTCCTGTCACAACGCGCAGCAAGCTGACAGACCCTGTTGCACATAGATAGCAGATTCTAAAAAAGGAGAGGAACAAAGCATGTTCAAAAAAAGGTGGATCGTGACGTGGATGGTGTTAGTAACGTTAATTGTGCAAAGCTTCAGCCTGACTACCGTCTTAGCCGAAGAATCAGAAAGTTTGAAAGGGCTGGTGTTTGACCCGAACAGGCAAAACTCTGTAGAACTTGAGCAACCGTTGGAAAATGTCCCGGCAACGTTTGAGATGATCGCGAAATTTGAGCCAGACCGGAATGAACGCCAAATATTGTTTGGTAATTATTCCGCTGCTTCCAATCCATCCTTTAGCATCGAACTTTGGTCTGACAACACATTACGTTATTACGAGGTATCCAATGAAACAAGAAACATGCGGACGGATGCCGTTGTTCCGACTGACGAATGGGTTCACCTCGCTTGGATCCGGGATGCAGAGAAGGACACAGTGACTTTCATTTTGAACGGCAAAATTGTGCATGAAGCGTTTGCCACGGATTTACCTGCACAGTTTGATTTGAATCATCTTCACAGCATCGGCACGGATCCAAGGAATGGCCTGCATATGAGCGCTGAGGTTAAAGAAGTACGCTTGTGGAGCGAGGTGCGTACTCTTGATGAGCTAACAGAGAATAGAGATACTGAGCTTCAGGGCGATGAAGCGGGCTTGCTGCATCTCTGGGAGCTGGATAAAGTAGACCTGACCGAGGAACAGCCTATCGTTCATGACAAAGCGGGCAATATCAACGGTGTGGCGAAAGGATATGAGGCGCCATATCAAGGCGAGTTTACAGGAACCGGTATTGATTTTGCCGATGGACGTATGGACTTAGCTACAGACATCATGGAGGAAGGGCCTCGAACGGTTGAGGCATGGCTGAACGTACCAGTCAATACGCCGGGCAGCCAACGAGTCGGCGTTATTCTCGGAAACTACTGGGGCGGTTCTTACGATGATATCCCGGAATTTAGCTTCGAAGTTTACAACAACAGCACGCCGAGACTTTATTGGAAAGGCATTAAGGACAATACCTTGAACTATATTGCCAACGGTGTCAGCATCAATCGGGGCGATTGGGTTCATGTCGCGATAGTGCTAGATGACAAAGAGAACACTGCAACGACTTATATTAACGGTAAGCAGGAGCATACAGCAGCGCTTCGTAATGATGAAGAGATGCCGGAGTTGCTGCCGTCCAAAGCAGGTACTCTCGGTCTGAAGATCGGCTCTGACTACCGGTATGAAGACGACGGGACACCTACAATGGCGTTCGGAGGGGAAATCGCCGATGTTCGCGTCTGGTCAACGGTGCGGACGCCAGAAGAGATCCAGCAGAATTACAATACGTTTTTGACTGGAAATGAGGACGGACTAATCGGCAACTGGAAGCTGGATGAGAAGGTTGACGACCTCTATCCGGACAACTCGGCGCAGCAAAATGATGCGATTGTTTTTGATCCAGGGGCTTTTACGTGGCAGCCGGCAGATTTTCCTGATGGCGACTACAGAATCGCCGTTCTTCCGGATACACAATATATGGCGCGTCAGTTTCCTGAGGGGATGAGAAACTATTTTGCCTGGATGAGAGATAATGCGGAAGAGCTGAATATCGATTTGGCGATCAGCGTTGGCGATATTGTCGATACCCCAAACAGCATAACGGAATGGGAGGTTGCTGCTGAATCCTACTCTTATCTGGATGGTGTCATTCCTTATGTTTTGGCGACGGGCAATCATGACGTCGTTCGGAACGGGTTGAATCGGGATTACACAAATTTCAATAATAATTTCCCTTACAGCAAATATTCAGAAGAGCCGACCTTTGGCGGAGCGATGGTAGAAGGCAAGATGGAGAACACCTATCATTTCTACGAGCTTGGCGACGTGGAATATATGGTTATTTCACTTGAATTCGCGCCAACTGCCGAAGTGTTGGAGTGGGCCAACGAAGTCGTGGCGGAGAATCCGGACAAGCGAGTCATTGTAACAACACATACGTATATGTACCATAACGGAGAGTTTATTAGCACGGATCATCATCACTCTAACAGGCACTATTTTAGTGATGCCATGGACGGCCCTGAAATCTGGGAAGAGTTCGTCAGCAAGCATGACAATATCGTGCTCGCTCTGTCCGGCCATATTGGTTATCCCGATATCGTCGTAAGAGAAGACATCGGCGTGAATGGCAATGTTGTGCAGAATGTGCTGGCGGACTCCCAATACATGGAACCTAGAGATCTTGGCATGATCATGATGATGACGTTCAAGGAAGGCAGCAATGACGTGGAGGTCAATTGGTACTCGGTCAAATATGACCTTTTCTATCGTGAGAGAAACCAGTTTACGATGCCGTTGAATCTTTATGATAATCCTACACCGCCAAAGGATGAAGATGAAGATAAGGATAAGGACCAAGACCAAGGTGGAGGTTCTGGTGGTGGAAGTGGAGGCGGTGGATCATCACGTCCGCCATCATCAGGAGGAGGTGGTGGAGGATCAACCCCACCGCCAGCTGATCAGGAGCCTGGTGACGGATCAGAGCCAGGGAATGAGGAAGAGAACGATTTTGGAGTAGAGGTAGGGTTTGACCAGAATGAAGTGGACGAGGTGACAGTAGAACGTGAAGGAGAAGCTGTCGCGATCAAGGTAGAAGCTTCACCGGAGACGGAAAATATTCACCTTAGCCTAGATACAAACTCTCTCAATCAAATCGTTCAGGATGGTCATTCAGTTGTTGTACAAACCGCACTTGGCGACATGACGATTGATGCGGAGACGATCGCTCAGCTTGCGGGGCGCGATCTAAGCATTGAAATTGGACAAGGTGCACAGGTCAATGGCCAGCCGGTGAGAACGGTGAAGCTGTTGTCGGACGATGAGGAAGTAGCTGATTTTACCGGTAAAGTGACGGTGTCGGTTCCTTATGAGCAGGAAGCCGCTAACGGTCTTGTTGTTTACAAAGTGACGGACGAAGGCCAAGTAATCGTGCCGCTATCGAGAGTTGTGGACGGACAAATCGTGTTCATCGCCGATGGCTCAGGGACGTTCACGGTCGGAAACAATGAGAAATCCTTCACGGACACGCCTGGACATTGGTCGGATGAGCACGTCAACTTTGTGACGGCAAGGGAAATGTTCGTAGGTGTATCGGAGAATGAATTCGCGCCAAACGGTTCGATGACGAGAGGAATGCTTGCGACCGTACTTGGCCGACTGCTTGGCGTAGAAGAAAGTAATGCAGGATCTGGCGGATTCACCGATGTGAATGCGGAGGCTTATTATGCACCGTATATTGCTTACGCCAGCGAGCATGGCATCGTCAATGGAACCGGCAACAGTCAGTTCGCCCCGAATCGCGAAGTGACGCGCGAGGAGATGGCGACAATGGTCGTACGCTTTATGGAGCATGCCCGGATTCAAGCTGGAACACAAAATAGCTACGAAGGATTTGAAGACGATGCACAGATAGCTGCCTGGGCGGCGGATGCGATTCAGCTCTTGCAGAAAGCCGATATTCTTGACGGCAAGCCGGGAAATGTCTTCGATCCTAAGGGAGATGTGACACGCGCGGAAGTGGCGAAAGTGATGCAGCTTATGCTGGAGGCTTATGTATACTAATGGTGATACAACTGAATAAGGTTTAGAAAATGAAATCTCCATTGTCCCATCTTTTAGATGAGCAATGGAGATTTTTTGTTTATTTTGTAAACAAGCAGGCTATCACTGCTTCTGTGCCGCAACTTTATCCTTGCTGCTGACCTGAACCGAACGTTTGCTGGAATAACCATGGCCAAAAGCCGCCGCCTTGCCCGCCGCCAGGATGATGTCCGCCACCTTGGCCTCCACCAGGAGGCCATCCGCCTCCCTGGCCTCCGCCAGGGTGCCATCCACCGCCTCCACCTGGTGGTATGCCCGGTCTTGGCGGGATCGGGCCGTAGTAAGGAGCGATGCCGACGAGATCGACATGGCTGACCTGCAGGAACTGCGGCTGATAGTAAGGGGGCTGATACAAAAACATCGAAACCATCCCATTTTGCCGGTTGAAATCAGTAATGTAGGCAACGACCTGACCATAGCCGGAAATGGAAGTCGTAATCCACTGGTTGACGTAATTGCCGACGACATTCGGAGGGAGGAACTGGACAGACGGTTGCTGGCGCATCGGCTGATGAGGGTAAGGATAATGCTCATTCATCTCAATCTACTCCTTTTCCTTTTTCATGCTAGTAGCCTATGTACAAAGAAAAAAAAGGTGTTTGTCTAGCCGGGAAAAGTGGATTGATACAAGCAGCTTTTTGCATAACGTAATAGTAACGCCGGTAAAAAGAGGAAGTGGGCGCAATGAGCCTGACGCCATTTGAGTTTTTGATTCTTGCTTTAGCGGTTTTTCGCCTCACTCATTTGCTCGTCTTTGATACGATTTGTGAATTCATCCGCAAACCGTTTCAGACCCTCGTTGAAGAAAAACAGGAAAACGGGGAAACGGTGACGTTTATCGAACCTAAAGGGAGAGGCATCCAGCGCTTTATTGGCATGCTTTTAAGCTGCTATTGGTGTATGGGGGTCTGGTGTGCTCTATTTTTATATGCAGGGGTAACGCTCTATCCTGTTGTTTTTCACCCGGTCCTCGTCATCCTCGCGCTGGCAGCACTGGCAGCGATGTTGGAAGCGTGGGTTAAATCAGTCGGTGAATAACTAAGGGGTGATGATATGAAGGGGATTATTTTAGCAGGAGGAAGGGGGAAAAGGCTCTATCCGTTAACAAAGTCCGTCAATAAACATTTACTCCATGTTCACGGTAAGCCGATGATCCATTGGGCGCTTGTGAAAATGAAAGAAGCCGAAGTAACAGAAGCCGCCATTGTCATTAATTGCGGGGAAAGAGCGATGTTCACTGAAGCACTCCAGCCGTTTGAACATCTCTACCCTGTTTATCAGTTTATTGAGCAGTCCGCTCCAAATGGGATTGCCGCCGCCCTGGCACTCACTGAGGATTTTGCGAACGGAGAGAAGTTCGTCGTACTGCTTGGTGATAATTTATTTGAAGACGATTTAACCGATTATCTCGCCGTCTATCTACAATCGGATCAACCTGCGCAAATTTTGCTTTCGCCGACAGTCACTCCAAAGCAATTTGCGATTGCGACATTTTCAGCAGAAAATGAGCTCGTCTCTCTGCAGGAAAAGCCTGATTTAAAAGGAAAGCAATGGGCGGTGACGGGAATTTACTGTTTTGATGCGACTGTTTTTCGTCATATTGATGCCATTGCACCCTCTGCACGAAATGAGCTGGAAATTACCGATGTTCTCATTCGTTACCTCAAAAAAGGAGAACTGGAATGGCGCAGGCTGAAAGGGTGGTGGATTGATGCCGGAACGCATCAATCCTATCAGCTGGCAAATGAGTGGTTAGGTGGTTATTAAGGGGGATAAGCATGCGACGATCAATCCTTATTACAGGCGGAGCAGGATTTATCGGTTTGAATCTTGTTTATTACCTGCTGGAAATGAATGACGGGGACGTGACGATCTTTGATTCACTTACGTATGCGGCGAATCGCAGGGAGTTGGAGAAGCTGAAAGAGGAGCCGCGGGTTCAGTTCATTGAAGGGGATGTGACAAAGCAAGCGGAGGTGGAGCAGCTTTTTCAGAGGTCCTATGATGTCGTTGTTCATCTGGCGGCGGAAACCCATGTTGACCGGAGCATCGCGAAGGCGAAACCGTTTTTGGATACGAATATGATCGGGACGTATCATCTGCTTGAGCAAGTGAGGCAGGGACGGTGCGGATTGCTGCTTCATATGTCGACAGATGAAGTTTACGGTTCGCTCGAATCGACGACGGAGCCGCTAACGGAAGAGGCGCTTCTCCGACCGGGCAATCCGTATGCCGCCAGTAAAGCAGGAGCCGACCTTTTGATCCATTCGTACGTCCAGACCTTTTCCCTCCCGGTCATTATTATGCGTGCCGCCAACAATTACGGGCGCTATCAGCATGCTGAAAAGCTGATTCCGAAAGTGATTGTGCATGCGTTGGAAAATAAAACGATTCCGCTTTACGGTGATGGCGCGCACCGCAGACAATGGCTGCATGTTCGGGATCATTGCATGGCGATTGTCAATATTATGAAAAAAGGAGTACCAGGCGACATCTATCACATTGGCGGTACGCGTGAATATACAAATCTTGAAACAGTGAAACGTATTTTGCATCTGCTCGGTAAAAATGAAAAGCTGATCTCATTTGTCGAGGATCGGAAGGGTCATGACAGACGATATGCGCTATCCTCGGAAAAGCTCAAAAAGCAGCTCGGCTGGCAGCCTGTCACGTCGTTTGAACAAGGACTTGAGGATACGGCTTTATGGTACCGGAATCAATGGAGAAAAGGGGCGTTTCGATGAAGGTGCTCATTACGGGGGGGATGGGGCAGCTGGGGAGAGCCTTTTATCAGCGGCTGAAGAACAAAGCGGATGTCGTAGTCTGTGGAAAAGAGCAGCTTGACGTGACGAGAGAAGCAGAGGTGCGCGCCGTGCTGGAAAAAGTACAGCCGACTCTCGTCATTCATTGCGCCGCGCTGACGGACGTTGATCAATGTGAGCGCGAGCCGGAACGCGCCTTTCGCATTAACAGTCATGGCTCTTTTCATGTCGCCCGCTCCGCCGCCCAGGTAAAGGCTGATGTAATTTCCATCAGCAGCGATTATGTCTTTTCCGCTTATTCCTCAACGCCGTATGAACCGGACAGTCCCCCCTCTCCGCTATCTGTTTATGGAGCGAGCAAATGGATTGGCGAGCAGCTGACGTTGCAGGCCCATCCGCGCGCCTTGATTGTCCGCACCGCCTGGCTATATGGCGGTCATGAAAACGACTTTATCGAAAAAATTGTAGCGCGGGCCGCTTTGCAGCGCACCATCTCGGTCGTCGATGATCAAATCGGCTCCCCTACCTATGTTGAGGATGTAGTTAGCTATTGTTTGCGTTTATTCAAAGGCGGAGCGCGTGGCCGTGTGTTTCATGTGACGAATAGAGGGAGCTGCAGCCGCTATGAAATGGCGAAGGTGATCATGGAATCGTTGCAGCTGGATCAGATTACGGTCGAGCCGGTCAAAACTGTTAGGCAGCCTGGAGTCGCCGTTCGTCCACCGCGCACCATCTTAGGATTGGATCAGTTGCCGGCTGCCGGACTGCCGGAGCCGGCTCATTGGAAGCCGACGCTTATTCGCTATTTGCAGGAAAGGAGGCAAAGACGATGATTACCGGAGTGAAGCTGAAGCAGATTACGAAGCATTGTGATGATCGCGGTTTTTTCGCGGAGCTTGTCCGCAATGATGAAGACCTGCTGTCACAATTCGGACAATGGTCGCTTTCAAAATCGTATCCCGGGGTGATCAAAGCGTTTCATTATCATAAAGAGCAGGATGATGTTTGGTTTTTTGTGGCGGGAAATGCCGAGGTTGTGCTCTATGATTTGCGCGAGGAATCGCCGACGAACGGGGAAACGCAGGTGTGCTACATGGGAGAGGACAATCCGCTCATTTTGACGATTCCCGCCGGAGTGGCTCACGGCTACCGGGTGCTCGGTGAAACCCCGGTCGTCATGATGTATTTGACGACGAAGGCGTATCAGGTGGAGCGGCCTGATGAATATCGTCTTGCCTATGATGATCCTCTCATTTCATTTGATTGGGAGACGAAGCATCGATGAAGGCAAAGCGGGTGCTCGTCCTGACTCATCATGGCGGCGGCGGGGTGAGGCTGTTTCGTCAGCAGTGGGCAGTCGAACATAATGCCGAGCTGCTCATCCTCTTTGTCCGCGAGCAAAGACTGATTCTCTGTGAAGCGGAGACTGAAAGCGAGTGGCCGCTGACAGCGCTGGACAGCCCCGCCTTTGTCCAACAACTAACATCGACTCCACTCGATGCCGTGATGATTGACCACGTTTGGGGATTTCCGCTTGAGCGGCTGCTTTCATTTTTGGAGCTTTTTCCGGTGCCATATGACATCCACATTCACGATTATCTCGCCGCCTGCCCCCAGCTTTTCTTTATTACGCCAAAAGGACACTATTGCGGACAGGAGAAAGAGGTACGAATATGCCGCCACTGCAGCAGGACAGGAATCGGACGGCGGCTGATGGAGGAGATGGTCGGGCGCGCGGGTTCAATTGAAGAATGGAGGCGATGGCAGCTTGAGCTTTTGCAAAAAGCACGGCGCATCATCGTTCCCAGTCAGTCAGCAAAGCAAGTGATGCAAGGCTATTTTCCCGAGTTGGATTATGTCGTTCAGCCCCATCCTGTTTATCGTCAGCCGCCGCCAAATGGAGAATCGAAACGATCACGGGAGCTGCGGATCGGGATTGCCGGCCATATGGCGGTCCATAAAGGCTCGAAGCAGGTGCTGGAGCTGATCGGCAAGCTCGATCGGCGAAAATTGCCGGTAAAGCTGTTTCTCTATGGCAACGCCGATCATCTCCTGGCGAAGAAAGCAAGTCCCGTTTTTATTCAGCGCGGGGAATTTCAACGTGACCAGCTGCCGGTCCTCCTTGCTGCCGATCAAATCGACCTCGTCCTGATCCCATCAATCTGTCCAGAAACGTTCTCTTATACGACCCGCGAAGCGTTAAATAGCGGCTATCCAGTGCTCTGCTTTGAACTCGGTGCCCAGGCCGAAGCCGTCCAGGAAACGGACGGAGGCTGGACCGTTGCCCCGTTCCACGCCGAAGCGCTCTATCAGAAAATAGCGGAGCTTCTCAGTCAGCCTGATGAGGTGCGCCTGGCGGCAAGGCGATTGCAAAAAAAGTGGTCGGCCCGGTGACAGCTGAAAAAAAGGGCTTGTCAAAAGGTTGTGTTTCTACCTTTTGACACAGTCCTCCTCGTTCACGCGGGAAAATAGCTTAGCAGTTTGGCGAGGCGATTCTCAAACGTATGATGGCGGGTGACGGCAAGGTAGCTCTTGTTGGCGGCCTGCTCGGCGTCGGTGGGATTGGCGAGCAGCTGCTTAATCTTATCCGGCAATTCCTCTTTTGTTCGGAAGGACGGGATTTCATCGACGGAAAAAAAATCATGAAGCTCAGTACGGTATTCCGTGAGCTGGAGAGCGCGACAGCTGGCGATTTCAAATGTACGATTGTTCAGGCTCGTGCCTTTGACTCCGGTTGAATTATCATTTGCCGGATCGCTGTCCGAGCGGTATGTGTTCAGGACGATCCGGCTGCTTGTGTAAAATAGAGCAACGTCTTGCGGAGTAACCCATCTTGAGACGACGTTGACATGCGAAGGCAAGGAAATATCCTTCCATTCGCCGACGACCGTGATTGGAAGGGGGAGATGGTCTGCAAGAAAACGAATTAAGTCGACCCGCGCCTGATAAGGGTAGCCGACGAGGCAAATGGAGGAGGCCAGCTCATCAAGCTGTTTTCCTCGTTTGTACACATCCGGATTCGTCGCCAAAGGGAGAAAGGCTGTATCAGTGAAGCCGAGCTTCCGGTAGTAGCTCAGCGCCTGGCGGTCAATCGTAAAGGCTTTTTTGGCATAGGGCAAAACCTGCAAGGATCGGTCGATCATATAAGGATCCTCCGTCAGCCAGACAGCAAGGGGGATCTCGTTTTTCTGAAGCCATTCAAAAAAACGGACATCCAGCTGGTAGCCGAGCAGCGTCAGGACGAGATCCGGCTTTTCCTGCCGGCATGATTCAATGAGTGCTTCGGTGTTCAGCGGATGGGCCGGTGCGAGGCTGCTGCTGAGGGCAAGGTTGTGAAGCGCGGAAACGATCGAGTCTTCAAAATACCGATACACCTTGCCATAGCCTGAGCGCAGCACCAGCACATGCCTGTTGGCGGTCATCATGTGAGCGCAACGCTGATCTGGTTCAGAGCAGCCTGCCCTTCAGGAATTTCAGCTCCGTAAATAAAGCCTTTTACCGACATGTTTTTGTATTCGGTTGTCAGAGGGAGCGCGATTTCGAAATCGGAAAAACGAACCGTTTCCCCACTGTCGATTTGCTGTAGGTGAAGCGGTCTCAGCCAGATTTCGCCACTGTCTTTCATCTTTTTATGGCTGTGCCCTTCAAGGTACTGCCATTCCCCGTAGAGCTGTTCATCCTCGACGATGAATTCATCGAGCTGCCGCTTCCGCGGATGGGTGATTTTACCTGAAATATTGGCAAGAGAAGGCTGACTGAAAGCAAGGCAAATGACAGGGCTTGATAACGGCTCCATTCCATGATTTTTAATCAGGAAGCTTCCTTTGATGATAACAGGTTCCTCATTATGCTCGACCCGCGAAGGAACAAGCAATGAATAAATAAAGTAGCAGGAAAACGGTTCTGCTCCTTCCGGTAGCGCCTGCCCGGGCTGATCCTCCTGTAGCTGTTCTTCTAATGAAGCAATCATCGCCGCCTGGTCAGCAATCTTTTTTTGATGCTTCTCAATAACACGGTAATATTTCTTCAGCTCAGAGCGATAATGAATTAATTTTTGTTGCAGCTGTATCGTGGAATCATCTTTTTTCGTTGATAATCGTGAATCCATAATGCTCCTCCTCTCATCCAGCTTATAAATATGTATGAAGGCAAGCGGTGAAGAAGAATCAAAAAATAAGAGGATGTCTCAAAAGGGGGTTATTTCCTTTTGAAACATCCTCGAAGAGGGCTTCATCGCGCACTGTCTCTCAGCCGGAAGCGATCTGTTTCCAGCTGAGTTTCTCATGTTGCAGTGGCTCCACCTGCTATTTCGGAGAGTCTGTCAGGCTTTTCTTTAGTGTTTTCCTGGAAAGACGAGCGGGCATTGTGGAGGGAATTTGTCTGTTTTGCAGATGACGTCGGCTACAGGAAGCTCTTTGCGCGGTTTGCAGTAAGCAGCTTCCACTTCCAATTTGACGTCAGCGATCACATGAACATCTAAGCAGAAGGTTAAGGAAATATCCAACTGATCGAATGTTCCTGTGCAGACAATTTCAGAGTCGCACTCGCCGTGAGAAATAAATGATTCAACGACTGTTCCTTCCGGAGCGCATAAATAGAATGTTTGGATTGTCGCGAACTCAATTGGATCAGACGTACAAATCACATTGCCGTTTTGATCTAAAATATCAACTTCAAGCAATCCTTTCGCTAATACTTTGACCTTTTCAAGAGTAATGTCATTCCCGTCACCTAATGACACTTCCACTTCACTTCGGCCACCGGATTGGAACACTTCCTGAGTGAAAAGCGAGTCCTCCAGCACGCGGCATTGGCTGCTGAAATTAGGGAAGTTTGCTAGGAATGTACATAAATCAACAGCTGGCGTTGGAGTTTGTGTGCAAGAGAACAAGTTAGACAGCTCCGGTTCGCGAAAACTGATAGTCGGTAAGTCAATCTGACGAGTCACCCAGTCAAAAACTTTAGGCACTCTAATGCAGACACTGTGTTTCTTAAGACTCATTTCTATACCTCCTAAAAAATTTATTTACCTGTTCATGAAGCTCAATTAGGTGAGTGTGAAGTAGGTAATCGGACTACTGTATAGTATGAAGCCCTGCCGAAATTGTGCAACGACACGGAAATGTTTCAAAAAAAGGACAGCAAATCAATGGAAGCCGAACTTCACACAGGCAAGGAGGAGGCTGCTGCATATAGTAGTAGAAGAACGATTCAGGAGGGATCATTTATGAAAAAAACATTTCGCATGCAACCAGCTCCAAAGCCGACATTTCGCTCCCCTAAGCCGAAACCAAAACCGAAAGCAGCAATCGAAAAAAAATCAACGGGCTGCTGTGGAAAAAAACGGATTCAGCCATAACGGGGCTCAGGGGTGTCCTAAAAGGAGATCGTTTTCCTTTTATGACATCCCGCTCTTTTATGAAAGACAGTAAGGAAAAATCGTTCGGGAGCAATCGGGAAAGGGTGTCAGCTTCCCCCTCGTAACGGCCCCTTCCCTTCCCTTCTAAAAAAATCCCGCTGTGTGGTTTTTCATTTGCGGGCGATTGATCTAAAAAAGAGCCGTGACTTCATTCAAGGCTTACACATATATGTAAGGCAGAATGAATTTTGAACAAAGTTTGGAGTGAAGAGCATGATACCTCTTATTCAATTGGATAGACAGTTTCAATCGATTAAAAAGGAAATAATGAACGCTTTTGAACGCGTTGTCGATAGTGGTCACTATATTTTAGGAAATGAAGGAGCGGCATTGGAGCAGGAATTAGCCCATTTTTTAGGAGTGGCCCATCCGGTGGCTGTCGCGAACGGGACGGATGCTCTTGTCTTAGCGTTACGAGCGTTGGAGATCGGGCCGGGCGATGAGGTCATTACGACCCCTTTTACGTTCTTTGCCACGGCCGAAGCAATTGCCCGGGTTGGCGCGACACCTGTTTTTTCTGATATTGAAGCCGGCACTTATAATCTCGATCCCGCTTTATTGGAGGAAAAAATCACCTCAAAAACGAAAGCGATTATCCCCGTTCACCTGTTTGGCAAGCCCTGCGCGATGAAAGAAATCAACGAGATCGCCAAACGCCATCAGCTCTATGTGATCGAGGATGCCTGTCAGGCTTTTGGGGCTGATATTGGTGGAAAGCGTGTCGGAACATTTGGCGACATCGGCTGTTTCTCCTTTTTCCCGACGAAAAACCTCGGAACGCTTGGTGATGGGGGACTCGTCGTAACCGCTGATGAGGATCTGGCCAAACGAATCCGCAAATTACGTCATCACGGCAGCACCGCAAAATATTATCATGATGAAATTGGCTATAACAGCCGTCTTGATGAAATTCATGCCGCGATTTTGCGGGTGGCCTTGAAGAAAATCGATCACTGGAATGAGCAGCGCCGGAAAAAAGCGGCGGTGTACGCCAAAGCGTTTCAACATTCAACGGTCGGTGTTCCTATGGAAGAAAAAGAACAGACGCATATTTATCATCTCTATAATATAGAAGTCGAGCATCAGGCAGAGCTGAGCGAGACGTTGGCGCAGCAGCAAATTGCTAGCGGCGTGTATTATCCGTTACCCCTCCATTTACAGGATGTTTTTGCCGGTTTCGGTTATAAGAAAGGCGACTTTCCGGTTGCCGAGCAAACATCTGAACGCCTTTTGGCGATCCCGATGCATCCGTTTCTCACCTCTTCCGAACAAGAAAAGGTCATTGCCGCAATCCTCGCCTTCGAGCAACGCAAAGGAGGGAGCCGGACATGAAACGTGGAATCGGCCTGATTGGCTGCGGGAGAATGACGCAAAAGCATATTGAAACGATTGGCAAACTGACAGATGCCTATATCGCTGCGATCAGCGATATTTCAATGGAGAGAATGAAGGCAGTTCATGAAGAGCTGCTCGCGCAAAACCGTGTAACGACACGGTTTGCGATGTATCAAAACTATCAGGTGCTTCTTGCCGATCCTAATGTGGACCTCGTTGTGATTGCGACAACGTCCGGCACCCATAGTGCGATCGCGAAAGATTGCTTGCTGGCGAAAAAGCATACGATTGTGGAGAAGCCGCTGGCCCTGTCACTTGATGAATCACGAGAGCTCAATCAATTAGCGAAAAAAGTAGAAAAAAGCTTGTTCGTTTGTCATCAAATGCGTCATCGCCCCATAGTGTTTACGATAAAGGAGCTAATTGACCGCGGAGCGTTGGGCCGTCTTCATCTTGCTGTCGTGATGATGGAAATTCAGCGTTCCGACTCGTATTATCAGGCAGCAAAATGGAGGGGAACATGGGATCAGGATGGTGGGATGCTCGTTAATCAAGGAATCCATTTAGTCGACTTAATGCTTTGGTATATGGGAGAAGCGAAGGAAATTTACGGTGATCTCCATAAAGTCAATCAGCGGAAGGAAACGGAAGATATCGCCCTTGGCATGGTGAAGTTTTCCAATGGCGGACGGGGACTCATCCAGGCCAATACGGTTACGCAGCCAGCTAATCTCGGCTATTCTATTCGACTATTCGGTGAAAAAGGGACGATTGTCGTCAGCGGGAAGAACTTTGATCACCTCGAACGATTTGAAGTAACAGGGCAGGAACCCTTGACCGGACAGCTTGATCAGCTTTTGGAGGATCGGAGCGAGCAGCTACGCATGTACAACCATATTCTTGCCGAGTTAGCAGGAAAGCGGGATCAGCTGACGGTAAGTGGGACAGAGGCAGAAAACGCGCTGGAGCTTATCTTCGCCCTTTATGAATCAAGTCGGCAAAAGCGCCCCGTATCACTTCCTCTTCATACGTTTGCCACCAAAAATATGAAGGAAGGGGAGGCAGATCATGAAAAATAAGCATGTGCTTGTGACTGGAGGAGCCGGCTTCATCGGTTCGCAACTAGTCAAACGACTCATGCCGTTGGCGAAAAAGATTACGGTGATTGATGATTTAACGACAGGCAATCGGCAGGCTGTTCCCGTGGCTGATCATGTGACGTTTGTCGAAGCAAGCATCACGGATGCAGATGCGGTAACGCCGCATTTAGCCGACGTGGACATTTTGTTTCACGTTGCCTGTCGCAATCTTGTCCATTCCGTGGAAAACATGGAACAGGATTTAGAAGTCAATTTGTTAGGCTGCTACTCCCTGCTCGATCTCGCCCACAAGCATTGCCAGCATTTACAGCGTTTCGTTTACACCTCGACAGCCTCCGTCTACGGGGATGCAGACGTTTTGCCGACGGTGGAAGAGTATCACAAAATTGCGATGCCTTACGCCGCGAGTAAGTTTTCGGCTGAGCATTATTGCCACGTTTTTCATCAGCTTTATCAGTTTCCTATGACGATCTTGCGGCTTTCCAACGTATACGGACCTGGTCAGCTGGCCTCCAACCCTTATTGCGGTGTTGTCGCCAAGTTTTTTGATGCGATCATGGCTAACGAACCGTTAACGATTTACGGAGATGGTACGCAAACGCGCGATTTTACTTATATTGAGGATGCGCTAGACGCTCTCTTACTTGCCGCTTCCCGTGATAACGCTGTTGGGGAGGTTTTTAATGTCGGTACGATGAAAGAGACGTCGATTCAGGACCTTGCCAGGAGCGTGATTGAAGAAGCAGGCTATGATGCGGAGACCTATCCAATTATTTACGCCCCAAAACGGAAAGTAGATACGATCCAGCGAAGGGTAGTGGCAATTGATCATATTCAGAATACGATCGGCTGGCAGCCTTTGTACTCATTAAAACAGGGCATCGCTCAAACATTTCATTGGGTAAAGGAGTAGAGAGCAGGTGAGAATTTTTCAAGGTATAAACGAAATTGCCGGACAAATGGGAATCTTTGCAGGTGATTTAACGAAGATGGGGCATCATGTCCGCTGCTACAATACCTTTCACTCTTATTTAGGCTATGAGGAAAATCTTTTGAACTTGGAAAAGGAAGACCTGGCCAAAAAAGTGGAAGACATTTTGACAGACTATGATATTTACCACTTTCATTATGCGGAGACATTGGTCGACGATTTCAGTGATCTGGCTCAATTGAAAAAGCATCGCAAAAAGGCGGTGATGCATCATTGGGGAAATGATGTCAGGTTTCATGAGCAGGCCAGAGAGCGGAATAAATATGTTTACACCGGCGATTCTCCCGAAAATGAAGTGATGGATAAGAAGCTGACCGCTATTTCAGCGATCGTCAAAGACGCGATCGTTCAGGATTATGAGGTTTACGATTATATTAAGGATTATTATGAGCGCGTTCACGTCCTGCCAATCGCCGTAAACCTCGATCACATCCCATACGTGGAAGAGGCTGAAAATAAAGTACCTCTATTGATTCATGCGCCAACCAATCCTTTATTTAAAGGGACGGCCCATTTTGAAAAAGCAATTGAGCAGCTGAAAGAACGCTATGAATTTAATTATGTGAGGATTGAGCAGCTGAATCATGAAAAGGCGCTTCAGATGTATCAGAAGGCGGACATTATTCTCGATCAAATTCTCTGCGGCTCGTATGGACTCTTTTCGGTGGAAGCGATGGCGATGGGGAAGCCGGTCGTAACGTATGTCAGGGATGACCTGCTGCCAACCTTCCCGGAAATTCCGCCGATCGTCAACGCCAACCCTGATACGCTTTATGACAAAATTGAATTGCTGATTAAGTACCCTGAAGTCCGCAAAGCATACGGAAAGCAGGGTCGAAGGTACGTGGAAGCCTATCATAGCAGCGCGGTTGTGACAAAGCAATTGGAGGAAATTTATAAGCAGCTGCCGACTTTATAGGAGGTAGCTCAAAAGGCTGATTTGCCCTTTTGAGATGCGTTAAAGCGAAGTCGATCAATCATAAAAGGAGGCGGCGGTTCCGTGCTGCACAAATAAAGCAGGAAAGCAAACCCGCTTTCCTGCTTTATTTTTAAACCGTTGTTCTTAATAGCTTCGTCCGGGATAGCTTTGCTCGACGTAGAGCTTTTTCATGAACAGGTAAATTTGTTGATAATCAGCATTGCGATCTCTGGCGAATTCCTGAATGCTCATGTCATGGAAGTTAAACACGAGCACACAATCATCGATGTAATTGTTTCGATGAGGAAGTCCGAGATTGAGAAAATCATAGAGATGATACTGGTTGAAGGTAATCCCCTTGCCGACATTGATCTGGAGGCCTGCTTGATAAAACTTCGCGAAATTTGAAGAATGATTAATCCAATCGTGCGTGATCGGTGTGTTGCCGTAATAGTTTGTGTTGATGGCGGTTAAATCAAAATTCATCGATTCGCCCTTCCATGGGTTCGTGACACCGAAGCCGCCGTAATTTGGCAGCCACATTGTCTTGTAGCCTAGCGTGTGAATGTACTGATTAATGTTCGTGATCGGCGATTCATCTTCGGGTATCAGCGATTCTCTTAACCAATAAAAGCCTTTGAGATTCAGCTTCGTGAAGCCTTGCTGGTTCCATGTTGCCAAGAAGGTCGTAATCCACCATTTGAGCGCCTCTTCCCGGTCGGCCTGATTGGCAAAGGATAATGATTTTCCATTGACCACTCCAAAGTTTGTTTGACTGATAATCGGATAAGGAAGACCGATCCAAATATCAAGTGGACGGACCGCCAGCTCTTCAAGCGCTTTTAAATTGTATTGATCCGAAAACAACAATGCCATATATGTCTGCCAGTCCTGGATCGTTGGAAGCTCGCCAAAGCCTGTATATAAAGGGTGAAGGTATTTATTGGCACCTGTTTTAATCGGAGTCAAAACAAATCCGGTAAAATAGGAATCTCCCGTATCCACCCCGTTCAATACATATTTGACAGCCGGGAGCAAGGCTTCCTTGGACCAGACAAGAGGGGATGTGGCATCAAACCCCCCGATTGGGAGAACGGCAATGTGCTGGTTAAAGCCTGTTGTTTTACTACTAAGAAAATTCATCAAATCCCACCTTTCGTCAATGTACCCTATAGCATATGTTGAAGAAAGAATAAATTGATAAGTTGGCATCTAAAATTTTCATAGATGGTTAACGGATTTTATCATTTGTGAATATGAATATATGACTGAATTCAAGGAGGAATACACATGCGGATTGTGCATGCACCTACAGAAATAGCAGGTCAAATGGGAGTTTTATGCGATGAATTGAAGCGAAGAGGACATGAAGTAAATGGATATAATTGGTTTCATACCTACATTAATTATAAGAACTCAGTCGTTCATACCGATGCCTACGAGCTTGCACGTCATATGGTTCCACTGGCGAAAAACAGTGACGTCTTTCATTTTCATAACGGCAATACGTTTTCGGTCGAAGGGCTCGAGCTTCCGGCGTTAAAGCTGCAAAACAAAAAAATGGTGATGCATCATTGGGGGAATGATGTCAGAACGGATCAGGCTGTGAAAAGGCTAAATCCATACGCGTTACCAAAAAGCTATTACTCGGACGAAGAGATTGATCGGCGGTTAAAACGGCTGTCGACTTACATTGACACCGCCATCGTTCAAGATTATGAAATGGTTCCTTATGTTAAGGATTACTACAAAAACGTCCACGTTGTCCCTCTGGCCTGTAAGGTCGATTCCTTCGTGCCGAGGTATCCGCGTGTTGATCAGACGAATCCGCTCATCGTTCATGCTCCGACGAGCCGGGAATTTAAAGGGACTGTTTATGTTCAGGCGGGCATTGAACAGCTTAAAGGCAGACAGCTGCCGTTTCGCTATCAGCCTGTTGAAAATATGAGCCATGAGCAGGCGTTGGCTACTTATGGCGAGGCGGATATAATCATTGACCAAGTATTGTGTGGAACGTACGGGATGCTCAGCGTGGAAGCAATGGCGCTTGGAAAAGTCGTCGTCGCCTATATTCGTGACGATGTGAGAGCCCAGCTGCCGAGCAATTTTCCGATTGTCAGCACGGCGCCGGAGAAGGTCGCCGATACATTAGAAGAGCTGCTTAGAAATCCGCAATTACGGTATGAAATCGGGCAGAAAAGCCGTCGATTTGTGGAAGAGTTTCATGATGTTCGGGTAATAGCAGAAATTCTTGAAAAAATCTATCTGAAATAAGGACGGTGAGATGTTATGCTTCGTGTTTGCCATGCGCCGATGGAAATAGCCGGGCAGGTCGAGCTTATTTGCGACCACTTAAAAAAAGAAGGAGTTCATGCCACCGGTTATAATTTTTTTCATTCTTTCCTCGATTACAAAGGAACATATATGACCGATGCTTTTGAATTGCAGAAGCTTGTCAACGTTGCACTCGATCATTTTGATCTGTTCCATTTTCACAATAGCCATACATTCCTTGAAGATTTTCGCGATTTGCAATGGATTAAGGACAAGGGAAAGAAAAGCATTATGCACCACCGCGGGAATGATGTTCGTTCCCGGGCGCTTGCGGTGAAGGGGGATTCCTACGAAAATCCTTACGCGTACGCCGAATCCTCGTTTCCGGAAGATGCGATCCAATCGAATTTAGAAACCTTTTCAAAGCTGGTTGACGCAGCGATTGTCCAAGATTATGAGCTTTATAAATATGTCTATCCGTATTACAGCAAAGAAAATAAGCCGGTCTATGTTCTGCCACGACTCTGTCCGATCGGCCAGTACGAAGTCGCCGTCGAGCAGGAGGTGAAAGCAAAACCGCTTGTCGTTCACGCGCCAACAGACCGGGATTTTAAAGGCACCGCCTATATCGAGGCAAGCGTCAAGCGGCTCCAGAGCCAGCATCCATTTGAATTTAAGCTGGTCGAGAAGCTAAGCCACGAGAAGGCGCTTGAGCTGTATAAAGAGGCGGATATCGTCATCGATCAAGTGCTATGTGGCGCTTACGGCAACCTGAGTATCGAAGCGATGGCGATGGGGAAGCCGGTCATCTGCTATTTGCGCCCGGATTTAGTCCCGACGTTTCCGCCGGGGCTGCCGATTCAGTCGGCGAATCCTGATAATCTTGATGCCGTTTTAGCCGATTTGCTCGGAAATCCGGCGAAGCGGCAAGAGTTTGGCCGCCAGGGAAGAGCCTTTGTCGAAGCGAACCACGATTCCGTAAAGGTTATTAAGCAAGTGCTGCAAATTTACCAAAATTTGATTTCAGGATAGGAGCGACAAGCATGAGTATTGATCCGACTGCGACATTGGGAAATGGGTGTGAAATTGGCGAATTCGTCGTCATTGAAGAGGATGTTGAAATCGGAGACAATGTGACAATTGATCATCATGTCGTCATCAAAGCCGGAACAAAGGTTGGCGACGATGTCCGGATTCAGGCTTTTACCCTGCTTGGTAAACAGCCGGCAGCAAATAAAAAAATGGCGCGAAAGCCGACAGCTACCTTATTTCCACTGACGGTAGGAGCCGGGGTAACAATCGGCAGCCACGTCACGTTGTATCATGGTTCGATCATAGCAGATGAGGTTTTTATTGGCGATCATGTCAGCATCAGGGAAGAAGTGGAGGTTGGCCGGCGTTCTGTGATCGGACGTCATGCGATGGTTGAGCCAAAAACGACGATCGGTCAGTCCGTTACCGTTCAAACCGGCTGTTATGTAACGGCAGATACGACGATTGAGGATTTTGTCTTTCTCGGCCCTTGTGTCTCGATGTCGAATGATAAATACATGGGCAGCGGAAAAGGTGTTCATACGGGACCATATATTAAAAAAGGGGCAAAGCTCGGCAATCACGCGACATTACTGCCTTCGATCACCATTGGCGCCGATGCGGTCATCGGCGCCGGTGCTGTCGTTACAAAGGATGTAGCGGATTCAACGGTGGTCGTCGGTAATCCGGCGCGTCGTAAATAGAGGGGCGTGTCAAGATGACGACCGCTTCGAATTTTTGGTTTCAGAGGCTGTGGCAAAAGGTTGTTTTTTTACCTTTTTGTCACAGCCTTTAACAATGAGCGGAACCGCCACGATCTTTTAAAGCCCGTTGTGAGTGGGTTTCTCACAACGGGCTTGTGGCGTGTGAAGTCATTGCCAGTAGGTCCAAAGCTAGTTTTGTCTTAAGCCCTTTTGTTAAGCCCATCTTTCCGTATTTCCATGTATGTCTAGTGCAAAACGCCCTTTTCCGACATATATATGTATATCTTTGCGAACGTAAAGGAGTTAATGAGATGAATACAAAAATCGCTATCATTGGACTTGGTTATGTCGGATTACCATTAGCCATGTTATTCGCATCGAAAGACTATCCTGTTATCGGGATTGATATTGATCAATCGAAAGTAGAGAAGATAAAATCTGGAAAGTCGTACCTATCTGACTTGAGTGATCAAGAAGTGGAAGCTTTCATGAAAACAGGGCGTGTAGACGTAACGTCAGATTTCAGCCGGGCTAAAGAGGCTGAAGCGATTCTTTTATGTGTGCCGACTCCTTTAAGAGAGCACAAGTATCCGGATTTAAGTTATTTACAAACGGCTATTTCGACGCTTCTGCCTCATTTGCAGAAAGGGCAATTGCTCGTTCTGGAAAGCTCAACCTTCCCTGGAACGACAGAAGAAGTCATGCTTGAAATGGTGGAAAAAGCCGGCTTTGCCGTTGGAGAAGATTTATTTATCGGCTATTCTCCGGAACGTATTGACCCGGGAAATCATATGTATACATTGGGGCAAATCCCCAAGGTGGTCAGCGGCGTGACGGATAAATGTCTAAAAAAAGTGACAAGCATTTACGGGGCAGCGTTTGAGACGCTTGTGCCGGTAAGCTCACCGAAAGTGGCGGAAATGACGAAAATTTTGGAAAACGCTCAACGACTGATCAACATTTCGTTCATGAATGAAATGGCGCAAATCTGTCATGGACTTGATATTGATATTTGGGAGGTCATTCAGGCAGCCAGTACGAAGCCATACGGATTTACGCCATACTACCCTGGGCCTGGGATCGGTGGTCATTGTATTCCGGTCGACCCGCTCTATTTAAAGTGGAAAGCAAATAATGCCAATATGCCAACGACGTTCATTGATTTGGCCAAGGATGTCAATGATGCCCAGCCTCGCTATATTATGAAACGAATTGAGGAATTGATCGGGGAGCCGGCTGAGGAAAAAAGCGTGTTGTTAATCGGCATGACCTATAAGCGTGATGTCAATGATATTCGTGAATCAATGTCTGTTCCAGTGATGGCGCATGTAATCGGCAAAGGATATCAGGCTGATTATTACGACCCTTATGTAGAAGAGATCGAAATCAATCAGCAAATGTATCAAAGCATCGCGTTAGAGCAGAAAGTCATTGAATCCTATAATTGCGTCGTGATTTTGACAGACCATAGTCAAATTGATTACACGGCACTGAAAGCACATGCGAAGTTAATTTTGGATACAAGAAATCGAATTTCAGATCATTCAAAAAATGTGATTCGATTGTAAAGAGGTGAGATTGTGCAGGTACTGGTTACTGGAGGGGCGGGGTTTATTGGTTCTCATTTGTGTGAGCATTTAATTGCTGAAGGTCATCATGTCTACTGCCTTGATAATTTATCAAATAGCGATTTTTCTCACATACAGAATCTAACCGCTTCGGATCGTTTTATATTTGTAAAAGGAGACTGCGAGAATGAAGAACTGCTGGATGATCTGATCCCAAAAGTGGATGGCATCTTTCATTTGGCGGCCGTGCTCGGTGTTAAACATACGGTTGAACACCCTTTGCATGTGATCAATGGCAATTTGGAAGGCACGAGCCTTTTATTAAAGAAAGCCTTCCGCCATCACAAAAAGGTTGTGTTTGCGTCGACCTCTGAGGTCTATGGAAAAAACACAGCGACCCCCTTTTCAGAGGACGAAAGCGACAGAATTCTAGGAGCCACCAGCGTGCATAGATGGTGCTATTCAAGTGTTAAAGCGCTTGAAGAACATTTATGTCTTGCTTACGGCAAGGAAGGGTTACCGGTTACGATTCTCCGCTACTTTAATGCCTTTGGACCGCGGGCGACGTCCACTTCCTATGGCGGTGTTGTACCGATCTTTATCAAAGCTGCGTTGAAAGGTGAGCCGCTTGAGGTCTTTGGGGACGGAAAGCAAAGCCGCTGCTTTACCTTTGTCAAAGATACGGCAGCGGCGACAGCGCGCGCGATGAGCCCAAAGGCAGATGGTCTGGTCATTAATATCGGAACAGAAGCGGAAATAACGATTGCCTCATTGGCTGAGCGTATTAAGAAGCTGACTGCCTCCCCGTCAAAAATCAGTACCGTCTCTTATCAGCACGCGTATGGCCCAGGGTATGAGGATATGCTTGTCAGAAAGCCCGATATTACGAGAATGAAAGAGGTTCTCGGCTATGAGCCGGTCGTAAGATTAGAGCAAGGGCTGCTTGAAACAATTGACTGGTATCGTGCTCACTTACCCTAGGTTAGCGTTTTTTCTTCTTTTCACTTAAATTGCGCACAAACCAACTGCTTTCTTCTTGATTAACGGAAAGAGCGGGGGACGAATCCGCATTCGTTTCAACTGGAATGTCGCTTTCTTCAACAGTGTTTTCTTCTTCACTTGTTAGCCGTGCACGTTCCTTTTTCAAATCGGCTAACTGCTGACTCACTTCAGCAATCTCTGTTTCCAGCTGCTGTTTTTTCTCTTGCAGTGGTTGAAGGGAGTCGTGATCGGTCAATTGCTGTTCGAGTTTTTGCCGTTCTGTCATCAGTTTATCATTTTCTTGTTGCAGCTTTTCCCGTAACGAACGCTCTTCTTTTAACAGAGTCACTTGTTTGTTCAGTTCTTCGTTTTGCTGAATAAGCTGTTCATTCTTTTGCTGCAGTTCATCAATCAGCCCATAATAATAATCATTTTGATAGCGTTCGACCTGCTGCTTATATTTCGCTAATTCAGATTGCGTGTAAATTAGTCTTTGCTGTAATTGAACAGGAGTTAATCTTGTCAATGAAATGGTTCGTTTGGCCATCAATCATTCACCTCCACAATCAAACTATCTCTATTCATATATGAAAACAAAGACGTACTTATGCGGATCATTTGTGGATAGCGCATCGAAAGTAAATATCGGAAGGCTTAATAAGGAGAGACGATATGAATGATTCATTTCACTACAGAGTAATCAAAAATAAGGAAGACTATTATAGACGTTTACGAGGAGAGGAGCCGCCGGTTGAGCAGGCCCCTGCTCAACCTCCCCCTGAAGTGAATAATGAGACACAGGAGCGGCCATTATCGCCTTCCCTTCCGGCAGTCAATGAGGTGCCGCCACCACCGGCGAGCCCGATGCCGGCGGTACGGCAAACGCAACCGGTTAAGCCGCCCCCTCCTGCTGTGCCGAACACAACGATTTTGCCAAGGGATCGGAGTAAAAGTCTTGCTGTTGTCATTCCCGCTATGAATGAGGCGGATACGATTGGTGAAGTGATTCAGCAAGTAAAGCGGCTTGCTCCAACAACGATTCTTGTTGTTGTGAATGGTTCTACCGACGCGACCGCGCAAATTGCTGCGAGCCAGGGGGCAACGGTGATCACATACAGTGAGTCGCTTGGAAATGATATTGGCCGCTATATCGGTGCCAGAGAAGTGTCTGCTGATATTTATCTTTTCACAGATGGCGATATTCGAATTGATGCAAGTCAATTGCTGCCCCTTGTCCACGCTGTTGAAAAGGGTGTCGATCTTAGCCTCAATTCTCTTGAGTGGATTATGAACTATCCGAAGTCGGATATTATATCGGCAGCGCGTTATTTTTTGAATTACATTCAAGGTAAACCGGAACTTGGGGGAGAAAATGCGCTGACGATTCCGCACGCCTACAGTGCCAAAGCGTTGCAGACGATCACGAAGGAAGCGCTAAGCAATCCGCTGTTAGGGAATGCGCTGACGATTGATCACGGACTGACGGTATCTGTCGATAATACATTTAATGTGCTGGCTTATAACAAAATTCGTCCGAACCATGAAAAGAAGCCGGGCGAAGTGATGTCCGAAGCTTATCAGCGCATGCACGGGGACACGATTGAAACGCTTGATTATTTATTGAAAAAATACGGTCCGCGACTTGGAAAGGGAGCAGCCAAAAAAGCTGGGCTGCCACAGGCGTTAAGCAAGCTTCAATGGAATTCTTCAAGCCCGGTTCGGCCTTATACGGTTGTACTCTATGTTCGGCATTATCATCAACAATTGCATTCGATTATCGAGCAGCTTCTCGCGCGCAATATCGAAGTTATTCCTGTTATGGCGAAAGGAACCGTTCAAGACACGCCATTGCAAATTCCGTATATTGAACTGGAGCCGCCGCTTGATGCGGGAGTCGCTTTTTCGGTCGGAAGCTATTTTGCTCAAGGGGATGCAGTATTGTTTCATGATTCGATCCAGGAAATAACGATTCCGGTTATTGAACATTATTTAGCTGAGACAGCTTCGGCGGATGTCGTGCTTAATTATCAAAGCATCGCTTATCAGACGCTGCGAACAACCGACTTAGTTCATATCGGAAATTACTTGCTGAATGTAACAGCAGGCTGGAATGAGCTGCTTTCCTCAAGCATGCTTCTTACTCCTTTTGCTTTATCGCAGCACGGCCTCGTCCGGATCGGCCATCAAGCGCTTAATAATTTAGCGGTCGCCCATTTAAGAGCGAGTCAGGAAGAGCTGAGCTATAAAGAAGCATCCTACGCTGTGGCTGTAGATGGCTTGCTGCAAGCGGAGAGAGAGCAGCTGCTCGGTGATCTGCTCGAGAGCTTTCACTACTGGATTCTCGTGCACGGAAGCCGGGGCGGATTTACCGATGGGAACCGGCAGCGGAGCCTGTTAGAGGCGGAAGAGCCGTTGCGCAAAAACCTTGCGAACCAATCACTGCTATCAATCGAGCAAGCGTTGGCTACACTGTATCCGCTTGAGTCAGAAAGAATGGTTACGGTCAATTAGCGGAAAAAACTAAAAGTTTGTTAAATTTGGGTGAATGGAGTAGGCAAGCGCGTCCGAATATTCAAAGCATACTAGTGACCTTGGTATTACCGAGAGAAGAAGTATGTGAATAGGAGGGAATAAATGGTAAGAAATCGCTTGCTGAACGGAAGTTTTGAAGCGGATCTCATGGAGCCTTGGATTTCATTAAACGGGACAATCATAACGGACGCAAGTCATTCAGGTTTTCAGGCCGTGCACTTGCCAGGAGAAGTAATAAATTCCTATGTATGTCATCTTATTCCAGCTGCTCCTGATGAAAGCTTTGGGTTGTCTGTTGCTCTCACTAAAACGAGCAGTTCGCCAGCACCGCCGATGACATTGGCGATCAATTACTACGACAGTGCGTTTAATTTTATAGGCTATGGCCTGATTACGCATGTAGAAGTAGATCGAATTCCAGTTATAGAAAATAATACGTGGATGAGGGTCTATCACACCTCAACACCTGCGCCGGAGAACACTGCCCAGGCATTGGTTCTCGTCAACACCCTACCAGCCGAGGGAGCCGCCGATATTATCGTCGATGATATCGCTTTATTAACTGTAGAGGCTCTGGGGTTGGCCCAACCGGTCCACCGGGTCCCCCAGGAGCCACTGGGCCAATGGGCCCAGCAGGAGTGACCGGAGCCACTGGACCAATGGGGCCCGCGGGAGTCACGGGAGCGACGGGTCCAGCGGGAGCAACCGGAGCAACAGGTCCGGCAGGAGGAGGCGCGATTATTCCTTACGCTTCCGGAACACCAGCTGTCCTGACAACTGTATTAGGCGGTCTGGCGAATACATCAAGTATCGTCGGTTTCGGTCTTAATACGCCTGGAGTAAGTGCAGTAGGGGAAACGATTGATCTTAGCGGCGTAACGAATATGGCCTTCTCAGTTCCGCGCGATGGAACGATTACGTCACTGGCAGCGTTTTTCAGTGGAACAGCTGCATTGAGCTTAATAGGATCCACTGTTACGATCACAGCACAGCTGTTTGAGTCGACTACACCTGATAACACGTTTACAGCTGTTCCTGGTGCAACGGTAACGCTTGAGCCGCCACTAACAGGAACGATAGCAGTGGGGGACATCAGCAATGGTATCACGACAGGACTAAGTATCCCCGTCACGGCGGAAACGCGGCTGCTTATGGTATTTTCTGCGGATGTCACAGCAGGGCTGGATATTGCCGCGACAGTTGCCGGTTATGCTAGCGCGGGATTAACGATTGAATAAATGGAGAGTGAGAACAACCTTTCGATAAGCAAGAGTGGATGCTTCTGTTTCAGAACGTGGACAAAAAATAAGATGCGATGAAGCCCGGGACAGCTGCTTCATTTTGCACAAAGCCCATACCGAACTTTGCTTCGGTATGGGCTTTTTACAGCTTCCAGCTGGAGCGAGAAAGGTATGGACCTTTTTTCTCCTGAAAGGCTCGGAAGAATGCGGAAGCTGCTAAAAAGGTGAAATTGTACTTTTCAGAGAATGCCTCAACCTTTTTTATTTCCCATCATCAGCTCGTAAAGATTTAGAAGACGGGCGGCGTTTTTATCCATATTATGCTCTTTCTTGACATAAGCTCTCCCTTTTTTTCCTAGCTCGGTCAATTGATCTTGGTTTTTCAATAAATTTTTTAATGTATCGAAAATGGTTTCGGGGTTCGCGGAAATAATCGGAAGGTCTTTAGGATAATGCTCCGCCATATAATCGCTAATATAGCAGATCACAGGCTTGCCAAGGGCCATCGCTTCAACCGCAAATAACCCATAGCTGCCGATATGAAGCTGGTCAATAATCAGATCCGCTTTTTTGTACCATTTTTTTGCTTCGTGATGAGCCATGCCGTGAATGAGCTTGAAATCAAATGAGTAGGATAGTTTCAATTGTTCAACCGCCTGCAAAATGTGGGGTGTTCCTTTTACGTCGACATGGGTGGGCGCATGGACAATGAGTGGTCTTTTCCTCTTTTTCCGGAACCAGCTCTTTTTATAATCCCGAAGGTCAATCATCGAAGGAATGACGTGCACCTCTTCATAAAATGGTTGTACATATTGGATCAGCTCATGGTCGGCAACGACACAAAAAGGGATATACTGTCCCAGTTCCTCGAGTTTCTTCTGTAATCTCCCTTCATCTTCCAGCTTTACTTTGGCAAACGGATTTGTTTTCAAAGCCTTAGACAGCATGCGAACCTCACTGCCCCAATGCTGCATGCAAATCGGTTTGCCGTTGGCGGCTAACAAAGGTAAATCAACATTTCCCCGCTGCAGACTGGTCGCGAAATGGAAATGGAACAGGTCGAATGCCGGAATAATCTGATCCTGGATAGTGAGCTGAGCTGCCATTATCTCACGGGGCAACTCGATGTTTAAATCGTATTTCGTTGGATAGTTCAAGTAATTTTGATAATGGTTTGCCGTTTTTATCGGTACCCCTAATCGTTCTAATCCTTTTGCCTGCGTATTCATTTGGTTGGCGATATTGATTGTGCCCTGGAGAACGCGGATGCTCGTATTTGTCATGTTCCACTCACCTTTTTTATTTATCATATGTGGCAGGTTTTTTTATGATATAGGCTAAACAAACATGGCTGGCGTGCATATTCTATTACAACGAGAATGAAAAGGGAGTTGAACAACGAGTGGTCACAATCAGTCTATGTATGATGGTTAAAAATGAGGAGGCAGTTCTGGCAAGATGTCTCGATTCGGTTAAAGACATTGTTGATGAAATCAATATTCTCGATACCGGATCAACCGATCGAACTGTGGAAATCGCCAAAGCATACACGGATCGGGTTTTTTTCTTCGAATGGACAGGAAACTTTGCCGAGGCACGCAATGAATCATTCAAATATGCAACGAAGGACTACATTCTCTATCTTGACGCGGACGATGTGGTCGAGGAGGAGGACAGGGAAAAGCTGAAGACGTTAAAAGAAACACTTGATCCGAGTGTTGACTCTGTTTCGATGTTTTATAATGCCGGGAAGGATGAGTTCGGCAATGTGACATTGCGCTACCGGCGCAACCGTCTGGTGAAACGGGAGCGTAATTTCAAATGGGGTGGAGATGTTCATAATTACTTAAATGTTTTCGGGAAAATCATCAACTCGGACGTCGCGATTACCCATAAAAAAATCAAGCATGCCGTTAGTCGCAACCTATCGATTTACCGTGAGAAAATTAAGCGGGGAGACACATTCAGCGCAAGGGACTATTTCTATTACGGAAATGAACTGCGGGAAAACGGTCATCTGGAAGAAGCGATTGAAGCATACAATCAAAATCTCGCCCTGCAAGAAGGCTGGGTAGAAGATAAATTTTATGCGTGTATCCATAAAGCCGACTGCCTGCGCAAACTGAATCAAGATGATAATGGCGAGCTAAAGTCCTTGCTGCAATCGTTCGAATATACGAAAACGCCAAGACCGGAAGCGTGCAGCAGGATCGGTTATTACTATCATCGCCGGCGGGAATTTCAACATGCAACCTACTGGTATGAGCAGGCAATTGCCCTAAAGCCTGATGAGAACCAGTGGAGCTTCAGCTATTTAGCTTACTCCACCTGGTATCCTCATTTACAGCTCTGCGTTTGCTATTATCAACTTCATGATTGGGAGAAATCCTATTATCATAATGAGCAGGCGAGAAAATATCGGCCGGAGGACCCGGCAATTTTGCAAAATAAAGAGCTTTTGGAAAAGAAGCTCGGAATTGAGGAAGGGGCGTAGCAAAGTACGGCGGTATTAGCCCCATTCCTGATAAAACTGCTCAAGAAATTGCTCCATGAAAGCATGGCGCCTTTCAGCGCGTCGTTTTGCTTCGTTCGTATTCATCAGACTTTTGAGCTTCAGCAGTTTCTCATAAAAATGATGAACCGCGGATGACTTTCCATGACGATACTGTTCAGCCGTCATGTTCTCACGAACACGGACAGCCGGATCATACATCGGCTGTCCTTTGCTTCCGGCATAAAGAAAGGTGCGGGCAATCCCGATCGCACCCAAGGCGTCCAGGCGGTCGGCGTCCTGAACAACCTGCCCTTCAAGCGTCGACATTGGCTTGTTGTTACCGCCTTTGAACGACATCGTTGTGATGATCTCGATAATATGAGCTTGCGCGCCTGCCGGAAGCGCAAGCTGTGCAAGCCACTCGTTGACTCTGGCCAGTCCTTCTTCTTCACTAGTGACAACCTTGTCGTCAATCAAGTCATGGAGGAGGGCGGCCAATGTAACAATGTGGCGATCAGCTCCTTCAATTTCAGCAATTTCCTCGGCCTGTCTGGTCACGCGCCGGATGTGGTCCCAGTCATGACCCGTCCCTTCATTTTCCAATTGCGCTTTGACCCATTTCGTTGTTTTTGTAATGGCATCCTTCATGCTACGATCTCCTTTCTGAGACAGCGAGGGGCTGTGTGGTGGCAAGGCGCTGCATGTCACGAACAAAGCGCGAGCGGAAGGCTTGTTTTCCGCGGCGCATCATCGGGACAGAGATCGCCAAACTTTGCTTCGCCCGCGTCATCGCGACATACATCAAGCGCCTTTCTTCCTCTAAAGGCTGGTCGCTTCCTTCCCGCAGTGCATCTAACGCATAGTCATGAGGCAGTCCGCCTTCGACCGCGCCAATCAGATAAACATGCGGGAATTCCAGTCCTTTCGCGCGGTGAACGGTCATTAGCTGGATCGCCGGGGAAGCTGGCGGGTGCTGGCGCAGCGCTTCGTATTTTGCCGTCATATGCTCGACATGAGCCAAAAAGCTTGCCAGCGACTGAAATTGTTTTGCCACGACTTTCAGGTCGCGGACATCGTCCGAGCCGCGCTCCATTTTGTTGCCCTCATTTCCTTGCTTTTTTAAATAATCGTCCAGTCCCATTTCACTTTCAATATATGTAATGGCTTCAAGCGGCTGTTTTGCAGCAAGCATAGAGAATTTGTCCGGTAAAGAAGCGAGTTTCTTCAATTGAAATGGCGGCAGCCCTTTTAATTTGGTTAGCGCTTCAATCAGGGTGCAGTCAGCTGTGATGCTGATCGCTTTTATTTCCTGAACCGTTTCCTGTTTCAAAAATAACGCACCTACCAATTCTCGGAGCGCTTCGCCATGCTCGGGATCGAGAGCGAGCTGCAAGTAAGCAAGTAGCTTGCGGATCGTCTTCCGGCGATAAAACGATTCTCCATCGACTTCAAGCTGAATCGGAAGGCTTGATTCGATAAACCGCTCAATCAAGGCCCGCGCCGAGTGATGAGTACGGAAAAAAACGGCAAAATCACCCGGCTTCTCTCCGCGCTCAATTCGCTTGCGAATATCGGTGACGATCATTGTCGCCTCCTCTTCTTCATCATAAGGAAAGAAAAGATAGGGAAGATGCTCGTCAACAGACTGGGCACGAAGCCTTTTGGAAAAACGTTTACGGTTGGCGGCGATCACATTATTGGCTGCTGCGATAATGTGATGATGGGAACGGTAATTTTCATCGAGAACGACCCTTTTTGCGTGCGGGAACCGTTCTTGAAAGGTCAGGATGTACGATGGATCACTGCCGCGGAAGGAATAAATCGATTGATCATCATCCCCGACTGCACATATATGCTGAGTAGCGGTAGTCAGTAAAGAAATAATCTCCATCTGCACTTTATTAATATCCTGAAACTCATCGATTGAAAGATAAGAAAAACGTTCCTGATAACGGGCTAATAATCCCGGCTGCTCATGCAGCAGCTCATATGTACCGAGCAGCATATCATCAAAGTCAAACCATTTTCTTTGGCTGCGCATCTGTTCATACCGTCTATATAAATAGGCAGTTCGTTCCTCCCACTGATCACGGGGAGTGACCTGCTCAGGTGAGAGAAGATGATTTTTCCACCAGCTGATTTGCGTGAGGGCCTGATCAAAAGCGAATTCTTTTTCCTCCAGGTTGATTTCCCGCCCGGCTTCCTTTACCATCGCTTGCTTTTGCCAATCCGCCTTTAGCAAATTTGTTTGATTCCACCGTTCCGCATCAGCATGAAGCAGCATCTTATAAAAGATACTATGAAAGGTGCCGACGACAAGTGGCTGGAGGTGCTTTGCTGTCAGGCCGGGGTACTGCTTCATGCGTTCCTTCATTTCTTTAGCCGCCTTGGCGGTAAACGTGACGAGGATCATCTCCTTTGGAGAATGGCCCAGCTCCACGAGCATATAGGCTGCTCTGGCAGTCAATACTCTCGTTTTGCCGCTTCCGGCGCCGGCGAGCACGAGTAACGGACCTTCTGTTGTCGTTACAGCCGTCCATTGCTGATCATCAAGAAGAATGCCCTGTTCCAGCAATGTGTGGCGATAACCGCTGGCCATTGTGTCTTTATCGTTTGACCGGACGGAAAAGGGAGGAACAGCTTTTAACGGTTCCGGTTCCTTCCATCGAGAAAGAGAGCTGCTTCCGGAGTCCGAGATCGACCTGCGTTTCGGCAGCTGGATCGTTGTGCTCTCTTGTTCAGCTGCTCTCTGTTGCTCATCCTGCTTTCTGGCGAGAAGCTGTGCCACGTTTTCACACTCTTCCGTTTGCCCGGTATGGCTGAACAGCGGTGGGGCGGTTATGCCTAATTCAATCCTTACAGGAGTGTGACAATGCGGGCAGGTGATCTCGTCCCGTTTGCTAGCCATATATAGCTGCTGCCATTCGGAACGCTCGCATGTATGAAGGGCGATCAATTTATCTTGATAATAAGCGACTTGCATCAACTGCTTCTCCTCTCAATTCTAACATCCTGTCTATCGTAGCAAATTTTGTCTCGAATGTGCTTCTTTTTCTTGAAAAAAGGAAAGACTAAACGGTGAATTGGTTTGGAAAGGAAGGTGAAAGGGGTGCTGACTTTTTTTCTAATAGGCTGCATGCTGACCTTTAGCGCTTTGGCGTTATTTGTTCATGGATGGCTTTATGGAGGACAATTTTTATTTGGTCCATTTATTGCGACGCTGATTGGACTGAACTTTCTGTTTATCAGCTTCGTCCAAATGAAGCGTGAACGTGAAGAGAGGAAGCAGCAATCATCATAATAAAGAGGGGCTGGGAAAAAAGGTTGTTTTTTTTACCTTTTGGCCCAGCCCCTGCTAACTATTTATGTCTCATCTTTTTCTTAACTGGGCTAGCTGGATTCGAACCAGCGCATGACGGAGTCAAAGTCCGTTGCCTTACCGCTTGGCTATAGCCCACCGCCTTACAACAATAAGTGTAACCTGAGAGTGAGGTTTTATGCAAAAGAAAAAAGGATTTTTTTTAATGATGTGGAATGTAAGTAGGGGAGAGCTCTTCACTTATATTACCAAGATAGGAGTCGATGCTAAATTGTATGACGTTGAAACCTACAGCAGGGTTGTGATTGATGAAGTCATTGATGTAAGAGCAACCGATATTCATTTCCTTCCAGCTGCCGATCATTATACGTTGGCTTATCGCGTACATGGCAGGCTGCTTAATTGGAAGGTGCTGAACCGGCAGCTGGCGGAACGGTTAATCAGCCACTTCAAGTACAAATCAGGAATGGATATCGGTGAAAGACGCAAGCCACAAAGCGCTTCAATGATCCACGAAACAAAGCAAGGAACCTACTCCTTACGTCTCTCCACTCTCCCCACCCTTGAACGGGAAAGTTTGGCCATTCGCATATTACCTCATTTTTCCACTAAGACACTATCTTTTTTATCTGTTCTCCAGCATTCAGAGCGAATGCTTAACAAGGTGAGTCAGCTCAGACGGGGGCTGTGCTTATTATCGGGCCCTACAGGCTCAGGGAAATCGACGACTCTTTATGCGATTGTCGAGCAAATCCTGAAACAGGGAGGAAGGTCAATTATTACGATAGAGGACCCTGTTGAACGGCCGATTCCAACCGTCATTCAAGTCGAAGTAAATCGGAAATCGGGTCTCGATTTTGATGCAATTTTGCGGGCCAGTCTCCGTCATGATCCGGATGTCATTTTAATTGGCGAAATTCGTGATGAAGCGACGGCATCCCTGGCGATTAGAGCGGCGCTGACCGGGCATCTCGTATTGGCAACGGTTCACGCCAACAACTGCTACAGTACGATTTTGCGAATGTTGGATCTCGGTGCTTCGCAATTGGACTTAAAGGAATGCTGCCGGCTTATTTTATCACAGCGACTTGTCGAGACAAGGTGCCCGTATTGTGGAGACCGTTGTTCTCCGTATTGTCAGCGCAGGCGCAAAATGGCGAGAGCTGCCTTATTTGAATCATTGGCCGGAGAAAAACTCATGGCGGCCATCTCAGAGGCGGTGGCGGACTCCTTAAAAGGATTTACGAAAGAAGCACAAAAAGCGTGGGCCTTGGGCTATTTATCAACTGAGGAATTTGCGAGGGTTGTCCATGAACACTAATTTCCATGATAAGCATCATTCGCTGCAGACGACAGCGGAACATTTTATCCGCATCGGCCGCCTCCTCAAACAAGGCTATCCTCTTCGTACCGCCCTCACCTTCATTCAATTGCATGTTCCGGCAAAAATTAAGCAGCATTATGATGAAGTGCTCACTTTATTAGAAAGCGGCTATCCAGTTCACGAAGCTTTTCAAGTCTTTTCTCTTCCCCCGAGTCTTAAATCCTTTCTTTACTTTTTTGAACAGCAAGGCAATATAGCAGAAGGCTTCATCCAAGCGGGTTCCTTACTGGTAAAGCGTGAACAAACGAAAGGAGAGCTGTTGAAGCTGTTGCGTTATCCAATTTTATTGCTATGGGTAAGCGCGATGCTGATCATTTTAATGTATCATTTTGTCTTACCTCATTTTCATTCCTTCTTTGCGATGGTGGAAATTCCCCGCTTGACGTCTTTGCTTCTTTCGACCTTGGATTTACTTCCTTATTTTCTTTTTGGTGCAGTCGCAATTTTGTTATGTGGCGCATTTGCTCTTTGGATGAGGTTGAAGCAAAGCTCTCCGGCTAAACGGGTACGATTCCTTCTCTCCCTCCCGAAAGGAAAGCGTTATGTCCAAACGTCGATCACGTATTATTTCTCTTATCAGCTTGGCCATTTGTTAGCGGTTGGTCTTACTCTCCAACAAGCATTAAGTTTATTTAACAAGCAGGACTATCTCCCTTTTTTTCAACAGGAATGTCTTGAAATTATGCATCAGCTGCATCAGGGACACTCCCTTGCTCAAATAGTCCAGGAGAAACCTTATTTCAGGAAAGAGCTCGGTTTTGTGATCGCCAACGGCGAGAAAACCGGCTACGTTGCCCATGATCTTTTTCATTACAGTGAAATGCTCTACAAAGAGATGGAGGATGCTGTTCAGCGTCTCCTAAAAGTGATTCAACCTGCACTGTTTGTTTTGGTTGGCGGCATTATTTTTCTGCTTTTTCTGGCGACGATGCTGCCGTTGTTTCAAATGGTGGGAGGCTTGTAAGCTAAAGAGCTTGAGAAAAAACTAGCTTTGGACCAACCTTTTGGCCCAGTCTCTTTCTTTCAGGTTAGTCTCAAGAAGTTTTGGGAAAAGTTATAAAGGGTCTTTTTAATGTGTTAAGATGATGACCCTCACCACTAATGGCACAGACTTATGAAAAAATAGCAGCGGAGATGGGTAGATTTGGAGGAGTTTCACTGTCAGGTTGCCCATCGCTTATATGACTTGACTGTTTTTTTCAGCTTTGTGAAGTTAAAGCAAAACACTTTTCCGGCCAACACGAGGATCGGCCACTTGAGCGGACGAAGGGTACTGCCGCCAGCGGGTAGGTGTTGATGTCATCCGCTGGGAAATGATCCAAGGAAATCGGATTGACTTGAGAACGGGATCCACACATATTTTTCGCGAATGCAGGAGGAAAAGGAGTGTTACGATGAAAGCTAAAATTCATTCTGTCATGGGAGCGACACCGGAACATTATAAACGATTGGGTGCGTTGAAACATCAGATCATGCCTTGGGAGGACGGTTATCGTACCCGGGGGGAGAAGGGCACTTATGAATGGTTGTATTTCGACTCGCAAATGGATGACGGCTCCACGCTTGTCATCGTGTTTTATTCCAACAAGTGGACGCTGGCGCCAAGTCGTGGTCCTTCTCCGCAGGTAACATTTGCTCTGCACACGGCAGATGGAAAAGAATATACAGAGGCGCTGGAACTGCCAATATCAAGCTTCTCCTCTTCGACAGACAGCTGTGATGTCCGGCTCGGGGACTGTTATTTCAGAGGGGATTTAAATGAATACCATATTCATTTCGAAAAAGGAGATATCGAGGCTGATGTACATCTGGTCGGCAACGTTCCTGCGTGGCGACCGGAAACTGGATACTTCTATTTCGGAAATAAAGAACAGCACTACTTTGCCTGGTTGCCTGCCGTACCGGAGGGGAAAGTCGAGGCAAAGGTAAGGATAAACGGCTTCACAAGCCGTTATACGGGTACCGGCTACCATGATCATAACTGGGGCAATATTTCGATGATGAGCATTATGAGCCATTGGTATTGGGGCCGTGCCAAGGTCGGGCGGTATCAAACGATTACTTCCTATATTACCGGAGAAAAAAAATACGGGTACAGCAAATTTCCGATCTTCATGCTCGCCAAAGACGGGGAGATTATCGGGGACGATGCTGTAAGGTTCCTGCAATTCAGGGAAGAAGATCCGTACATTGACAGTAAAACGGGCCAAACGTTCTTCAATCGGCTGATCTACGATTACAACGATGGCCAACAGCATTATCGGGTTACGTACGAACGTGAAGAGGATATTGAGTTCGTTCGCGCCATAGATACGATGTCGAGGCCGCTCCGGATGGTGGCGCGCATCATTAGTATGGACGGAGTGTATATTCGATTTACCGGACAAGCCACTGTCGAATGTTTCGATGGAGACCGAGTGGTGGAATCCGTAACCGCTCCGGCGATTTGGGAGCTTACCTCAAAGATATAGTTTAGGGACAGATAAGAACAGGAACAGACATAGTGACGCCATTAAAGAACTTGGGATGGCCTCTTTCACAGGAGTGGCAATACGTACTGTTTTGCCGTTATTGCGTTGCAGTTTCGAGTGAGGATAAGGCAATGTTAAAAAGACTTAGAAATAGGCGCAAGGGCAGGAAGCTCTAAAGCGACCTGTACCCTTTTATCACTCCGTCTTATAATAAAAATATAAAGCAGATAAAACATTTCTCATTAACTATTGTCATTCCCTGTGAAGTGTGATAAATTTATATATCTGGGCATGAAAAAAGTATGTTTATCTACATTGTTTTAATCTTGTTTGCTGTTGAGATAAAAACTTTTAAAAAGTTATTGCACAGAAACTTAAGTTATGTTAAGATAGTAATCGTCGCTGATGAACGGCGATAAAAACGAGTTCTTTGAAAACTGAACAAAAGCCAAGCGAAAAAAAGGTGACGAATGTCACCACAAAAAAGTCAGCGGAGCCTGCACAGGATGCAGTGTGAAGCGACTGTCAAATTATTAACGTAAGAGCTTAATCAGCTCACCATTTTTATGGAGAGTTTGATCCTGGCTCAGGACGAACGCTGGCGGCGTGCCTAATACATGCAAGTCGAGC
>NZ_JBEPKD010000014.1:0-102433 GCF_040544555.1 Halalkalibacter oceani
ACCCTAGACACCCTTGTCGTTGGCTAACAGTTACAGTGACCTTCACTGCTCGGGACTTGAACCCTATAGCCCATGCACATGCCGGGCACACCAAAAAAATGTTGACCCAATGGAAGCTTCTTCATTGGGTCAACAGCCTTCGTTCAATTTATGAGGTTTTCATATTCTTAAAATGCAATTCAAGCTGCCGTTCTTCAATCCATTTGATCAGCATTCTTTCCTTTTCATCTAAGCCCCTGCCAAGCTTACCTTCACACTCATCAATAAGCACTTCAAATAAAGCTTTTACTGCCATAATACGAAAACATTCCCTTCTCCAATTAGGATGTTTGACTACCTACGTGTAGAGTCGATTACAATGTATTCAGGCAAGTTTCGATTCATGCATGTAAATAGTATTTCGACGAGTATTTGCTAATTCCTGCTAGCAGAAGCGTAAAATTCCTATTAAAAATTGCTGCGTTCGTAGGCTTGCTTAATTTGCTCCAATCCCTGCTCCAGCGTTTTGCGCGGACATGCTAAATTCATCCGTTCAAAATCCTTCCCTTCTTCCCCGAAAATCAGACCATGATTTAAGGCTACCCGCGCTTCTTCAATGAACCACTTCTTCCTTTCATCCGCGGTCAATGGCAGTTTGGAACAATCGAGCCAGAGCAAATACGTTCCTTCGCAATCCATCACGCGCATACGCGGCAAATGCGTTTCGACGTAGCGTTTGACAAATTGATAATTGCTCTCTACATAGCTCATCAAGTCTTCCAGCCATTGTTCCCCATAGGTGTAGGCAGCTTCTGTCGCCACTTCAGCAAACATGTTCGTGCCGCTGACGAACATATTGGCTAAATGATTGGCCAGCTTTTCCCGTAATTGCTTGTTTTCCGCCACGACATAAGAAGTCTGGATTCCGGCAAGGTTGAATGTTTTACTTGGCGCAAGACAAGTAAGCGTCCGTTCGGAAGCATCCTTGTTTAACGATGCGAAAGGAATGTGCTGCTGTCCTTTAAATAGTAAATCGGCATGAATCTCATCCGAGACGACGAGAAGATCATGCTTCTTACAAATCGCCGCCAGCTTTTCAAGCTCATCCTGCTTCCAGACGCGGCCGACCGGATTGTGGGGATGACATAAAATAAGCATTTTTGTTTTTTCCGTAATAATCGATTCAAGCTGCTCATAATCCATTTCATACCGGTCTCCATCAAAGGCCAATGGATTGCGAAGCAGCGGGCGCTTGTTCTTTTTGACTACATCATAAAATGGGTAATAAACGGGCGTCTGAATAATGATTTCATCTTCAGGTTCAGTAACCGCCTGAATAATAAAGCTGATCGTCGGAACAACGCCCGATGTGTACAAAAACGAGTCTGCATCGACCTGCCACTGAAAGCGGCGTTGAAGCCAATTTTGCACCGCTTTGTCAACCGATTCACTATGAGCCGGGTAGCCGTAAATGCCGTGTTCCACCTTTTTGTGCAGCGCGTCAATCACGGCTTGCGGTGCCTTGAAGTCCATATCGGCGACCCATAAAGGCAGGATGTCTTTTTCACCAAATCGTTGCTCCGTCATGTCCCACTTCAATGAATTCGTGCCAAGACGGGGGATCACTTGATCAAATTGTTGATTCATTATGTACACTTCCTTCCGAAATAAAGCGACTATGCTCTTTCTTCTATCATATCATGTTTTCCCTTTTACGTATGAATAGGCGCCTCTCTTTTCTGTCCAGTTTTCATTATTTACTATGTCAAGACTATGGCTTCCTATGGTAAGATGAGGAGGCAAATATCGATGTTTTTTGAAGGATAGGTGGCATTTCATGAGTATTTTAACAGTCAAGAATTTAAGTCATGGCTTTGGAGACAGAGCCATTTTTCATAACGTTTCGTTTCGCCTGTTAAAAGGCGAGCATATCGGCTTGATCGGTGCTAATGGAGAAGGGAAATCAACCTTCATGAATATTATAACCGGAAAGCTGATGCCTGATGAGGGGACCGTTGAATGGTCGAAAAAAGTCCGCGTCGGCTATCTCGACCAGCATACGGTGCTGGAGCGCGGGATGACGATGCGTGATGTGTTAAAAAGCGCCTTTCAATATATGTTCGACCTCGAAGCCGAAATGACGGCAATGTACGATAAAATGGGCGAAGCCGACCCCGCTCAGCTTGAAAAGCTCCTGGAGGAAGTCGGTGTCATTCAGGACATGCTGACAAACAATGATTTTTATACAATTGATGCCAAGGTGGAGGAAACCGCCCGGGGACTCGGGCTTGATGAAGTCGGTCTCGACCGTGATGTAGCTGATTTAAGCGGCGGACAGCGGACGAAAGTACTGCTGGCCAAGCTTCTGCTCGAAAAGCCGGATATTCTGCTTCTGGATGAACCGACAAACTATCTTGATGAACAACATATCGTCTGGCTGAAGCGCTATTTGCAGGACTATGAAAATGCGTTCATTCTGATTTCGCACGATCTCCCGTTTTTAAACAGCGTCATCAATTTAATTTATCATATGGAAAATCAGGAATTGAATCGCTATGTCGGGGATTATCATCACTTCCGCGAAGTATATGAAATGAAAAAGCAGCAGCTTGAAGCAGCATACAAAAAACAGCAGCAGGAAGTCGCCCAGCTCAAGGATTTCGTCGCCCGTAACAAAGCGCGCGTATCCACGCGAAATATGGCGATGTCCCGGCAAAAAAAGCTTGATAAAATGGATATGATTGAGCTCGCCAAGGAAAAACCGAAACCGCAATTTCATTTCAAATCGGCCCGGGCAACAGGAAAGCTGATTTTTGAAACGAAAGACCTTGTTATCGGCTATGATGAGCCATTATCCAAGCCGTTACATTTACGGATGGAGCGCGGCCAAAAAATCGCCTTAACAGGAGCGAACGGAATCGGAAAGACGACGTTATTGAAAAGTCTCCTCGGGTTAAACCCGCCGCTTTCCGGTCAGGTTGAGCGCGGCGATTACCAGGAAATCGGTTATTTCGAACAGGAAGTAAAGGACCCGGACCGCACTTGTATTGAAGAGGTGTGGCAGGAATTCCCTGCGCTCAGTCAGGCAGAAGTGCGCGCCGCCCTCGCCAAATGCGGCTTAACGACAAAGCATATTGAAAGCAAGGTAGTCGTCTTGAGCGGTGGCGAGAAGGCCAAGGTCCGGCTCTGTAAGCTGATTAACCGTGAAACGAACATTCTCGTGCTCGATGAGCCGACAAACCATCTCGATATTGATGCCAAAGCCGAATTAAAACGCGCGCTCAAGGATTACAAAGGAAGCATCCTCCTCATTTGCCATGAGCCTGAATTTTACGAAGGTCTCGTAACCGATGTCTGGAACGGGGAAACATGGACGACAAAGCTTGTGTAAACAGAGCTGCAGAAAAAGAATGGGTTTCACTTTTTCTGCAGCTTTTCAACCTCCGCGATAATAAAACTCTCCGGCTTGAATCAAGCCTTTGCTTGATCCGAGCTCTTCAAGACTGTCCTCCCCGCGATAGGTCACCTGCTCATAAGGGGCTTCCATTTGATTGCGGGCCAGCTCTTCCCTTCCGCGCTTAAAGTTTTTGATCAGATCCTCCAGCTGTTCCCGCTCAATAACCGTTACTTTGGCGGCTGAAGCCAGCTTACGGCACGATTCTGTCAAGGAAGGTGCCGTTGTAATAATGAGCGCCTTATCCGCCTCATAATAAGCCTTGGCGGCAAACACCTCCTGGACAGCCGTCAATCCGAGCGGATCCGCTAAGCGCTTCGCCTGGACAACTGTTTTTTGCTCGTATGTATCGTAAAAAAGCAGGTCAGCTCCGAAATCACGGCTTTTTTTCGTCAGAAATGTTTCGTAGTCCAATGCCGTCAGCAGGACATATAAATACTCTTCAAACTCATGCCCGGTCATAAGGTCGATATCAGCGAGCGTGATCTTCGCGACATCAAACTTTCTTTTACGGCGAAGCCGCCAAAAGAGTAGCCCGAGAAAAAGCAATGCGATAAGCGCGAGCACAAAAAAAAGACTCGGCATAAACCATGGGGAGAGAGCTTCCTTCATTTTATTCGCCTCCTTCTTCCTATATTTTATGCGTTTTTCAGCAGTGATGCAAACATTCGTTTGCCAAAATCCTAGCTCATATTCTGACTAAGACTGGGCACACTACTAATAAACGCTAAAAGGAAGTGAGATTATTGGTTGGCTATTCATCACGTAAAAAAAAGGCAGCTCTTCTTCCTGTCGTGCTGTTTATTATGACATTCCTCCTTGTCCAGCTGTTTCATCTGGACTACACGATATTTGGATTAACGCTTTCTGCTCTTTTGACCTTTCTTGGCCTTCGACATATAGCGAAAAATGGAGCCCGGATCAAATTGCTTGATCCATCCGGCTCTCTGCTCGATATTGATGAGATGACAGAACAGGAATTTCAGCAGTTTCTTGTTCCCCTTTTTCAAAGTCAGGGCTATTCGGTTACCCGCCCGAAAAAAAATGAAAAACGAACTGCTGATCTTATTTTACGAAAGCGGGGCGTAAAAGCGGTTGTCCATGCCAAACGGCAAAATGGCCCGCTCGATAAGCAGGCCGTTTTAGAGGTAATGTCATTAAAGCAAAAATACAAAGCTACACGGCTCGTTATTGTGACGAACCGTTCGTTTTCCTTAGCGGCGATTAAACTCGCCCGGGCGAATAAAATAAACTTGATTGATCGGACTTCTCTCGAAGCGATGTACGACGCTTACATCGGACAAAAACAGAATCACCGCTTCATTCAACGGGTCCGCACTCTTTTTTTCCGGGAAGAGCCGGGTCAGTAAAAGGACAATGTCCTTTCCTCATTTTCCAGCAAACTAAGTAATGCTCCACTCGCCACAAGTCCGTTGTGAGAAAACCACTCACATCGGACTTTAAAAGTTCGTGGCGGTTCCTCTCATTGCTTAAAGGAGTGTTTGACAACACTCCTTTACCTTCCCATCCAGCCGCCGTCGACTACGATGACTTCTCCGTGGACGTAATTGGCAGCTGGTGTTGCTAAATAGAGTACGGCTCCGGCGATGTCTTCCGGCTGGCCCCATCTTCCGGCGGGAATCCGCTCCAGAATCTGACGGCTTCTCGTTTGATCGTTGATCAGTGCTTCATTCATATCCGTCGCAATATAGCCTGGAGCCACTGCGTTGACATTGACACCCTGACTTGCCCACTCATTTGCGAGCGATTTCGTAAACTGGGCAACGGCTCCTTTGCTGGCGGCATAAGCGGGAACGGTAAACCCTCCTTGAAACGAAAGCAACGAGGCGAGATTAATAATTTTCCCTTGCTTGCGTTCAAGCATCGCTTTGCCAAATGCCTGACATAAGAAGAAAACCGATTTTGTATTGACCGCCTGAACCAAATCCCAATCTTCTTCACTGAATTCCACTGAAGGGGCACGCCTTTGCACACCGGCGTTATTGACAAGAATATCAATATGACCGGCTTCCTTATTCACTTTGTCGACCAGCTCTTTCATGTGGCTCGTATCGCTGAGGTCATACTGGATTGAAACCGCTCGTACTCCTTTTTTCATCGCTGCTTCCACAACTTCTTCCGCCCGGCCTGATTGGCTGACGACAACAATGTTCGCCCCTGCATCGGCAAAAGCCAAAGAAATCGCCTTACCTAGTCCCCGGTTCCCCCCGGTAATTAAAGCTGTTTTTCCCTTTATATCGAACATACTCATATGAATGATTCTCCTTCCCCGGCTCGCTTTATTCAGAAAATGAAATCAGAGCTTTGACCATGTCACCGCCGGCTTTTAATTCTTTAAATAAGCGGGCAGTCTGCTCGACAGGTTCGACATTTGTAATCAGCTGCAACGCTTCTTCATGCTGATGGAGCAACGCGGCGGCAACTGTAAAATCTTTGTCCGTATACACTCTGGCTCCTTTAAGGGTAAGCTCTTTAAAGTTTACATTTTGTAAATCGAGCGGCGTCGGCTTTTTATACGTGCCGATCAGCATAATTTCTCCCTTGACGTGAGTGACATCCACCAGCCTCTCAGCTACGGAAGGATGAGCAGCGCAATCAAACACCAAATCATTTTTAGGGATAGTCGCGGTCGCCGGATCGACTGTGTGGAAGCCGAGTCTCTCTGCAAGCTCCCGTCTGAACTGATTCACTTCCACGACGGTAACACGCTTCGCCCCGAAAAATTGCAAAACGAGCGAAATACAAAGGCCGATTGGCCCCGCTCCAAAAACAGTAACCTCGTCCCCTCCTTTAAAGCGGGACTCCCTCACAGAATGAACGGCGACAGCAAATGGCTCCACCAGTGCACCTGCCTTCAAGGACATCCCTTCAGGCAATGGAATCACCTGTTCATTCGGTACCGCCACATATTCAGCCATTCCCCCGTCCCGATCAATTCCGACAAGCCTTAGCGATTCGCAGACATGGGGAATTCCTTCACGACAAGGCTTGCATTCCCCGCAATATAAAAGAGGATTAACCGTTACCGCCCTGCCATCTGCAATCGAAGGGTGATCATAAATATGGCCGGCCAGTTCATGTCCCATAATAAGCGGCGCCGTCGCCCGCGGATGTCCCCCTCCGTAAATATTCAAATCCGTACCGCAAATCCCGCAATAAGAGACTTTCATCAAGCACCAGCCTTCTGGCACACCAGGAAGGTTTACCTGCTCAGTCGTGATCGATTCCGGTCCTTGATAAATCGCGGCCTTCATTGTTTTTGCCATCACTATCACCCTTTCTCTCTACACCCATTAAGATAACGCTTTCATAATCATACTTTTTAATTTTACGCCTGATCAATCCCTTCGTCAACGAAACAATCGGAAAACTCTTATTTATCAGACGCTTCATCTATAAATACTGTGATCCGAATGTTTAGTTTCAGCAAAAGAAGGGATAGTAAGAACTAAGTACATTTTTTTACAAGGAGGCGCTCCCATGAGTGAACAGCACCACGTCGTCACAAAAGAAGGGAAAGTAAAGCTTAATAAGGTGGATAACGCAATTGAGCGTATGGATCAAGAACGCGTCGAAGATATTTTAGCCAGCTTTGAAGACTTTAAGGCCTATTTAAGCAAGCGGGTCGATTTAGCAAAAAAAATCGGTTTAAATGAAGAGCAGCTTGCTTTATCTGCCGAAAAAATCGGCGACTATCTCTCCAATCACGTCGAGCCACAAAACCGTGAGGAAAAATTGCTGCAGGAATTATGGAGAGCCGGCAACAAGGAAGAACGTCATATGCTCGCCCATATGCTGGTCAAGCTTGTGGATTAAAGACCAGTTAGCGTACAGGAGCAATGGCTCCACTCGCCACAATCCCGCTGTGAGAAACCCACTCACACCGGGATTTAAAAGATCGTGGCGGCTCCACTCATTGCTTAGAGGCTTGGATAAAAGGTAAAAAAACAACCTTTTATCCAAGCCTCATTTATTCACTTACATTTTCTTTTTTATATAATGCGCCGTTTTCTACATAATGTTGGGCACCGTGTTTCGCCCGTTCAATATTCTCAGGTGAAAGCTGACGGATCGCTTTCGCCGGTACCCCGGCGACGAGCATTCCAGGCTCGATGACCTTTCCTTCTGTAACAAGCGCCCCGGCTGCAACCAATGCACCCTCTCCAATGACCGCGCCATTTAAAATTGTCGCGCCCATTCCGATAAGCGCTCCATCCTTCACTGTGCAACCGTGCAAGATGACGTTATGGCCGATCGTCACGTTTTCACCAACGTTCACTGGATAACCCGGATCGACATGAACGACCGTGCCGTCCTGGACATTCGACCCTTTTCCAATTGTGATCTTTTCATTGTCGCCGCGCATGACAACATTAAACCAGACAGTCGTGTCCTCCTGTAATTCAATATTTCCGATTAACTGGGCTCCTGGTGCAATATACGTGCTCGGATCAACGCTTGGATAATGTCCCTTAAGTTTATGCAGCATATGCTTACCACCTTTTCGAATTAATATGAAAACGGATTAACTCTTTACTTCTTCTTTGCCGCTGTTGATAATTCCTTTCTCTTCAAGCTCTTTAATTTGCTCCGGCGTGTAATTTAATGCTGCTAACACTTCAGCAGAGTGCTGGCCAAGAGTAGGGGCAGCTGATTTAATTTGTCCAGGCGTTTCAGAAAACTTCGATGCCGGACCAATTGTTTTCATCTTCCCAATTACCGGATGTTCCACCTCTTGAATCATATCTCTTGCTAAATAATGTTCATCTTCAACCGCCTGGGCGAAGTTATTAATCGGGCCGGCCGGCACCTTCGCTTCTTCACATTTTTTCACCCAATAATCCGTTGTGTTGACGGCAAAAATTTCTTCAATCATTTCTTCAAGCTCTTCGACATTGTCATGCCGGTCTGTATTCGTTTTGAAGCGCGGGTCTTCGATCCATTCCGGCTTTTCAATGACAAGGCGGCAAAACGCTTCCCATGTCCGTTGATTCGCGCAACCAAGCATCAAATAGCCGTCTTGTGTTTTTAATGCCTGATACGGAGCTGATACACGGTGTCTCCAGCCTGTTGGTTCTGGAAGCGTTCCGTTGGCAAAGTAAGCCGCTGCTTCCCAGATAAACCATGGTAAGCCGGACTCAACAAGTGAAACATCAACATGCTGTCCTTTACCTGTTTGCAGCTTATGAACGTAAGCAGCGAGAATCGAATAAGCCGCTGTGATACCGGCACCGATATCATATACCGCGATACCGGATTTCAATGGGCGCTTTCCAGGTTCACCGGTCATGCTCATTAAACCTGTCATCCCCTGAGCAACTAAATCAAAGCCGCCTTTATGGGCATATGGACCACTTTGGCCATAGCCGGAAATCGAGCAATAAATGATGCCCGGATTGATTTCTTTAATCGTGTCATAATCAATTTTCAATGATTTCGTTACGCCGGGGCGGTAGTTTTCCACAATGACATCGGCTTCCTTCGCGAGCTTATAGAAGATTTCCTTTCCTTCCTGCTCTTTTAAGTTCAGACCGACGCTTTTCTTATTGCGGTTAATTTGGAAAAAGCATGTTGATTCGCCGTTCACATATGGCCCCATCTGGCGCGAATCATCTCCACCGTTTAATTTTTCAATTTTCGTTACCTCTGCTCCTAAATCGCTGAGCACCATTGTACAATAAGGTCCTGCCATAATTTGCGATGCATCTAAAATTTTCATTCCTTTTAATGCTGACATTTCTGTCACCTCCACTTTTTTTGGGAACGCTTACCTTCTTGCTATGTTTCTCTCTATCTATTAGTTCGACTCTGCCAAATCTTCTTTTTTCGTGAAAATAATCCGGCCGCGATTCATATCATTATTCACATGAGTTTCAATCGCTTCGATTGCTTTATGAACATCCCGTTCTTCAACCGCTTCAAGGATCTTCGCATGCTCTTCGGTTACTTCGCGATTGTAGGCTGTGTATTTCAGAGCATTCGCCCGATAAATGAGAAGCAGAGAACGAACATGTTCAAGCATTTGCACTAATCTTCTATTAGAACATGTATGATAGAAGACTTCATGAAACTGGGTATTCAACGTTAAAATATCCAAATGGTTTTCATTTTTCAAAGCGTTACGTGCCTGAGCCAAAATTTCTTCCGCTTTCTCTAAGCTCTCAGCTGTTATTTCGTCGACCACCATACTCATCACTTGTTTCTCTAATAACAAACGGCAGAAGTAAAGCTCTTCATAATCGGTTAAATTAATCGAAACCACTCTCGTACCTAAATGATTTTGAATAAGAAGCCCCTCTTTTTGGAGCTGCCTTAATGCTTCGCGAAGCGGTGTTCTACTAACCTGATATTCTTTAGCAAGCTTTGAAACAATTACCTTTGATCCTGGCTTCAATTCGCCTGTTAAAATCAGATGTTTAATTCTGTCATATGCCTGTTTATATAAAGGCTGCGCCAATTCAAACTGCACTTGTCATCCTCCTTCCCCAAACCACTGAACACTGGATCCAGCTTGGTTTCTATGATAAAAAATACTCTGATAACAGTCAAACTTTATCATAGAATCGAGATTAACACTGTAATCGTTATAATACTTACTAAAGTCGTAATAAATGTCGTACCGGAAACTAACTTCGCCTCTGCATTAAATTGAACAGCAAAGATTGTAGCTGCTGAGGCTGTCGGCATCGCCGCCGTTAAAATCAACACCTTCTGTAAAAGCGGATCCAGCGTAAACAATTGGGTCAACCCGAAGGCGAATAGCGGTGCGACGACAAGCTTCATAACCGTAGCAAATGAAATGTATTCCCATTGAAGGCTCTTCACTTTTATTTGTGCAAGCTGCATCCCCAAAATAACCATCACACATGGTATTGAGGCGTCAGCGACAAATGATACCATCGAAAAAATATTCTCCGGCAATTGCAAGCGAAACAACTTGACCAATGCCGCAGCGAGCACAGCATAAATCGCTGGTATCGTAAAGACGGCCTTCACCGCTAATTTCATATTCATGTTTCCGCGGGCGGCATAATAAAGGCCAACGGAATTTAAAAGAATTGAAGATAAAATATAAAAGGAAATGGCATAATCAAATGCAGTGGTTCCATACGCAAACAAAATGATCGGCGAGCCATAATTTCCGGCGTTCATAAAAGCGGTCGATAAAATCAATCCACTTTCCACCGATGACGGCAGTTTGCGTATTTTCGCATACAATTTCACCGTTACGATTGTTAATGTTAACAGCAGCAGGCTAAAGGCGATCAAATAAACGTATTGGACGGTCACTTCCGTCGTGTATAAAGTCCGAAAAACGAGACATGGCATGAATATATACACAACGAGAGTTGAAATAGCCTTCGTATCGATTTTTTTCGCCTTTTGCAAAACAAAGCCGACCGCAAACACTAACAACACTGGAACAATGACTTCAAAAAATATGCCCACCCGTTACCACTTTCTTTCTACAGTCATTCCTATCGCAAATCAGCTTTATTGCCCATCTGCTGCTGGTTTTGATTTTGTGAATAACTTCTTTATCGCTGGAGCAAATAGTGCCAGCACGGCCAACGCCAATAATGTTGCACTGATCGGTCTTGTGAAAAAGACTGAATAGTCGCCGCCCGACATCGTTAACGAACGACGGAATTCCGCTTCCCCGATCGGTCCAAGCACAACACCTAAGATGACTGTCGCCAATGGAAATTTTAATTTTTCAAGGAAGAATCCAATAATCCCAAACACAAACATAACCCAAATATCAAAAATAGAGTTTCTAACCGCGAATGTACCGATAATACAGAGCATCAGGATTAATGGCCCTAATACCGTGTAAGGTACTTTCATTACGTAAGAGAACATTTTGATAAACGGCTTGGCAAACAACAGGATTGAAAGGTTTACAATTAATAGCCCGATAAAGATCGTATAGACAAGCTCTGCCGATGACGTCAGAAGCATCGGTCCAGGCTGAAGCCCATGAAGAACAAATGCACCGAGGATAACCGCTGTCGTTGCACTTCCCGGAATCCCAAGAGCGAGCAACGGAACCATCGCTCCCATCGCCGCCGCGTTATTCGCGGATTCAGGTGCGGCAATTCCTTCCGGCACCCCTGTTCCGAACTCTTTCTTCGGACGCTTTGACCAACGAACCGCTTCACTATAGCTGAGCATCGATGCAGTCGTCGCTCCCACTCCCGGCAGAATCCCGACAAGAATACCTAAAATAGACGATCTGGCAAGAGTACTGCTAATTTGCTTAAAAATGGCCATTTCGAAGATTTTTGTTTTCACCTTTTGGAACTTTTGCTTAATCGTATGATCTTCCGCACTTTTCCGCAGCACTTCAGAAATCGCAAATAATCCAATTAGAATCGGGATTAGCTCCACTCCGGACATAAGATTGCTTGAGTCAAACGTAAAGCGGGCTGTTCCGGTCATGGAATCCATACCGATTGTGGCAATAAACAATCCAAACAATACACCAATTAATCCTCTCGTTAAATCACCGCCACTTAATGAAGCGACGACAGTCAGCCCAAGTACCGCTAAAGCAAAGAACTCAGGTGACGAGAAGTTCAAGGCAAATGTCGCTAACGGCGGCGTCAGGAAAATCAAGGCAATACAGCCGGCGACCCCACCAATGACCGAGCTTAAAATCCCGATACCGAGCGCCTGACCGGCCTTTCCTTTCTTCGTCATTGGATAACCGTCAAACACCGTCACGATCGCTTCAGGAGTTCCCGGCGTTCTAAATAAAATCGCGCTGATCAGCCCCGAGAAAACAGCTGACGCATAAATCCCCGTTAACAGCAGGAAAGCTGGCTCTGTTCCCATGCCATATGTGACAGGCAACAAAATGATAATTAGCATCGTTCCGCTAATCCCCGGCATCGCTCCACCAAGGAAACCAACAAATACAGCGACCAGCAAAACGAACAGGTTCATTGGATCAAGAACACTGACCACACCAGTCAATAATCCCTCTAGCATGAATCTCCCTCCTTATCGCTCATATCTTAATAAAGAAAATAGCTTAACTCTCTGAATATACCAACGCCTCGTGGTAATGGGATGTTCAGCGTGTTTGCAAACAAATAGATGAAACAAGCCGTCCCAAGTACCCCGGTCAAGGCCATCGAGTACCACTTTCTCATTCCGATAATAAGCGCAATTCCAATTAGCATAAATGGAGTTGTCGGTACAAATCCGATAAAGCTCAAGGATAGAATATAAAGAAACAGCGCTACTATAATAATGAGATAACGTGATTTATGCACTTCTTCCACTTCAAATTCTTCTTCTACCTTCTCAGCTTCACTTATGTTTTCTGCAACGACTGAAGGGCGTTTCATCTGACGCAGTGATTTAATAAGGAGGACAATCCCCATAATCGCTAAGGAAATGAGAACGATTCTTGGCCAAAATTCCGGTCCGATAGATGTTGAGGAAGAGGCAGGAATTTGCAATGTATAAATGAAAAAGAAAACAGAAAAGATAATCGTTGCAATCGACAACACTAAATTGCCCATAAGGTTCATACCTCCTCAAAAAGATCAAGAGGATGTCCTGAAAGGATAGTTTCAGGACAACCCTCAAAGTAATGATCGAAATGCTAGGTTACTTCTAAGAACTATTCGACTTCTACGCCTTCTAGGATTTCTGTAAAGACTTCAATGTCATTTCTTAATTTCTCTGTGTAATCCGCTGAGCCTAACCAGCCTTCACGGAGGTGTAGATAAGAATTCTCTTCATATTGCTGATATTCTTCTGAATCGTAAACCTCTTTTGCAACCTGCTCCAATTTATCGATAATTTCTTGTGGAACTTCGTTGCGAATAAGGAAACCGCGCTCAACCCCATTTGTAATATCCCATCCGTTTTCAACACTTGTTGGTATTTCAGGGAAATCTTCAATTCTTTCTTCCGCGAAGAAGATAAGCGGCTGAATTTCTCCACCTTCAACAGAAGAGATCGTCGGTCCAATTTCCTCTAACATTGCTTCAATATGTCCACCAAGTACAGCTGCGTGCATTTGACCTGCTCCCTCGAAAGGAACAAACTCTAAATCAAGACCCGTTTCACGCTCTAACAATGTGAAGACAACCTGGTCCATTGTCCCTACACCAGTACCGCCAATGCGAATTGTTCCCGGATTGGCTTCTGCCTGGGCAACAAAGTCTTCAATGCTTTCAAATGTTCCTGCTTTTGCTTGTAATGCATACGTGTCACTTTGGAAGCGAGCAAGCGCATTATAGACATTCAATTCGTTATTTGTATTAATTCCTGTTGCAACCTGGATTGGAAGAGCAGAAGTTGCCACGATTGTGTAACCGTCAGCCGGAGCCTTTGCTCCCATTTCTTTCGCAATCGCACCACTTGCCCCTTCCTGGTTAATAACATTAATATTAACACCAAGAATTTCTTCCATTTGCTTCGCTACCTGACGGGCAAAGTTGTCTGTTCCGCCACCGGCACCGTGCCCTACGAGAATTTCAATGTCTCTTTCCGGATAACCGTCAGCAGCTCCTTCAGCAGCTGCGCCGTCGTCTCCCCCATCTGCCGATTCTCCTCCACCATCTGTTTCAGAGCTTCCACAAGCTGCAAGACCAACGCTAAGCAATAATGCAAATAATACATACAGTAAGTTTTTCTTCATCATTTTCCCCCACCTTTTTAGTAAAATTCAAATAATTGATAACGGATACATTTTTGATCATTCAATCTGTTTATTTCGCCAATTCGCTTCTTTGCTTTCTTCCTGTGACTAAGCGCACTGCCAGCTTCATCGCCGCCTCCATCGCACCTGAATCCGCTTTCCCTTTCCCTGCAATATCAAAGGCAGTTCCGTGGGCAGGAGTCGTTAACACAACAGGTAAGCCTCCGCTAACTGTTACCCCTCTGTAAAAACCGAGCAGCTTCATCCCTGTCTGCGCCTGATCATGATACATACCGACGAGACAGTTGAACGGTTCCTTATCTCTCCGTAAAAAGAGCGTATCTGCCGGGAACGGTCCACTTACATTGATCCCGTCTGCCTGTGCCGCTTTCACAGCCGGAATAATTTCGTCAATTTCTTCTCGGCCGATCATACCACCTTCACCAGCATGCGGGTTCAATGCCGACACAACGATTTTTGGATTTTCCACTCCGGCTGTCGTCATGTTTTCATGAGCAAAATTGATTACTTCTTGGACGCGCTGCTTCGTAACAAGCGAGCTGACTTTACTAATAGGAACATGTGACGTTACACGTGTCACCCAAAGGTCGTCCATGACGTTGATTTCGCCAAACCCTTTCTCGCAATCCAGCAAAGAGGCAAAATAATGAATCTCATCTTCAAAATGATGTCCGCCACGATGAAGTGCTTCTTTGTTTAACGGTGCGTACACAATTCCGTCTAAATCGCCTGCTTTAGCGAGATCCATTGCATATTTTAATGTTTCTCCTGTAACGCGACCTGAATCGATCGAAAGCTTTCCTAACTCATACGTCTCAGGATTTAAGTTTCCGAGGTCAATAAACCAAACGCGATCTTCCTCCGGCTTTACGTCAGCCATCGATTTAATTTTTGTATATTCGACCGATAGCCCAGTGACTGCCTCTCCCTGGCGATAAACTCTCTCATCACCAATTAGTACCCATGTCGCGTGATTTTTGATTTCAGCTTTCTGAAGTGCTTTAATAACAAGCTCAGAACCAATACCGGTTGCTTCTCCAAAAAGCAAGCCCATTGTTAACTTTTCTCCCATTTACGCCCCCCCTAACGTGATTTCAAATGAATAACTGAAACAGTTACAACTGCGCTATGTGAGAACCCTTTCATAATTCATTGTTGCTTTTAAAGGGTATCCTGGATCCAGCACCCAGCTAAAAAAAAGAGGTACATAAACCCGATATTCTGCATTTCGACAAATTTCTCAGCGAGTGCAAAAAAATTCACAAATTTGTAACTGACAAGTTAATAGTAAATTAAACCGTTTACATTCGTCAACATATTTTTAAAATTTTTTTAAAAAGCAGTAAACTCCGGCAGCCAACTGATTTTTTGAAATATTTTAATATTGGCAGCTGAAATAACCCACTTTCTTCCTATTTAGTAAACTCATTTTTCAGATTGGAATTCTCCTTATCATTTAACCGCCATATCAGTCAGCGTTTTATAAGAATCATTTCATTCCTGACTCGCTCAATCGATTTTATTCGTCTACTAAAAAAAGGCTGGAAGAGAGGAAAAAAATCCCTTCAAATCCAGCCTTCTATTATTCTATTATAATTTCATCGCCGGTCCAAAAAATTCATAATGCTTTTGTTCCTCAGCGATCCCCCAGTTCGTCATTATCTGATCGACGGCTTTCATAAAGCCAACCGGTCCGCAAAAGTAATAATCAGCGTCCTTATTTCTAATAATGGTTTGGAGCCACTCTTCATTAAGATAGCCGCTCTTATCATATTGTTGATCTTCTGCCGCAGGCCGTTCATAACAATAAAAAGCCCGAACATGCTCATGCCCGGCGGCCAGCTGATCAACTTCAGCACGCAACGCATGGTGCTTGCTGTCAATCGCCGCATGGATAAAGGTCACGTCTCTCCCCTTCTGCTCCCGCACCGCTGTTTTCAGCATGCTGACAAGCGGTGTTAAACCGACTCCTCCGCTGATCAATACTAACGGACGTGCGCTCTTTGACAGGATAAACTCCCCGGCTGGAGCACTAACTAACAGGCGATCACCTTCATTGAGATGCTGATGGAGATAGGTCGAAACTTTCCCCGCCGGTTCTTGCTGATCCTCGCGCTTCACGCTGATCCGGTAATAATCCTGTCCCGGAGCATCCGACAAACTGTACTGGCGAATATGCGTATATTGTTCCCCTGGAATTTCAAGCTTTACACTAATATATTGCCCTGCCAAAAACGGTGGAAGCACCTTGCCGTCAGCCGGTTTCAAATAGAAGGAAGCAATGACCTCACTTTCCTTCACTTTTCGATCAATAACAAATGATTTGAAGTCAGGCCAGCCACCTTGTTGTGCCTCTGCCTGCTCATACATGTCCGCCTCAACCGAAATAAAAATATCGGCGATGACCCCATAAGCGTCAGCCCACGCCTGAATAATTTCCTCCGTCGCCGCTTCCTGCAAAACGTCCTTCATCGCTTGAAGCAAGTGCTCGCCAACGATCGGATAATGCTCTGCTTTCACCCCAAGGCTTCTATGCTTATGGGCAATCTGCTGAACGACAGGTAAAATTGTTTCAAGCTGATCAATATGTAATGCCGCGGCATAGACGGCATTCGCCAAAGCGGCTTGCTGTCTGCCTTTCTTTTGATTCGCATGATTGAAAATATTCAATAGCTCCGGATGATTGGTAAACATCGTCTGATAAAAATGTGTTGTGATTTTCTCCCCATGCTCCTGTAACACTGGTACTGTTGATTTAATAACCTCAATTGTTTTCTGATCTAACATTTTAACTCCCCCTACCCCATTAGTTTATGAAGCTAGTTTCATTCTTTCACTAATGGAGGCTAAAAGCAATATTTTAAATACTTCTTTAATAATTTGGACACAAATCTTACGCATTACATGCCATTTCTCTTTTTTGATGATACCATTACTAGTGAGAGAACTTATTAGACAGAAGTTGTCCACTCCTTAGAAAGGAAAGATACTATGCGCTTAACAAATTATACTGACTACTCCTTACGCACTTTAATTTATTTGGCCGTACGCAAACAGGAAAAGCTGGCGACGATTAAAGAAATTGCCGACAGTTACCACATATCGAAAAATCATCTGATGAAGGTCGTATATGAGCTTGGAAAAGCCGGATACCTCGAAAACATTCGCGGGCGCAACGGCGGACTTCGTTTAGGAAAAAGCCCGGAAGAGATTAACATCGGTCAGGTTGTCCGGCTGATGGAAGAGGATTTTCATACGGTTGAATGCTTTGATCCGAGTAAAAATCTATGCGTCATTTCACCGTCCTGCCGTTTAAAGGGGGTTCTTGGCGAAGCGATGCAGGCCTATCTTCAAGTGCTCCATAAATACACGTTAGCCGACGTCCTCGTAAATGAAGAGGAGCTATTTCAGTTACTGCGTTTTGAATAGACGAAAACAGGCAGCTGCCCCAAAAAGCCAATACTTTTTGGGGCAGCTGCCTTACTCTGGACTGACAGCGGTTCCTTTTATGTTCAAACGATGCACAAACGTTCCTCTTTAATTGTTGTTGTTTCTGCTGTTGTTGTTGTTATTCCGGTTGTTGTTGTTGCCGTTGTTATTGTTATTGTTGTTATTGTTGTTGCTGTTGGAAGGCTGGTTATTTGAGGAGGAATTTCTTCCGCCCTTTTGACCGATCTCCTGAAAATGCTCTCTATCATGCTGACGGGCATTTTCTTCTCCACCCTTTTTTCCAATCTCTTGATAAAAGGAACGATCATGATTTTGGCTTGTCTGTTCGCCGCCTTTTCTGCCAATTTCCTCGAAGTGCTCTCGGTCATGCTGGCGAGCATTCGCTTCTCCACCTTTACGTCCTGCTTCCTCACGTGTCATGTTGCTAGTAGAATTGTTTGTAGCCATTTCCATCATCCTCCTTGAAAAAGTTTATTGGGTGTTACATAACTCTGTGTACCAACATTACCGAAGCACAAAACCCTAAATTTATGATTAAATTGATAATTAGTCCATTTTATCTAGTATTTGTTAATAATTATCTATTTCTTATGATATAGGTTTCCGTCTTCCTCCCTATTCAAACAAAACAATCGTAAAAGGAGGCACATTAGTTTCCTTTCTTCCAAATTATTAGTAAAATAACTACGTGAAGCTTTGCTGATAACCGTATCTTTTTAGAAGAAAGCTGCACAAATGCATTACATATTAGTAACTGCATCTGAAAACTAAAGGAGGAACAAAGATGACACACTTATTTTCCCCGTTTTCCTATAAGGGACTTACATTAAAGAACCGTATCGTCATGGCCCCGATGTGCCAATACTCGGTCGAAGCGAAGGATGGCAAGCCGAATGACTGGCATTTTACCCATTACACGTCACGGGCAGTCGGCGGAGCTGGACTGATTATCATCGAGATGACCGATGTCGAGCCGGATGGCCGCATTACTGATTATGATTTAGGGATCTGGTCCGATGAACATGTTCCGGCATATGCAAGGATTGTCGAAGCGTGTCATAAACATGGCGCAAAAATGGGTATTCAAATCGCCCATGCCGGCCGCAAAGCAGAAGACGCCAAGCTTCCGGTTTCTTCCTCAGCGATTGCCTATGATTCAACCTTCAAGGTGCCAAAAGCGTTAACAAAGGATGACATTAACGCCCTTGTGGAAAAATTCCGCCAAGCTGCCAGAAGAGCCGTTCAGGCTGGATTTGATACGATTGAGCTGCACGGCGCACACGGCTATTTGATTCATCAGTTTCATTCTCCGCTTATTAACAAACGTGATGATGAATACGGAGAGAACCTGGCAAAATTCGGCGTCGAAGTCATTCAGGCGGTAAAAAGTGAGCTGCCGGCGGAAATGCCGCTGCTCATGCGCGTTTCAGCGACTGAATTTGCAGCTGGTGGATATGATGTCAATCACATGATCGACATTTGTAAGCAATATGAAGCAGCCGGTGTCGATATTTTTCATATTAGTGCTGGCGGTGAAGCTCCGCTCGAAGTCGCCGGAATGGGCCCGCACGGCAAACCAGGTACGCACTCCGGCTACCAAGTACCGTACGCGCAGGCGTTTAAGCAGCAATTTGACCTGCCAATCATCAGTGTCGGGAAGCTGGACAGCCCGGAGCTGGCCAATGCCGTCATCGGAAACAATGATGCCGATTTAGTGGCGATTGGCCGCGGACTGCTGCGCGATCCTTATTGGCCGATTCATGCAGCCCGCACGCTCGACCATAAAACCGACATTCCGAAACAGTATTCACGAGCATTGTAGATTTCATGTAACTGGGGGAGATGCTTATCATCTGGTTAACGATTTTACTTTGTTTAATTTGGGGATTTAATTGGGTCGTTATGAAAACGGCCCTTGATTATTTTCCTCCTGTCCTTTTTTCGGCCATTCGTTTCTGTTTAGGAGCCGCTGTTCTTTTAGCTGTTTGCTACTATAAACGGATTCCCTTACCTAAAAAAGGGGACTGGAAATGGTATGCACTTTGCGGCTTGCTGCAAACCGCGTATGTCTTTACGATCAATCAGCAGGCTTTACAGTATATCGATGCTGGGATCACTAGTTTATTGTCATTTACGATGCCGTTTTGGTTCGCCTTCCTCGCTCACTTTTTTCTTGGTGAGCGCTTGACTGCGATCAAAATCACAGCACTCTTTTTAGGCATTATCGGCCTTTTTTTCGTCCTGGAAATTAATCCTCTTCAATTTGAATGGAGCGGATTCGCATTTATTACGCAGCTTCTCGTACTTTCGGGATCAGTCGCTTGGGCGATTTCCAATATTATCGTGAAAAAGATTCTTCAGCACCATAATAAGATTCAATTTACAACTTACCAGATGGCGATTGGCGCTGCTGGTCTGTTAGGCTACTCACTTCTCTTTGAAAGAGGTGAATCGATCCAATGGGGCACCCCCGCTGTTTTATCTTTGCTATTTGCCGGAGTAGTCGCCTCTGCCTTTGCGTTCGTCCTTTGGTTTTATTTACTGGAAAAGGGCGAGGGCGGCAAGGCTTCCCTGTCGCTCCTGCTCGTACCGATGATCGGCGTCCTCTGCGGATGGCTTCTGCTCGGGGAGTCCATTCATCTGATCTCAATCGTCGGTATGGTGCTGATCCTCATTGGAATTGGCCTCGTTAATATAAACGAGACTCAGCGGCTCCGTTCCCCATTTAAACTGAAAAAGAAAGCGATGTAAGACAGTGTAACCAAAAGAGGTTGGGCAAAAGGTTGTTTTTTTACCTTTTTCCCAACCTCTTTAAGCAATGAGCGGCACCGCCACGATCTTTTAAAGCCCGTTGTGAGGAAGCTGCTGAAAAAGTACGATTTCCACTTTTCCAGCAGCTTTTTAGTAATGAGCGTAGCCGTTGCCTGATTTTGAAAGCCTTGCTACGAGTGGGTTTCTCGTAGCAAGGCGCGCAACGCGCGGAGCCATTACACTTCTTCGAGTTACGGAAAAAGAGGTTTTTCAGTGGCCTCGTTGTGAGTGGGTTTCTCACAACGGGCTTGTGGCGTGTTAAGCCATTGCCAGTAGGTCCAAAGCTAGTTTTGTCTCAAGCTCATTTCTTCAGAGAGCTTTCACCAGACAATCACCGTTTATTGGCGCGATTGTTCCTGCTCCTCTGTTTCTTCTGCTTCAGCTTCCACCTCAATGTCTTCTTCCTCAGGCTGCACTTCAGCTTCATCCGTGAGGTCTTCGGCTTCTGTGAATTCTTCGACTACTTCTTCATAGTCGCTGTATGCCTCGGCTGCATTATTATCCTCTAGCTGAAATTTGTTTACCTCTGCTAATAGCGTTTGCGAGAGCTGCAGAAGTTCCGTTGCCGAAATATTCACTTCTTCGATCGCCTTAATTTGATTTTCACTTGAAGCCATCACTTCTTCACTTGATGCGGCAGACTCTTCTGAAACTGCGCTAATATCCTGCATCGCCGCTACTAAATTACGTGACGACTCGGTTGCGGTCGTAAGAGCATGTCTAATCTTTTCCGTACTTTCTTCAATTCCCGTCACATGCTCAACAATATCATGGAACGAGGTTAACGTCTGATCGACTGTTGCTTGTTGACGTTGATTGTAAATTTCTAACTTCTGCGCTTCCGAAGTTGAGGCGACAATTTTTTCATTAATGGTCTTAATGACTTTCTGGATATTGTTTGTTTCTCCCTTTGTTTTCTCCGCAAGCTTGCTTACTTCATTCGCGACGACAGCGAAGCCTTTTCCTGCTTCTCCTGCCCGCGCTGCTTCGATTGCAGCATTGAGAGCAAGCAACCCTGTACTCTCAGAAATCTCCTCGATCGTCACAAGAATTTTAGCAATTTGCTGAGATTGATTCGCTACGTCTTCAACACTGTTGATTACCGTTTGAGCCAATGCCGTATACTCTCTTGACGTCTGATCAAGCTCATTGACGACTTCGATTCCAGCCTGTCCCCGCTCACTCGTTGTGTGAGCCTGAACGGCAATATCCTCAGCATGCTCGTTAATCGTATTAATTTGCGTCGTCATACCTTCAATCAAACGCGAGCCTTGCTCAATATCGCTCGACTGCTGTTGCGCTCCTGTCGCTACCTGTTCAATCGCCTTACTGACTTCATAGCTTTGCGCCGTTGTCTGTTCAGAGACAGCAGATAAAGACTCAGAGGAGGCTGACAGTTGATTGGCCGCATTCTTGACTTCGATCATTGATTTTTGCACTTGTGCCGCCATGTCATTAAAGGTGCGGGCCACTTTGCCAAGTTCATCTTTCCCGCTGTCTTCCACCCGGTAAGCGAGGTTCCCCTCCCCAATAATCTCAGCTCCGCTTTGTAACTGCTGAACCGATTTAGAAATTGAGCGCAGGACGAACATCCCGATTCCGACAAGAAGAATAAGAATAACGGCACTGACGGCTGCCATAATAATTATCAGCATGTTCATTAAGTTTTCTTTTTCCCCGACAATTCGCTCATAGCTTTCCGTCAGCACATTATTAATGTTGCCGACTTCGACATCCATTGTACCGATAATCGATTGGAACACCTGTGAGGAAGAAAGCTGGGAAATAATCAGCTGCTGAATCGAATTAAATATACCCGTATAGGAATTTAACGCATTAATCATTTCCTCCTGCTGCTCTCCCGAATAACCGCCGCTTGTAATTTGCGCTGCAATTTGTTCCCGGACTTGCGAAAATTCACTGACCGGAATCTGATCAGCAATAAAGTCCTTTTCAATCATCCGCAATTCCTGGAACAGCTGTAAAGCTACCGTGTCATTTTGTTCTCTCAGCATTGTGTCAAATTGCTCTGCCGCCTCGTTCAGTTCACCGCGCTTACCGCTGTCAGGACCGTACCCGACTTCCTGCTGGTTTTGAACGAGCTCCTGAAAGCGCGTGGAATACATCGTTGAATATTGGTTCAATATTCTACTGCTTTCACTGATCGCCTCGTTGCTCATCATACTGGCAAGCTCGTCCACCGAAGCTTGCAGCTGATTGATTTCCGATTCCACTTCGGCAACATTTTCTTCATCGAAGGTTTGCAAAAATTCTGATTCATTGACCCGGGCCTGATTAGCATGCAACATGACTCTCTGACCTAAGTTTACAGCATCGACAATCTGTTCCATTTCCTCATCCATGACTAGCAGTTCATTATAAGCATAATAAACAGCCCCAAGTAATAATACAAATCCAATTACTGCAGTTAAAATAATTCCAACAAGCTTCTTACGAATACTCATACTGCCCTCCTTAGTCCTTCTCACACTAAAATGTATACTTTCCTAAAAAAACATCAGGCCAATTATGTATAACACTCCTTCATTTGGAATGGTACTATTATACCTTACCATACTGAAAATGGTTCTATAAAGAAATTTTTTCAAATTCACTTATTTTTCGTCAGTAATCTACAAGGTCTTTCCTCACAAAAAAGGAAGAGGCTGGAGCAAAAGGTTGTTTTTTACCTTTTGGCCCCAGCCCTCTAAGCAGTGACGTAGCCGCCACGCTCTCTTAAAGCTCTTTTGTCTCAAGCTCTTCCTCTTGTAAAGAAAAGCTTTCAGCTTACTTTTTTCTTCCAGAAGCCGAGAATCAGCGCCGTGATCACAGCTCCTGCAATAATCGCCACGGCATAGAGGAACCAATTTCCGTACACAAGACCGATGACAAACGCCCCGCCATGCGGCGCAGGCAATCCAATGCCGAAAAATGCCGTTAACCCGCCGGCTACCGCCGCCCCAATAATTGCTGCCGGCAGCACCCGTCCAGGATCTGCTGCGGCAAACGGAATCGCGCCTTCGGTAATAAAGGACGCTCCAAGCAGGTAGTTCGTTTTTCCTGCTTCACGCTCTTGCTCGGTAAACTTGCTTTTAAAGAAGCTCGTCGCTAACGCAATCCCGATCGGGGGCACCATTCCTCCCGCCATAACCGCGGCATGCGGCCCAAAGTTGCCAGCGTCAATCATCGCAATACCAAAGGTAAATGCCGCCTTGTTGATCGGACCTCCCATATCAATGGCCATCATACTCGCCAAGATGACGCCGAGGAAAACGATGTTGGTCGTCCCCATACTTCCAAGCCAGCTTTCGAGCGCAGAGTTAAACGCACTGAGCGGACTAACGAGCAGCAGCATCGCCATCCCGGTTAGAAAGATATTTAACACCGGATAGAACAGAATCGTCCGGATGCCGCTGAGCGCGTCAGGCAGCCCTGCCAGCATGCTTTTGATCATCAATGCGATATAGCCGCCCAGAAAGCCAGCAATCAGCCCTCCAAGAAAACCGGCATCTCCATTGACCGCGATTAAACCGCCGACCATCCCGGCTGCAAAGCCAGGCCGGTCAGCAATACTCATTGCAATAAAGGCGGCAAGCACCGGGATCATTAAAGCAAAAGCCGTGCCACCGCCGATCGCATCAAGCATTGCCGCTAACGGATGATCTAAGTCAATATCGATCATAAAGGAGATCGCGATTAAAATTCCACCGCCGACAACGAACGGAAGCATATTGGAAACCCCATTCATCAAATGCTTGTAAAAGCCTCCGCCTCTTGTTCCTTCTTCCTTTTTTTCCTCTTGCTTCGAGCCTTGATACATAGGTGCGTTTCCTGCTAAAGCCTGCTCCAGCAATTCCTTCGGCCGCTTGATCCCATCAGCCACGGGAACCTGGATCAGCCGCTTTCCGGCAAAGCGCTCCAGCTCGATTTTTGTATCGGCTGCGACGATGATCGCCTCCGCCTGCTCGATTTCTTTAGCAGTTAAGCGATTCTTCACCCCGCTCGAACCATTGGTTTCCACCTTACATGAAATATTCTGCTCGTTTGCTGCCGCCTTCAAGGCATCCGCTGCCATATACGTGTGGGCAATTCCGGTTGGGCAGCCGGTGACAGCGAGTATCCGGTAGCCTTGCTGACCGGCTTCCTCGTTTTGCTCTTCCTCAACAGCCTCCTGCTCTTTCTTGTCAATCGCCCTGATGACATCATCCTCACTTTCGGCCTGAAGCAATGCCGCGCGAAAGCTTTCATCCATTAAAAAAGTCGACAAGCGCGAAAGTGTCGCCAAATGCTGCTCGTTTGCCCCGGCAGAAGCGGCGATCATAAACAGCAAATGAGTCGGCTGTCCATCAAGTGCCTCGTAATCAAGCCCGGCAGTTGAACGGCCAAACGCGATCGCCGGAGTGCGGACGGCTTCGCTCTTGGCGTGTGGAATCGCGATGCCATCGCCAAGCCCGGTTGTACTTTCGTTTTCCCTTTTCCAAATCGCCTCTTTGTAGCCCGCAGCATCTGCAAGACGGCCGGCTGAATCAAGCTTGGCAACAAGCTCATCAATCGCAGCTGCCTTATCCCCGGCTTTCATATCAATGATCATCGTATCTCTTTGTAACAGATCAGAAATTTTCACTTTACTCACCCTTCCCATATACTGGCATCAATCGTCCGTGCTAATCGTTCAACTTCCTCCAGCCGGCAAAATGTTGAGGAAAACGCCGTGGCACTGCCGGCCGCGACCGCAAAGCAAAAGGCTTCCTTCAGGGAACGCCCCTCTTTTTGCGCTGCTAAAAAACCCGCCACTACCGAGTCTCCTGCTCCGACCGAATTTTTCACTGTGCCCTTCGGCGGAGAAGCGGCAAAAATCTGCCCGTCGGCGCCAAGAAGCGCCCCTTTCCCGGCAAAGGAGACAAGCACATAGTGAATCCCCCGTTCATGAAGCTGCCTGATATAGGGAAGCGCCTGCTCAGGAGCTGAAATCACCGTATCGAAAAGCTCGCCTAGTTCATGATGATTCGGTTTAATAAATGTCGGTTTCGCCTCCAGCACCTGTCTCAGCGGCTCTCCACTCGTATCTACAAACACTTCTGCTCCCTTAGCTTGAGCTTCGGCAGTCATCGTTTTATATATTTCAAGCGGAAGTGATTCTGGGACACTGCCCGCTAAGACGAGCGCGTCACCTGGCGAGAGAGCGGCCAGCTGCTCATACAGCCGGCTGAGAGCCTGCTCGCTGATGACTGGCGAGACGCCGTTAATTTCGGTTTCCTCGCGCCCTTTTATTTTGATATTAATCCGCGTATCTCCCTCGACCGTTGTGAAGTTCGTCCCGATGTCTTCCTGTTCGACCACGTTTTTCACATACTCCCCTGTGAAGCCGCCGATAAAGCCTAATGCTTCGCTGTGATGACCGAGCCGCTTTAACACGCGCGACACATTGATCCCTTTACCGCCCGGCTCCTTTCGGTCAGCCGCGGAACGGTTCACCAGCCCGATCTTGACCTCATCGACCCGGACAAAATAATCCAGTGCCGGATTTAATGTCACCGTATAAATCATAGCGATACCACCTCAATATTCGTCATCTGGCTGACGTCACGCTCTTCTTCGACCTTTGAACTTGTAATTAGCGTCACCTCGTCGACCGCAGCAAACTTCGCGAAAGCAACTTCGCCGAATTTCGAGTGATCCGCTACGACATATGTTTGGCGCGATCGCTGCTTGGCATATTCTTTAATAAAGGCTTCCTGCGGGTCGGGAGTCGTGCAGCCGTCCTGCTTTGTCACCCCGTTCGTTCCAAGAAAAGCTTTATCAAAGCGGAACGTTTCGAGCGTTTGAATCGCCGATCGCCCGACAAAGGCTCTCGTGCCTGATTTTACTTCTCCCCCGACGACGTGAGTTTCAATTTCCAAATCAGCCAACAGTCCAATGTTCATCAGGCCGTTCGTCACCACAGCAACCTTTTTATTGTTAAGAAACGGAATCATCTCCAGCGTTGTCGTACCAGCATCGAGAAAAATACAGTCTCCTTCTTCGACGAACGCAGCTGCTCTTTCAGCAATCGCTTTCTTTTCCTGAATGTTTTTGACCGTTTTTTCAGCCAGTGTCGGCTCCTCAAGCTTTTTTTGCAAACGGGTCGCCCCGCCATGAATCCGCTTTACTTTTTTCTGCTGTTCAAGCTCGGTTAAATCCCGGCGGATCGTCGATTCGGAGCTTCCCGTTTCATCGAGCAGTTCCTGGATCGTTACCGTTTGCTTTTCCTGCAATAATTTCATTATTTTTTCGTGCCGTTCTACTGTCAGCATGTCCCTCACCTCATTGTCTTACTGTCTTCATTATACACGAAAAACGATCATATTCAATCAAAAACGATCATATTCAATCAAAGATATTCAAAACACTTACTGGGAACTTCTTTTTTCCTAGTGGAATAAAATAGAGCTTGAACCAAAAGGGTAGCTTTTCCCTTTTAGCTCAAGCTCGAAGCAGTGTGCGCAGAACAGAACCACTGCCATGTTGTTTCTTCTCACCTTCGACTTCTGTCCAAGCCTCCTCAATTCTCTTTCAATTCGCCACAGCCGCCTCAGTAAACTGACTGTTATACAGCTCGGCATAGAAACCGTTCTGATCGAGCAGCTCCTGATGCGTTCCCTGTTCGATAATGTCGCCGTGGTTCATGACGAGAATTCGGTCCGCGTCACGGATTGTCGAAAGCCGGTGGGCGATGACAAAGCTTGTGCGGTCCTTCATCATTTCGTTCATCGCTTTCTGAATGTTCATCTCCGTCCGTGTATCGACGTTGCTGGTCGCTTCATCAAGAATCAGGATGAGCGGATCCGATAAAATCGCCCGGGCAATCGTCAACAGCTGACGTTGTCCCTGCGAAATATTGGTCGCGTCCTCGCCGAGCACCGTATCGTAGCCATCCGGCAGCGTACGGATAAAATCATCGGCATAAGCGCTTTTCGCCGCCTGAATGATGTCCTCCTCCGTCGCCCCCTCCCGGCCGTAGGCGATGTTTTCCCGAATGGTTCCATTAAACAGCCATGTGTCCTGAAGCACCATCGCAAAACGACTTCGGACTTGCTCGCGTCTCAGCTTCGCATAGTCGATTCCATCCAGTAAAATCCGCCCGCGGTCAACTTCATAGAAGCGCATCAGTAAATTAATCAGCGTTGTCTTTCCGGCTCCGGTCGGGCCGACAATCGCGACCGTTTGACCAGGCTCGACTTCAAGTGTCACATCATTAATGACAGGCTGATCCTTATCATAGCCGAAGGAAATATGATCAAAAGTGATACGCCCCTTTACTTGCTGCAAATCGGTAACCGTTTCCGTTTCCGGCTTTTCTTCCTGCTCGTCAAGCAGCGTAAAAATCCGTTCTGCTGAGGCTAAGGCCGATTGAATCATGTTGGCAATGCCGGCAGCCTGAGCCATCGGATGAGAAATTTGCTGAGTATACTGGATAAAGGCCTGCACATCGCCGATACGAATGCTGCCATTGATAACGAGAATCCCGCCGGCGATACTGACAAGCACATAGCCAAGGTTGCCGATAAACGTCATCATCGGCATCATAATTCCGGAAATAAACTGTGATTTCCAGCCTGCCGTATACAGACGGTCATTCATTTTATCAAAACGCTTAATCGCCTCTTCCTCATGACCGTAGGCTTTCACCACCTGATGGCCGGTGAACATTTCTTCGATATGGCCATTCACCGCCCCAAGCTCCGCCTGCTGATTGACAAAGTACTTTTGCGAGCGTCCGGCGATAAAGCGGATAACAAGCACACTGAGCGGCAATGTTACGCAAACGACCAACGTCAGCAGCGGATTGATGACAAGCATCATTACAATAATCCCGACAATCGTAATGACGGAGGTAATGATTTGCGTCAGCGCCTGCTGCATCGACGTATTGATATTATCAATGTCGTTCACCGCCCGGCTCAACAAGTCCCCATGCGAATGCTTGTCGAAATAACGCAGTGGAAGCCTGGAAAGCTTCTCGTTCACTTCCTTCCGCATACTGGCAATCATCCGCTGGGACACCCCAGCCATTACATATTGCTGAACGTACATAAATAAAGAAGACACGGTGTACAGAACAAGCAGCCAGAACAGAAGCTGTCCGAGAAAGGCAAAATCGACTCCGACCGACTGCACAAAGCTGTCAAACAGCGAGGAAGTCGCATCCCCGAGCAGCTTTGGACTGATCACGTTAAAGAGGGTGCCAACTAAAGCCGCGATCCCTACAAGGATCAGCTTCCCGGCCTGGGGCTTTAAATAACGGGCGAGCCGGCGCAACGTTTTCTTAAATTCCTTCGGCTTCTCCCCAGGCATTCCTGCCGCTCTGTGCCCGCTTCCAAACGGACCTCCTCCTCCACCTGACTGTCCAGCCTTCGCTGTTGTCTTTTTCTGATCGGTCATGCGCTCTCCTCCTCTGATTGCTGGGACGCGACAATTTCCTGGTAAACGCCGCAGTTTGACAGCAGTTCTTCATGCGTGCCAATCCCGGCGACCTTCCCTTCATCCAGCACAATGATTTGATCGGCGTCGACAACTGTACTCACCCGCTGGGCCACAAGCAAAATCGTCGCCTCTGCTGTCGTTTCTTTTAAAGCCTGACGCAGCTTAGCATCGGTCTTATAGTCGAGCGCGGAAAAGCTGTCATCGAACAGATAAATTTGCGGCTTGCGAGCCAGCGCCCGGGCGATAGAGAGGCGCTGCTTTTGACCGCCTGAAAGATTGGCTCCGGCCTGAGCAATTTCAGCGTAAATCCCGTTCTCGCGCTCCCGGACAAATTCACCGGCCTGGGCCGTTTCCAGTGCAGCCATCACTTCTTCATCGCTGATTTCTTCATTGCCAAAACGAATATTGGCGGCGATCGTTCCGGTAAACATCGATGCTTTCTGCGGCACGTAGCCCAGCTTATGACGCAACGTCTGCTGAGCCAGCGCCCGAATATCGACCCCATCAATTTCAATCGACCCGTTCTCCACATCATAAAAGCGCGGAATTAGCTGAAGCAACGTTGACTTACCGGCCCCCGTGCTGCCGATAATCGCCGTCGTCTCTCCCGGCTTCGCCTCAAAAGAGACTGACTCAAGCGCCGGCTTCTCGGCTCCCGGATAACGGAACGTGACATGTTTAAATGTCAGCACACCCCGTTTATCGCTGCCTTCTGCCACTTCATCCGGATCCTGAATATCTGAAGTCATTTGCAGCACTTCATTGATACGTCTCGCTGAAGCCTGTGCTCTCGGAATCATCACAAATGCCATCGAAAGCATGACGAGTGAGAAGAGAATCATCATTGCATATTGCAAAAAGGCCATTAAATTCCCGACCTGCATCTCTCCCGCATTAATCCGGATGGCCCCGAACCAGACGATCGCGATATTCGTATAGTTCATCACGATCATCATCACCGGGAACATGCTAGCAAGAATCCGGTTGACGCGGATGCCCGTATCGCGAAACTGCTGATTCGCTTCGTTAAAGCGCGCCTTTTCAAAAGAAACCCGATTAAACGCTCTGACTACCCGTGTCCCAATTAACGTTTCCCGTAACAGCAGGTTAAGCCGGTCGGTTTTTTTCTGCAATTCACTAAAAAGTGGAATTGCGCGGCGGGAAATGAGCCAGATCGCCCCGCCCAGCACCGGCAGCGCCGCAAGGAAAATGAGCGATAAAACGGCATCGCGCGATATCGCCAAAATAATCCCGCCGACGAGCATCAAAGGTGCTCTTGTCATCATCCTCAGCATCATATTGACGACATCCTGGACCTGTTTAATATCGTTTGTCGTCCGCGTAATTAAAGAAGCAGCTCCGATTTTATCGTACTCCTGCAACGAAAAATGCTCGACATGGACAAACAGCTTGCGGCGAATATCCCGTCCGAAGCCGAGGGCGACCTTCGAGGCGAAAAAGGTGACGGCGACCGTCAGCACAACAGCGAGAATCGAGCAAACAATCATCCAGACGCCAATTTGCAAAATATAGCCAATATCACCATTTACGATTCCAATGTCAACAACATCCGCCATCAGTGTCGGCAAGTAAAGCTCTAATAAAATTCCTCCAAGTGTCAGGAGCAGAACGAGTCCAACTTGCCATTTATACTGCTTTATATAGGTCAGTAAATTTTTCATGCTTTTCCCCTCATTTTATCCTTGAACTGCTCTTCAATATAATTAAGAGCTTTCGTCAGTAATTCAGCCAATTTATCACTATCTTCCTTCCCAAGATAGGCCGTTAACCCTGAGAAGATACTGTAAATATTTTGCTCTATTTCCTCGGCCGCTACCCATCCTTCCTCTGTTAAATGGATTCTCACCACTCGGCCGTCCTTTGCATCCCGCTGGCGCTGAATCAAACCTTTTTCTTCTAACAGGTTGACCTGCTGGGTAACAAACGGTGACGTTACCCGCAAAGCGACGCTGAGATCGGATACTTTCAGGCCTCTCGAATTGCTTTTTTTTAATAGATAAAGGACTCTGCTTTCACTTGTTTTATGGTCAACAGATCGAATATTCGTTTCAAGCTGTTTACGGTGAAGCCGTATAAAAAGCTGGATAAGCTTTTCCGTTTCCTGATCCATTCCCTTACCCCTTTCCAGCCAAATTAATTAAGTAACTAACTTATTCAGTATTCTTTATCATACTCTTTCCGGCTTGAAAGTCAAGAATCTTTATCAGCCAAAAGGTTTACTCTTTTTCCAGAAGGGAAAACGTACATCAACAGCTGATTGGAGGTGTTGATCCCATGCCGTGGAATACAAAAGATTACCCGAGTTCATTGAAAAATCTTGACCCGGCCATCCGAAAGAAAGCAATTGAAATCGCCAATGCGATGGTCAAGGACGGCTATGAGGAAAGCCGTGCGATCCCGATTGCGACGAAGCAGGCGAAAGAATGGTATGAGAATGCAAGCAAGCAGGAGATCAAGCAGATCAAACAGGCCGGCGATCAGGAACTGCAATCCCACAAGAAGAACAGCAGCAGCCGGCCCGAGCTGATGGATAAAGGGGAACACGTCCTTGCCCATGAGGATGGCTGGGCCGTTCAGGCCGAGGATGCCAAACGACCTTCAGAAGTGTTCAGCAAAAAAGAAGAGGCGATTGACCGTGCCCGAGAAATCGCCAAAAATAAGCAAACTCATCTGATCGTCCATAAAAAGGATGGAGCTGTACAGGAAAAGACCTCCTACGAGCCGAAATAAAGACGGACGAAAAGCTAAGAGGCCGGTCAAAAGGCTCTCTGTTTTCCCTTTTGACCAACCCCTCTAGTCCGCGCTTTGATCAGATATATCAGAAGCAATCCTGCTCATAAACTCCTCTGCTGCGCTGTAGCCCTGCTGCCGCAAATACCAGTTATTCGCAGCCGCTTCAATCAATCCGGCGACATCGCGTCCGGGCTGGAGCTGAATTTCAATGGTCGGTACTTTCACGCCCATATAATCGGTAAATTCCGCTTCCTGCTCCAATTCATTGTTAAGCGCATCCTTCTCCCACTTCGTCAGGTTAATATCAAGCGCAATCCTCGTCTCCTCCTGAAACGCCTTCCGCCCATACATTCGCACAACGTTTAACAAGCCGACGCTCCGCAACGCCAAAAATTCCTTTGTTTTTTCATCATGGGTTCCTAACAGCGTCTGTGGACTGAGCTTCTTTAAGACGACGATATCATCAGCGACAAGCCGATGACCGCGTCCGATCAACGTATGAGCCGTCTCACTTTTCCCTACACCTGAATTTCCGCGCAGCAAAACACCGATCCCGGATACATTGACGCACACACCGTGAATCGACATTTCCGGCGCCATCTCCTTCACTAAATAGGCATCCAAATACGTTATGAACTCCGATGTCGTTTCAGGCTTGTTCGTGATAAGCAGGGGAATCCCCTCTTCGATACAATACTTCGTCAAATAGGTAAGCCCTTCTTCTCCCGCCGTTACAATAAAGCAGGGGGGATGATAGTGAACAATGTTTCCAATCCGGATTTTCCGTTCTTCTTTACTTAGCTTATGCAAATAATTAATTTCTTTTCTGCCGAGAATCTGTATTCGTTCTGTCGGAAAAAAATCAAAATGACCGACGAATTCCAATCCGGGCCGATGGACCCGTGACTGGGTAATCAGCTTTTCATTTAAGTTCTCGCCCGCCAGCACGCGCAGCGAAAATCGCCGCACCAGATTTTCAACCGTTATCGTTTTTCCGCTCATACCCGCCTCCTCCAGCCTTCTAACCTTTGATTATACTCAATATAGAAGAAAAGGTCACCCTCCACGCATGATCGCCACGAAATCTTCATGATGCCCGCCGCAAGGCTCGCCTAGCTTTTTTTCCATTCCGTCGCCAGCATGCCGTACACGACCGTATCCACATAATGATCATACAGCCATTCCGCCTGACGGATCGTACCTTCTTGAACAAAGCCAAGCCTTTCCGGCACCGCTCTGCTCTTTGTATTTTCCACCGCCGCCCGAATTTCCACTTTATTCAGCTTCAGTTCAGTAAACGCATAATCCGTCAACGCCTTCGCCACTCTCGTCATAATTCCGTTCCCCTGATAGTCCTTCGCTAGCCAGTAGCCGATATAGGCGGTTTGATTCGCCCGGTTAATCTGATTAAAGCCGGCCACCCCGACTGCCTGTCCGTGAAACAAAATGACGGTCTGTAAGCTTTTCCCTTCAATGAACCCTTGCAACGACATGTTGATATACGATTCCGTATCTTCGACTTTTGTCGTCGTATCAAGCCACGGAAGCCACTGGCGCAAATGCTCTCTTGAACGCTCGGTTAATTCGAAGATGTTGTCACGATCGTTGACCTCGATCAACTTCAGTGACAGCTCATCGTCAATTTTATGTATAAACAAATGATCCCTCCTGTCAGGACATGCTTTATCGCCGAAAGTATAATAAACCTGTGCGAGCTAGTCAAGGAGAACTCCGTTTTTATCGCTTTGTTAAACCAGTTCATTCCCCTTCTCATTTTCTTCAAGTAGTAGTACTATTTTGATACTGTCATAAACTGGAGGTGATCTTTTTGAACCCGCGTCTGCTCATTTTCTTTATATGCTTTTGCAGCTTTCTTCACCAGGCGATTATCCAGGGCATACGCCCGATGGTTCCTTTATTGGCAGTTGAGCTTGACGCCAGTACGTTTGAAATCGGCTTAATTGCAGCAAGCTTTTCTTTTCTGCCATTGTTTTTAGCCTTTAAGGCCGGTAAAATCATTGACCAATTTAAAGGAAGCCTCGCGATCATTCTCGGTATCTTAACGATCTCATTTTCGTTATTAATACCTTTTCTATGGCCGATGCTGCCAATGCTGTACCTCTCGCAAACCTTGTGCGGAATCGCTCATCTTTTCATCGTCATCGCTTTTCAAAACTCGCTTGGACACTATGTAGAGATCGATAAGCGTGACAAATATTTCGGCTGGCACAGCTTCTGGGTTTCAGGAGGACAGTTACTCGGTCCGTTAATCGGCGGCATCATCTCCGAAAACAGCATTTATCATACGTTCTTTATTTTTTCGATGATTTCTTTTCTTGTGACGATTCTCTGTCTGCTCGTCCTGCGTGACCGAAGCGAAAAAACGCCCGCTCAAGCCGGGCAGCCAGCGACGAAGCTGGCTCATGCTGCTGAATACAAAGCTTTTGATTTAATCAAAATTCCCGGGATGGCCAAAGCGATCTCGGCCAGTATGTTCGTCCAGTTTTCCAAGGATGTTCTTATTACATATTTTCCGCTCTTTTTACAATCAAAAGGCGCCTCAACAACACAAATCGGCGCGCTTCTCAGTGCCCAAGGCGTCGCCTCAATGGCGATCAGAAGCATTCAGGGGAAAATTTTAACATTGGGCCATCGCTATACGGTTCTCTTTGTCTCTTTATTGTGGAGCGGCCTCTGCTTTGCATTAATTCCAGCGTTTGACTCCTTCCTTTACTGGACATTGGTCTGTCTCGTTCTCGGCGCGGGGATGGGATTGGCCCAGCCGCTATCAACCGTCGCTGTGATCAATCTCTCACCGGCCGGCTACAGTGGACGCACCTTAGCGATCCGCATTACGGGAAATCGGATCGCCCAGTCGGCAAGCCCGCTATCCTTTGGCATCATCTCCCACTTAGTAGGCTTGACACCGATTTTTTTCATTTGTGGAGCCCTCCTCTTTGCCGGCTCATTTTATGTGAAATCCGCTGCTGGGAAAGAAAAAAAAGCTTAAGACATCGGCCAGCTCACCTTTGTCTTAAGCTCAAAGCATTTTAGCGCTCTAAAAAAGTTAACGCTGAGGATGAAAGAGCGCTTTTACATAGCCCTTGCCCCCATTTGTCATGTCACGGAATGCGTTTGGTCCTTCTCTTAGTGGCAATCGATGGGTAATCATCGGTTCCACCCGGATCGCGCCTGTCTTCATAAAATGGACGGTCGCCTCCCATTCCCGGCCTGGAAACGGGGAGGAGAGCGCATTCCACGAGCCATAGAGACGCAATTCATTGCGGACAATTTTCTCAAAATAAAAGCGTTCGACATTTACGTCACCGTAGGGGATTCCGAGAAAAACGACTTCTCCGCCTTTTTTCGGCAAGGCGAGCACTTGCGCCGAAGTGACAGGAGAGCCTGCCGCCTCGACTGCAAGGTCGACGCCTCGGCCGGCCGTCTTCTGATACATTTGTTCGTGGACCGGTGAGTGAGCGGCATGAATGATCACGTCAGCGCCGAGCCGCCTCGCAAGATCGAGCTTTGCTTCGTCGATGTCGATCGCAAAAACCCGCTTCGCGCCAAAAATTTTCGCCCATTGAACCGCCAGCAGGCCGATGCTGCCGCAGCCGATAATCGCGACATCCGCTCCAGCCTGGATTGTCGTTTGATAGAAGCCATGAGCAACGACCGCGGACGGTTCAATGAGAGCGGCGGTATCATAGTCAATCTCTTCCGGCAAGGAAATGACGTTCCGTTCCGGTAGCGTCACATAGGTTGCAAACGCGCCGGGATGCCGTGCCCCGAGTACTGTTAAAGCTTCACATTGCGATAGCTTCCCCTGCTGGCAGCTTGGGCAGCTTCCACAATGAAAGGCGGGACAACCCGCCACCCGATCTCCTACTTGGACGCTTTGTACATTCGCCCCTACTTCTTTCACGATACCGGAGAATTCATGACCGAATGTCATCCCTTTGACGTATGGGCCTAGTTTTTTATACCGTGATAGATCAGAACCGCATATGCCGGCAGCCATCACTTCAATTATGACGTCATCTTCGGAATTGAGAACAGGCTCTGGCATGTTCATATAACGGATATCCTGCACGCCATATAAATTTAACGCTTCCATGCTACGCCCTCTCCTGACCTTCACTCGTTTTCTTCACTTTCGGCTTTGCGAGAACGCTATAGAGAGCAAAGCCAACGATCAGCGAGTTGAAAATCATTTGATAGTCAACGTAAAAGCTGACCAGCCCTCTTAATGGACCCAGCATAAAATCAAGCATCATCTCGACCATGTTTCATCACTCCGATCTTTTTTGCGCCTTATTGTTCCTCCGGGACTAAAAGCACTTTAATCGCTTCTCCACTTTTGATTGCCTGATAGGCGCTTTCCCACTGTGTAATCGGAAACTCGTGCGTCACAAGCGCTTTCGCATTAACCTGACCTTCATTCAGCAACGCAAGCGACGGTTCCCAGTCGGCCGGCTTCTGACTCCGGCTGCCGACAACGCGGATTTCTTTTTGAATGATTTTTTCCAAATCAAAGGAAACCTCTGCAGTCGCAAATAAACCTACCTGGCCGTACTGCCCCTTTTTCCGTAAAAGATCAAGCCCCTGCTTAGCCGCCGCCGCTGCCCCTGAGCATTCATAAACGACATCAGCGCCATATCCGTCCGTCAAAGAGCGGACGAGCTCTTTCACATCCTCTTCCTGCGTGTTGACGACATAGTCGATTCCGAGCTCCTTCGCCTTTTTGAGCCGGAGTTCATCATTGGTCAATCCCGTAATGATGACCCGCGCTCCTCTGCTTTTTGCGACCTGGGCCGTAAAGAGCCCGATTGGTCCTGGCCCAATGACAACGACAAGATCACCGTTTTCAATCTTCGTTTTTGCCACAGCATGATACGTGCAGGCGAGCGGCTCCGTCATCGCTGCGGATTGATAATCAACACCTTCCGGCAGATGATGCAGGCTCTCTTTTCTGGCAATCAAGTATTTGGCAAAACCGCCATCGACCTGTGTACCCAATCCTTTGCGATGCGGACAAAGATTATAATCGCCTGACTGGCAATAGCGGCATTCCCCGCAAACCTCGAATGTTGTCTCCGACGTGACTCGGTCACCCACCTTGATATCCTTAACCCCCGCGCCGACCTCGACGATTTCTCCAGAAAACTCATGACCGAGCGTCACCGGGGTGCGTACTTTATAATGACCTTCGTACGTATGAATGTCCGAGCCGCAAATGCCGGCGTACTTCACTTCAATTTTCACCTGGTTCTCACCCGGCACTGGTTCAGGTTTTTCTTGAATATGAAGATGACCAAAGCCGTCTTCTGTTTTGACCAATGCTTTCATTCTGTCGCCTCCTAACCTGTTGCTCTTTTATCAGCTGAATAAAGCAAATAGCTTCACGATAATATAATTGATAATGTTGCCGCCCTGGTCGATGCTTGAAATCTGTCCTGCCCCTTCAGGTATGTTGAAATTGCTGTCGATCGCCATTTGCGTAAAAAGCGGCGCCACATCTGTCGCAATGTAAAGGGAGATCGCAATCATAATCGTACCGACGATAACCGAATGGACAATATTCCCGCGTGCCGCTCCGACAATAAAGGCGACAATAAACGGGATCGTCGCTAAATCACCGAATGGAAGCAGGGCATTCCCCGGCAGCACGACCGCCATAAATACCGTTATGGGTACTAAAATTAAGGCAGTTGAGATCACGGATGGATGTCCTAACGCGACAGCAGCATCCAGCCCGATATAAATTTCCCGATCGCCAAAGCGCTTATTTAACCACTCACGCGCCGATTCGGACACAGGCATTAGCCCTTCCATTAAAATTTTGACCATCCGCGGCATTAAGACCATTACCGCCGCCATCGCAATTCCGATCTCGATCACATCACCGATGCTGTATCCTGCCAGGAAGCCGATTGTCGCCCCAAGGACAAGACCGATAAACATCGATTCTCCTAAAATACCAAAGCGCTTTTCAATCGTTTCCGGATCGACATTCCACTTTTTCACTCCCGGAATCCGTTGCAGGCCTTTGACTAAAAAAATTCCCGGCGCGTACGAAATCGTACTTCCTGTTGCGATTGAAACCCCCGGCAAGTCGTAAAACTCGCCGATCATCGGCGCCGTCCAGTCGGCAATTTTCAGACAAACAATTTGGAAAAGAACGGCCGCAATCAACGCAAGCACAACCTGGTTCGTAATCGTGTAGACCATCGCCGCTGTAAAAGTATAATGCCAGAAGTTCCAAATATCGACATTCATCGTCTTCGTTGTTTTCGTCGCGAGCATAATCACATTGACCAGTAAACCAAGAGGAATAATAAATGCGGCAACAATCGAGGCCCAGGCAATCGACGATGAGGCAGGCCAGCCGATGTCGATGACATTTAATTCGACTCCGAGACGGTCAACCATCCCTTGCGCCGCCGGACCTAAATTATGAACGAGTAAATCAACGACCAGAAAGATCCCAACGAAAGCGATTCCAATTGTCAGCCCCGAGCGGAATGCTTTACCCGGCTTTTGGCCAAAAATCATGCCGAGGATAAAAATCGCGACCGGCAAAATAACAGTTGCTCCTAAATCTAAGAACCCTTGAATGAAATTCACGAAGCCCTCCATCTGTCTTCCCCCTTTTTTCCGAGCAGAGCCCGGTTTCCCTGTGCAAGGGAAACCGAGTCATTTATTGAACTGAGTTTCCTACGCTTTCAGCGCTTCGAGAATCTGTTTCTTTGTCTCGTCTGTGCCAATCCCTGTCAAAAACGATCTGGCGTTAATAACCGGAAATGGATATTCTGCTTTCGTCATCGCTGTCGTGACGAGAAGATCCGCTGTATCTTTATGACTTGCCACCTCGGCAATTTTAATTTGGACTAAATCGATTGTTAAATTATGCTCTTTCGCCATCTCTTCAATCGCGTTGTTGACAACCGTTGATGTAGCGATCCCGGCTCCGCAGGCCACTAATACTTTTTTCTTTTTCATTGTTATTCACCTCCTTCATCTGATAAACAAGTTAATTGATCTGTTAAGTATGTTTTCAGCGTTGTCGGATTCATTTCCTTGACTATCTTCTGCAGCTTTTCTTCACTTTGAAGAATGCGCATTAATTGCTGCAACAGCTTAAGTTGGGAATGCGCTTCATCCATCGCCAGCATGAAGACGACCTTCACCGGCACCGTCTCCGTCGGAGCTCCCCCCATCACTCCGAATTCAACCGGATGACGCAAGACAGCCACGCTAATCGACTTCCGCCTGACATGCTCGACATCCGTATGGGGAATCGCCACGGCTACCCCGCCAGTTGGAAGCCCTGTTGAATACTCTCCTTCTCTCTTAATGACAGCATCAACATAGCTCTCTTTAACCAAGCCGTGATCGACCATATTTCTTCCCATTACTTCTAAAATATCTTCCTTCGTTTTCCCGACGAGATCTATTAAAATCGTCGATTCATTCAGCACCCATTCGCTCATGACTCATGCTCCTATCCTGATAAACTCTCTTTCTCTCAATCACTTGAATACATCTCGATCATGTCATATATTTCAGCAACGGTGTTTGCCTCGATCAGCCGCTTCCGGTCTTTTTCTGAAGCGGCCAGCTTGAATAGCTGCCTCAACGCCCGGATATGCTGCTGCTTGTCGACAGCGGCTATGACGATCATCAGCTGGACATCCTCCTCGGCTGTAAAGGCGACCGGCTTCTGTAAGCGTAGTAAGCTCATTCCAACTTCTCTGGCTCCTTCTTCGGGTGCCGCATGAGGAATCGCAAGTCCTGGTGCAATGATAATATAAGGATCGCGCACCGGATTGCGGACGAGCGCTTCGACATATCGCTCTTCCACTACTCCGCCTCGAACGAGTGGTTCTGCCGCCAGTCGCAACGCGTCCTCCCATGATGGAGCCGAATGCCTGAGCGAAATATGCCCCGGTCGGATTAATTCACGTAAGCTGACTTTTTCATCACCGCGGTCAATCGCTGCCACCTGCTGCTGGTTTTGGAACAAATAATAGCCAAGCTCTTTTTTTAATCCTTTTTCATCCTCGATCTTCGTATAATTCCTGACGATGTCGATGACATAATCCAAGTTAATTTCATTCGGACTATAACCATGAAGATCTTGCATCACCTGTTGCTTCAGACGCTGTCTCTCTTCTCTGCCGAGAAACGTCTTCGTTACATAAAGCGGCTTTTCCGTTTCTAGCTTCGTTTGCGAAAAGACGATATCGTAAGAAAGATGATACTCATAAAACTCCCGCATCGATAGCGAGTCGAGAAAAATAAATTCAGGGAACAACCCGCTCAATTCCTGAAACATCAGCCTCGATACAGACACCCCTTGAGGACAGACGACAATCGCCTTAACTTTCTTTTCAATGCTTTCCCCCTGCCTTGTCATCCAGGAGCCGATCAGCATCGTAATATACATCACTTCCACATCTGGCATTTTAGCGCCGATGACTTTTTCAAGCGGTCCAATACTTCTCCGCACTAAATGAAGCAGCTCCTGATATTCCTGGCTGAAGGACTCTTTTACTTCATCGATTTCCGCCAATTGATATTTGATGCGATAACGCCGGCTTAATATGCTGCAGCAGCTTTTTGAACAGCAGCTCTCGTTCTTGAAAGTACACGCATGCACTTTGCTCAAACTGTCTCAGCATATCGGCAATTGCGGCCTGCAACTGCGGAATCACCGGATCGCCCTTCACCTCAGACCAATGAATATTGGAGGTCAGCAAATGCAAGGTAATAAACAGCCGCTCCTGTATCGGCGCCTCTGAACCGGAACGAAAAATCTCTTTTGTCGCCTCGTACTCCCTCGTCTCCGCCAGCTCCTGATAGCAGTCCGGAAAAGGTTCTAACAGGCATCCATTTTCAATTCGCCTTAACACAAGGAGAAAGACATAGGGCATCACTTGAAGCTTTTCGTCAGTAAATTTAATAGCCAGTTCGCTTTCCACTTTTTCGATTTGCTTGTTCAGCTGATCAATTTCAGCTTGTTCAATAGAGGCGGTCGCCATGAACAGCTTTTTCCCGGAATGAATGCCGAAAATGAAATTCGTCACCCTGACCAGCAGCCGGCGAATATGAAGCTCGTTCCCTTCCAACAGATAGCCGGATTTACGAGAGTAACGTACACTCAGCCCATATTCAAAGGCATAGTGATGCACCTGCTTCAGATCACTCAGGATCGTGTTCTTGCTATAACCAAGCTCTGAATGAAAATGAAGAAGGGAAAGCTCCTCTTTACTGCTAATGAGCATGAGCAGAATCAGGTAAACCCGCTGTTCCTCTGTTAAAAACTGAACAGTCTCCTGCTCCCCCGGAACATGCTCCCGATTTATCTTCGCAAAAACAGAGTGATCAACAACAAAATGGCCTTGTCTCGTCCTTTCGATTTCAGGAAGCTCTTCTTCCTTGAGCCAGGCATTTATTTGCTTAATCGTGTACCCCAGCTGACGTCTGGATAACTGATATTTCTTCACTAATAAAGCGCTTGTTACATTTGGATTACGTGCTAACTCATTAAGGATCTTTTGACTTCGCTCATTGAGTGCCAATCAAATCCCTCCTTGCAAAATTGATTATATCACCGAGAGGCACACAGAAGTATGCGCTTTCATCCCAAATTATGGGGCAACGATTGTACAACTTCGCGATTTACTATATCATTCAACGCCGGTAAATGGGAAAGAAACCAACCGCAACATGCTGTTGGTTTCCGTGATGATCTACTTTTAGTAAACCAAGCCCGTATCCAGAATAGTCACTTTAATTTGTGGTTTAACATCGATCTTTGAAAAACCTTCTGGCCAATTTAATTTTTTCCACTCATCAAAAGGCAGTTGCTGCCTAATATACTGCCCGAAACCAACATTATCTGCTGGGATCTCTTGCATCTGTTTAATTACGCCTGTTACTAGTTCCTCCAAATGTGCAGCAATACTGCGCTCTAATGAAAAGATCTCTTCTTTGCTTGATAAGTCCCTTGAACCTTGGTATTCCAATAAATACCCACTGAATTCAATATTCATGGTAACCTGTACGTTATCAATGCTTTCTACATTCACGCCAATCTGCCGATGTGGTGATAAAAAACTAAAAAGTGTTTTTTCATCATCAAGCTTAATACTTAAATCCCCTCTCTTAAAGTCACCTGTCACTAAAAAAAGAATACGTGATGTAGTAGGATCTAAACTTTTCACAAAACGATCTTCTTGAAAGAGCGCCACCCCGTTAGAGATCATTCCTTCCTCCCCAATTAATAAGTAAGCGGCCATCGGATCAATCCCATCATCGTAATAATCACTAAAGAAACGATTCAAGCTCATATCAGGAATCGTATTTAATTTGGCTTCTTTTTTTAATAAAAAAGCGATCGATTCGTCTAATTCAGAGAAATATGGGTATTTGTTTGTCATTAAATCGTTCGCCCGACCTTTTACAACCGAGATTCTAAGTCTTGTTCCGATGATCGGGTCTCTTTTTAACGTGTCAATAATTTGTTTTACTCCTTCTTTCGCTAAATCCTCACCAATTAAAATACTTCTAATCTGACCCGCTACTAAATTTTTATCTGTTTGTCTCGAAAGAAAAATCCACGCTTCTTTACTTGTTTCAGCAATAGTTGAAATCGTTTGCCGGGCTAATTCATTTGAATCATCTACCGGAAATGAAACTGTGACAAGTAACTTCCCCTCATGTTCACCAGCTGTAATTCTATCGTAGCCGATTGTATGTACAAATCCTAATTCTTCTACAATTTTATGATCCGCACATCCCGTGCACAGCAGTACAACAATGATCAATAACAAAATACTATGCTTCATTATGTGCACGCCTCCTTTTCAACAAAAGGTAAAAGAAAAGCAGCGCGATTAAGGTTAGAGTTATGATGCTTTGTACAACAATCATGTTTTGAATCCACAGATCAAGTTCATACCTTGTATTCCATGAATATGTGACAATAAAGCTAATGGCGAACAAAAAAAACGCAGCGAGTGGAGGATGAGAGACCGGACGAATTCTCAGCAACATTTGGACAGCTACCCACATATACATCCCACTTGTTACCAATACTTTCATCATAAATAGAATAAAAATCAAGCCATCAATTCGTTCAATAAATGGGAGCTGGAAATACCTCAGCATCGATATAATCGGATAAACTTGAGTGGTCAGATGATGAAAACTGGTGAAACCATAAGCAATAAACGTCACAACTAGATAAACCATCGTCGTTAACACGTGAGCGAAATAGACATACCTCATGGCTTTAGGTGTCTGCTCAATAAAATGAAAAAGAAAAAGGACCAGTTCAAACCCTAAAAAGGCAGAGAAGGTTTCAATACTCCCCCCGAATAAATCTCCTCGATATTCAAAAAAATAAGGTGTAAGATGTACCCATTCAAAGTCAGGAATAAAATAAAGCACCAACAAATCGAGCCAGACAGTTAAAAAAAACAAAAAAACTATACTTCTTACAATAGCTTGAATACTGCTGGTCACAAAAAAATAGAGAAGAACCACAAACACCACCAACAAAAGATTAACGTTAGTCGAAGGATAAAATATCATTTTGACAATCGATACATATTTTTTAGCAATGGTAAACGCACTAATTGCCCAAAATATGCTTAAAAATAAATACAGAAGCTTATGTATGATGCCTGGAAATATCCCCTCCAGTACTTCATATATCGATTTACCATCTTGCCAACGATAAATAAAATCCATAAGCACAATCAACCCTAATACAAATAGAGAGATAAGAGAAATAAGGATCCAGCCGTTTGTTCCAAAATTCAGCGCTATAATACGAGGTAGAGTAAATAAAATCACTCCCACTTGCGTCATGTAAACTAGAAAAAAAAGATGAATAGGATGAATTTTCTCTGTCATCAAATCAAAACTCCCCGCTTCGATATATGCTCCTTTACTTACTTGTCTTGTTTATTAATTAATGGAACACGAATGAACGTATCTCTCCATTTTGAAAAGGATATCGGCGCCAGTGGTACAAGGTACGACCTTTCTAAACTCGTTAATCTAGCCAAGTAAATAACAATAAAGGTAAACCCTGCAACGAAGCCAAAATTACCAAGTGTTCCTGCCAGAATAATTAGCAAAAAACGTGATACTCTTATGGAAGCACTCATAATAATATGTGGAATGACAAATGAAGCGATGGCTGAAACAGCTACTACAACTATAAGAATATTGCTGGTAAAGCCCGCCTCGACTGAAGCTGTTCCAATAACAATACCGCCCACAATTCCTATCGTTTGTCCAATTTTGTCGGGCAATCGAGCTCCCGCCTCCCTGAGCAACTCAACAATAAATTCCATAATTAACGCTTCAAATACCGGTGGAAAGGGTACTTTAGATCTCGATTCAATTAAACTTTTCAACAAAGCAACAGGTATCATTTCATAATGAAACATTGTTAGAGAAACATAAAAAGCAGTAAAAAAAAGGATAATGAAGAGAGCAATAAGCCTTAAGATTCTAGAAAGTGAGCCAAGTATCCACCGTTGATTATAGTCATCCGGAGATTGGAAGTACTCCCAAAAAGATGTTGGTGCAGAAAAGGCATAAGGGCTTCCGTCACATAGGCCGACCACTTTACCTTCCAGTAATTTAGAAACAACAACATCCGGTCTTTCTGTTGTTAAATACTGCGGAAATAAAGAAAAAGGATACTCCTCTATATACTCCAGCATCATGTTAAGATCATGTATTCCTTCAACTTTTACTTTTTGGAGCCTTGTTTTTATGGACTCCACATAAGAATAAGAAGTCTTCCCTTCAAGATATAAAACATTTAATTGTGTGTTTGTTAAATCGCCAATTTTAAAACTCAGGACTTTTAATTTATTTGTTTGAAGCCTCCTGCGAATTAAAGATAAATTAACTTGAACAGACTCTACAAAAGCTTCTCTCGGCCCAACAATAACCGTTTCAATTTCAGCCGCTGTAATAGATCTTATTTCTGGAGCGAATAAATCAATTAAGTATGTGGCGGTTTCTTGATAAAAAATGGCGGCTTTCCCAGCCAAAATTCCTTCAATTAGCTTTTCTTCACTCTCACACTTTTCATATGGAGAGCTCTCCAACACTGCTCTGACTTCATTTTCACTTATATGAGAAAAAGGATGAATGATATTCTGCTCCAGTTCTTCGTTCCCAACTAAATGTCCAAAATATAAGGTAACAATTTCAAGTTCAGGAAACGAACGAATAACGAGATCATCACAACCACTAAACGCGTTTTTCAAATGATTTAACTTATTTTTGCTTCTGAACATTACGACGTTACCTCACATGTTTATGATCATGATGCTTATATTTCCCTATAACGTACTGATTTATTAACCTTTATTAAAACTATTTTCCCATCATAAAAAGCCTTCAGATGGCAATAGAAAAAAGACGAGAGGTCAATGCCCTCGTCTTTCCGATAATTTCACCCTCATGAATTTAAATCAATGTCATGAATTTCGTTTATTCCACACAACTCTACCCTAGAGGTTGTTCCTTACGCATCACACTTTTCTTTCTTATCGTCTGGCTTTAGTTTCTTATAGAGCAAATTTATTTAAACCTGCTAGAGAGGTTGAAATATCCTTAAAGCACAAAGCGAATATTGCAAAAAGGGATATGTAACTTATAACAAAAGCTACAGCTGGAAAGAAAAATTCCATTCCTCCCAGCTGCACATTTTTTAACTTTCTAATCCAAGGTGTTACTCACAAGCATTATCCTTCCGTTGAAATATCCTTTTTAAGCCGGTCAATTTCGTTTAACGTATCGACTAAATGATTATGGAAGATTTGTCTTGCTACAGCGAGCAGATCCTTAATCATCGGATCGCGCAGTGAATAAATGACACGATTGCCTTCCTTTCTTCCATAAACAATATTATTTGAACGCAAGACCATCAGCTGCTGCGAGCAGGCCGAGCCCTCACTTCCAATTAGCGCTTGCAGTTCATTTACATTTTTATCTCCTTCACATAACTGCTCTAAAATCTGAATCCTTAGTGGATGTCCAAGAGCTTTAAAGAATTCAGCTTTAAATAGTTGCAGGTCCTTTTGCAATATAGCTCCTCCTTTTGGTGACGTTAAGATGTTTGCTGACTGGCACTTAGCTGCGCACACTCTTTAAACGCAAAATGCTTGCAGCCGAGGCATTTCTGTTGTTGAATATGGCGTAACGCATACGTAATCGCGTCGCCCGTATGGAGAAAGAAATGAGATTCCCCAATCTGTTGCGCTAAACCGGAGCGCTCCAATACGTCCTTTGGCTGGGCCTGAACGTTTGTTAATAAAACAAGTCTACCCTGCTTGCTAAATGTTGAAACGATGCTTTCAATCTGGTTCATTCCGGTAGCATCGAGCAGGGGAACCTTCCCCATTCTCAGAATCAGGATCGTCGGGGTCATTTTCAAAGTAGGGATAATTTTCTTCTCAAATAGTTGCGCCGACCCGAAAAACAACGGTCCTTGAATGGTAAAGATGCTCACTTGCGGACAGTCATGATGCTTCGTTACGACATCTGACTTCACTTTTCTTTCAAGTGTACCATGATCGGGTAAAACTTTGGAGACATCAAGCATTTGACTGACTCTTTTGACAAATAACAGCATCGCTAATAGCAGACCGACACTGACAGCAAGAGTTAAATCGGTAAAGACCGTCAGCAAAAACGTCACAAGCAGGACGATTGAATCACTCCCCGTTGTTTTTAACACATGGGCAAATTCCTTACGTTCACTCATATTCCAGGCGACAATCATTAAGACGGGCGCCAGACTTGCCAATGGAATGAGGGAGGCGTATTGCGCAAACAGCAGCAGGACAAGCAAGACAAAAACACTGTGAATCATACCTGACATTTTTGTTACAGCCCCGCTTTTAATATTCGTGGCCGTTCTGGCAATCGCCCCCGTCGCCGGAATGCCGCCAAACAATGGCGTAACCATATTGGCGATACCTTGCGCGCGCAGCTCTTTGTTGCTGTCATGACGCTCTCCTGTCATCCCGTCGGCCACAACGCATGATAATAATGATTCAATGCTGCCAAGGGAGGCGATGACAAGAGCCGGTCCTAATAGACTGATCAGCACAGACAGGGAAACATCCGGCATTTGCAGCTGGGGAAAGCCATTCGGAATCGTTCCATATACTGTACCGACGGTAGCAACCTTATCATCAAGCAGAAAAACCGCGACAAGTGTCGAGACGACAATTCCCACTAAAACACTTGGAATCTTTCGCACGACTTTCCCGGCAAATAGACTCGTAAACAGGCAGATCAAGCCAATCAGCACACTATAGATGTTCAGCGTATCGAGATGAAGATAAATCTCCTTCATATTCAGAAGAAACGACTCATGTTTTTCAACATCACTCAAACCGAGAAAATTGCTCACTTGTCCAGTAAAAATAATAACCGCAATTCCGGCCGTAAAACCGATCGTCACCGGCCGGGGAATGTATGTAATCAAATTACCGAGCTTACATATGCCTAACAGCAGCATAATCGCCCCTGCCATAAAGCCGGCAATTAGTAGCTGCTCATAGCCGTACTGCAGAACAATGGCCAGTAAAATCGGGATAAACGCTCCTGTCGGGCCGGCAATTTGAAAGGTTGAACCACCAAGCAGAGACACGATGATTCCGGCAATGATCGTCGCATACAGCCCGTATTCCGGACTGACTCCCGAAGCAATTGCAAACGCCATCCCTAATGGAATGGAGATAACCCCGACAATGATCCCCGCCATCGCATCTTTTTGAAATGTTTCTAAAGAATAACCACGCTTCACAATAATCCTCCCCAACACTATACATATTTGAATATTTGAATATTCGTATTATAACATGGTTATTCCTTCTATTGTGAACGATTTTCAACCTGAGGTGCCGGATTCCGTAGTACAAGATTCATTGGAGTAGGAACGAGATTCCGTTATTAGGTCTGTTTTATGCTTTTTCCTCAAAGAAGCGGAACCAGATTCCGTTATTCACCAAAAAAAGCGGTTAAATCACTAGTTTAAGCACCGTTAACGGAATAGCGTTCCTCCTATTTTTTATCAAGGCTGATTATAGGTTAATAGCGGAATGACGTTCCTGAAATCAATCTACTTCTAGCAGCTAAAGCCGTATTTTGCTACAATAAGATCGTTCCCCTTCATTTTCTCCCACCCGCCAACCGGCATACAAAACCCTTGTCTAGTAAAGTCAACAAAAGAGGTGATTTTGTATTGAAAAGATCACAATTGTTCGATGAAAAGTTTAGTCAATGGATGGCTGACAACCTCGCCAATGCTGGAAATTCTCGCAGACGTGAAATACTGGCGAAAGGACTTGGGCATGGTACGATGGAATTTTTACGTCATATTTGGTTTCCAGTTGTAGGACATTTTCAACATTTATACCCGGAATGGGAAGTTCGTGATTTCAACAATGGGTTTCGTTACCTTGACCTTGCCTATATGCCAGGTGGGGCCAAAGGTGGAATTGAGATTCAAGGGTACGGGCCTCACGCCAGAGACCTCGATGTCAGACGTTTTAAAGATTAATGCTGGCTACACTCATTATTGGCTCTGAATGGCTGGACATTTTTACCTATTGCCTATCTGTCAATCAGGGACGAGCCTAAGCAATGCCAACAGCTGGTGCTTTCCTTCATTGGTAAATTCATGTCAACGGACGCGCCCTCCCAATTATCCTGGCTTGAAGCCGAAGTTGTCCGTTTTGCCCGCCGTTTGCTTCGACCCTTTACCCCGCAAGAGTGTGCACAGCATCTCAGAATCAGCGATTGTTACGCCAGAGACATCCTCCATAAATTGGTCGACCTTAATCTTCTTCAAATCGCAAGTGGAAAACAACGAATTCGTTCTTACAAAATCAGCATGTAAAACTAAATTAGCATTTCGCTAACATTTCCCGCTCCTCCACACACAGCAAACCCGCGACTCCAGAAAAGAATCGCGGGGTTCCTTTTGACTATTTATTCAATAACTCGCGCCACCATAACCGAGAATTCAGCTCTCGTAATATCGCGCTGTGGCCTGAATGTACCATCCAAATATCCAGAAGTTATGTTATTGCTCGTTAAGGCCGCTATATACGGATAGGACCATGAATCTTCACTCACATCACTGAAAGAGTCGGAACTGTCTCCACTTAGTTCATAAGCTCTAACTAGAATAACGGCCATCTCCTGGCGGCTCAGTCTGCCATCCGGCTTAAATGTACCGTCCGGATATCCGGTCAAAATTCCGGCACTCTCCACCGCGCCGATATCCCCGGCTGCCCAGTGCCCTGCCGCCACATCGGCAAAGGTGCTTTCTCCAGCCTCCAGTCCTAATTCTCTTGCGATAATTCTTGCTGCTTCTGCCCGGCTGATGCTGGCATTCGGTCTAAACGTACCGTCCGGATACCCTGAAATCAGCCCCAGCTCTACAAGAGAGTCAATATAATCAGCTGCCCAGTGGCTTCCAACATCGGTAAAGCGAGGCTCCTCAATCGGTCTCTGCTCAAGCGGTGGCGCGAACTCAGTCAGCAGCTGAGCCTGCGTCAACTGCTCCAGTGCATACCCCATGCCGAGCACATCCCCATCATCCCAGGCGCGCCCGACCAGCTGCATCGAAATCGAATAGCCGTGCGGATTAACGCCCACTGGTACGACGACTGTCGGCAGCCCGACATTTGAAGTGAGGACACCAGTTGCCCGGTCCGCAGTTAATTGACTGGCCGCGCTGTCGTTATTGTACACATCACTGATAAAGCCCGGGTAAACGACGACGTCAACTTCGTATTCATCCATCCATTCAGCGATCACTTCTTTGTAGCGCGCTCTGTATTCCATCCATTGCTCAACTTCTTCTTCCGTCATTCGCGCCCGTTCTTCGTATTCACGTTGGTTGTATAACAGCACATCAGGAGAAGAACGTACTTGTTCGCCATTTTCATATGGAAAATCTTCATGCAGTTCAATATATCGCGCCCAGCCTTCGCCATTCATATTGAGACTCGGCCGATCTCCCGCACTTGGCGGCTCGCTCATCTCAATCATCGTCGCCCCGCCTGCTTCAAGGTCAGCAAAGTGCTCGATCGTCGCTTCTCCTGTTCCATCATCAGCATAGGATGACTCGAAAGAGGAAGGAATATAGCCGATCCGCTTTCCTTCTAAGGCGTTGCGATCAAGATATTCGGTCCAATCATCCGGCTTATAGCTGTCCGCATCTGCTGTCAACATATCAAGCTCATCCGTTCCAGCTGTAACATTGAGAAGATAAGCCAAATCCGTTACCGTTCTCGCAATAGGACCGACGTAATCCTGGCCCCATGTAAGCGGCATAACGCCACGCACACTTGCCATTCCATCCGTGCCGCGGAACGTCGTCAAGCTCGATCCGACCGTCGGCGCGTACAAGGACACACCCGTCTGAGAGCCTAACGCCGCCGGAGCCATGCTCGTTGCGACAGAAACCGCAGACCCACCGCTTGATCCAAAGGACGTTTTCGATGGATAAAGGGCGTTCCACGTTTGCATCCAGCCACTTTCACTAAAGCTGCCTGAGTTTGCAAATTCGGATGTATTTGTTTTCCCGATGATCACAGCTCCCGCCTCTCGCAACTGTTCCACTTGATAGGCATCCGCTTTCGGCTCCCATCCGTCAAGCGCCCGGGAACCGCCGGTCGTCGGCATATCCTTTGTATCAATAATGTCCTTGATCGCAATCGGGATACCGAGCAACGCTCCTTCTTCTCCATTGCTGCGGGCTTGATCTGCCGCTCTTGCCTGTTCAAGTGCATCTTCTGCCACATGGATAAAGGCATGGAATCCTAATGGCCCTCCGTCATAGGCGGCAATTCGATCCAGATAAGCACGGGTAATTTCCTCCGATGTTGTCACACCCGCAGCCAAATCCCGTTGCAGCTCAGCGATTGTTTTGTTCGTCACATCATACTCAGCAGTCGTGTACATGTCTGCTTCTGCCGGAGCCTGCGGCACATCCAATCTCGTCAGCTCTGGACAGGCGGCTTCATCAAACTGTGGCAACTGCGCTAAATCCCAGTTGCCAATCGTACACAGCTCTTCCGTCGTCAAATTCGTAAAGTCCGGTTGCTCAGCCAGCTGCTCCATTGATGCCACTGTTTGCCCGGCCCCTTCTTCTCCGGCCTCCCCTGTCACAACAAATCTGGCAAGCGACTTCGTTTCTCCGGGTTCAATTTCCAATTGATGAAGAAATCCGAAAAAATTAGCCTCATGACCGGTTGTTGCCAGCGGTGTTTCAAATGGATTTCGCTGCTGGTTCCCCGTGCCTTGCAAGGCACCGGCAAACGGTTCAGGGCTTCCTAGCACGACCCCGACTGGATGATTTTCTTCATCAGGAGTTGCGACAAGCAGCCACGCATCGTCCCCATCGACTTCCAGATCACCGCTTGACGTCGCTTGAATGGCACCATGGTTGTCTCCTGTCCCATACCCGACAGAGCCGCCAAACGATACATCGACCGTCACGGACTCATCTGCTATATTCGTAAATGTATCAAAAAATCGTGCCGTATTCGCTTCCTCGTCAAAATAGATTTCACGTGTAATCAAGACATCTCCGAGATTCACAGATTGATTCGTTTCAAACGTATTATCTCCATCGAATTCCAGCCCAAAGCCGCGCATCATTTCTCCATTTAGCCGCGGTTCAGGTGAGGTCGACACTTGAACAAAAATATTCCCAAACCCTTGCATCGGCGTTCCACTTGCCCGCCGAATACTGCCTGTATCAAGATTAGGCGGAGCGGCATCGTGAAACTCCCATTCTACTCCATTATCTGATGGCAGGCTCATCAGGGCTAGCGCACTGTTCATCGGCGCTAATCCGATGATAGCCACCATCATGACAATAAGGGCGAGAAAGCGTGGCTTTCTCCTATGTACGCACCTTGCCTCGTCGGCTTCAGAGGCCGAATTTCGGGGTGATCGGATTCGTTTTTTCACGTCATTACTAGTTGGCATCATTCTCCATCTCCCTTTTCTAACTTGTTGAAAATAACTGAATCTTAGCACGATAAAAAGAATCATGTCTATCGCTCTGTCATATAAGCTAACAACTTTTTTCTAGTTTAATAGAGATGGAGACAGGTTTTTTTCACACGAAAAAGGCGGTGTAAGAACATCCGCCTTGTATAGGTTTGAAACGTTTCATTCAGGAGAGCTTCGCTAACTTTCGAATAACATTCAAAAACAGATCGTTCATGCTTTTCACCTGGTACGCCGTCTGATTAAAGCTGCCTGTAAGATAAACATCCAGTGCCGGCAAATAAAGCATGAACGAACCTCTGGCGCAGAGGATGCCCCCATACCGTGTACGTTTGCATCAACGGAAGAAATTGCTGCTTCATCAGCCCATATCCAGCTTTGCTTTTGACCTCAACTCTGATAAACACAGAAGATCGTCTAATGTACATACGGTCGGACATGTCCCTCCTCTTTTTACAGCGCTTCGACAATGTCGATTTTTCCTCCGTACGGCAATTCAGGCCAATTTGCCGTTAACGAGGTGGCTTCTTCCAGCGAATCTGCTTCGATAATGGAAATGCCAAATACGTCTCCATCATAATCAGAAACCATATCGTTCGTAACCGTTTTTCTGCCATTTCCCGCAAAACGTATCACTTCATAACCGTTCTCCTTTAGCTCATCCAGCCATTGCCATAAATCACGAATATTTTGCTCAGCCTTCTCCTCCGGAACCTGCCCTCCACGATAAATGAATAAATAGTTCAATCGTTTCAACCTCCTTTTATTTCAGTTGCTTTTTGAAACTAACTTGAATTATAATGAGTAAAAAGCTATCAGTCAAGGGGGACCTCATATGGAAAAAACGAAACGAAGCAGACGGTCGGACTGTCCGATCTCTTATTCTCTTGATCTGCTTGGCGACTCATGGTCGCTCTTAATTATTAGAGATATTGTGTTCGCAGATAAGAAAACGTTCGGGGAGTTTCTTGCCTCAGATGAAGGAATCGCCCGCAACATTCTAACCAACCGCCTGACAACTCTCACTCAAAAAGGAATTTTAACGAAGCAGCCGCACCCATCAGACAAAAGAAAAGACCTCTACCAATTAACAGAGGCCGGGCTGGATTTAATACCGATTTTACTTGATTTGTCATTATGGGGGGCTAAACATGAGCCAGCAACCTCAGAATCCCAGGCTTGGCTCGCTAACGTCCAAGCAGACAAAGACACCCTCGTCGGACTCATCCGCGAAACCTTGAAAGAGGGCGGATCCGTTTTCACTGGACCGGATAGTGTCATGAACAAACTGGAACGGCTAGGGAAAATGAAATGACAAAATCTCTCACCTTCGCAATTGAAAAGAAATGCGTAGCTCGATAATTTTTTATAATAAAATAAAACGGGAGGATGAGAGATATGGCGAATATTGAACAGCTGCAAATGATTCATGCTCCGGCTGCGCAGGTGTATCAAGCGCTAACCTCAGCGGAGGGGCTTGCTGAAGTTTGGACGAGAGAACTTCTCGTTCAGGAATATATCGGAGCAGTTAACGTATTTCAATTTGGCAAGAAAGACATAACGAAGATGGAGGTCGTCGAGCTAGTCCCCAATCAGAAAGTCGTCTGGCTCTGTGTCGATTCAGACCCTGAATGGATCGGAACAACGGTCACTTTTGAATTAGAAGAAAAACAGAATCAAACTGTTGTAACGCTCTGTCACGCCAACTGGCAGGAGGTCACTAACTTTTACCGGTTCTGCAATTATAATTGGGCGATCTTCCTGTACAGTTTAACGCGTTACTGCGAAGAAGGAGAAGGAATGCCTTATCAAGCACGAACATTCTAAATAAAAAAGAAGCAGCCTTTTCTTCCAAGAAAAAAAGTTGCTTCCTTTTCCATTTATCAATTAGAAATCTTCCATTTTAAACGACAAGCCCTCTTCCTCCAAAGCGGCTCTCAGCTTTGGAAGTGAGGAAGGGCCGATGCCGTGCAATTGCAAAATCTCTTTTTCCAGATAGCTCGCCAGCTCTGTTAACGTCGTAATGCCGGCATGCTCAAGCGCCCGCCGAGCCGGAGCCGACAGCACCGCAAGAAATCCGGACGTGGGTTTGCGTTCCTGCTCACATGTCGGGCATGTCGGACAGTCGCTGCTTTTATAATAGCGATGTCCCTGATCACATATACGCAATGTTTTAACTGAAGCCATCACAATCGCCTCCTTTTCCCCATCATAGCACAGCTAGGCTGAAAATCGCTGCTGCTTCCATATGGTCAGCGCTACTGCTCCCATCCACAGATAAACCGTTGCATAGAGAACACGCTGCAACAAGCCTCCTGGCAGGCTCATCCATTCAGGCTGATAAAAAAGCAAGATGAGCGCTCCGGTCGTTCCCACCCAGCAAATGAATGTCCACCATGCCAACAGCGGCTTGGACTTGCGAATCGCCAGACCGAGTAGCAGCAGTGCCGGAATTTGCACGACCATACCAGGAATCGAACCGAGCGTATGCAGCCAAAAATCCACATCAGCCGGAACCAGCCCCGCCGCAATGTTGCTCAGCCCGTGCACGACGAGCAGCCAGAGCGCGATATCGACCTTTTTTCCAGCCGGCCACCAGGTGCGAAGGCCGAGTGCACCAGCAATCGTTGCTATACCGGAAAGCGCGAACGACCAATTGATGAGCAAATGGTACGGCGAACAAATGTCGTTCGTCGTCAACAGATATGCATCCTCACCACAAACTGTCACTCCGAGGTCGCTCATCGGCTGATGGAAAAAATCATATGGCGCGGCCACATTCAAAATCACGACATACTCAACAAGAAAATAAGCGCTAATCAACAGCCAACCGATCCAACCAAGCATGGCGACCATCCTATGGCGGCGGTAAGTGAATATAGCGGTCAGCGCCGCTATACTGACGACTGCCATTACGAGATAAGCTGTAGGCATCCTTACCGGCTCCTCTCATTGGAATCTTTGCCTTGATCCCGTTCATAAACCACATAAGCCGCTTCGATAAAATCGAGAAAGGACGGCTCCAGTGGATAAAACTGAACCTGATTCGACTGTTCTGGCGATTTGCGAACTTCCCACAGTCTCTCTAAAAATAACGGTTCGTCACCAAACGTATCCTCCAACTTCTCAGCCATCCGCCGGATGATGCGCTGCACAGACACCGCTTCCGGCCCGTCGCCCTGTACTTTTTTTAACTGTCCAAGCAGACCGATCCATTCGAGCGAATCGGGATCGTCACGATTGACGTTTGGCAACCGCTCCCAAAGCGTGTCCTCATGTTCATTAAAATACGTTTCTCGAAAGTGCTTCTTCTGCGCTTTCTCCCGCCTGCTCAATGTAATCAATTGCTCAAGCATCTCCATACTCACTTCGCCTTCCATCACATGAGTGTGCATCAAGCCTCGTAACGAAGCTTCCATTTTATCCAGCTTGCGGCGCTCCTCCTGAACATAGCTCATTTGCTTGTTCAAGCCGGCCGACCAATTCCACTTCGGCTCGGTTAGCATATCTTGAATTTCCTGCAGCCGAAATCCAACCGCCTTCAGAAACTCGACCTGCTGCAGCTTCTTCACATCATCTTCACTGTATAAACGGTGCCCTCCCTCTGTCCGACTACTCGGCTTCACAAGTCCGATTTGATCGTAATAACGCAGCGTGCGCACTGTCATACCGGTTTGCTTCGTTAAGACTTGGATCGAAATCATTTCCTGCTCCTTTCAGTCCTATCTACAAGATCACTGCCTAAAGAACCTCGAGGTCATTATACAAGATGACGCGACGTCAGTTTCAAGCGGTATCGAAAAAAGGGGGTATCAAATTTTGACACACCCCGAAGAAGCCGCGCAGCCCCAGCACGAATTATCACTTTTTATCGATATTATTCTTTTTCTTCTTGTTTAAAACATGAAGAAAATAAAAACCCGCCAGAAAAAAAAAGGTAGGTGCAATAAAGAGTTCAAATCCTGCTGGTGGTCCTGCCACTCTTCTTCCTTCAATCATAAAATCCATACCAGAATACCTCAACTGAAATTGGACGATCTGAATAATAAAGACTAGCAGCATTCCAATTGAGAATGCGAAAAAAGCCATTACCTCTTCACGTTTCAAAACACCACATCCTCTCTCCCTTAAGCCAGAAGCATAGAACATTTATTTTTCTTTGGAAAAACGAATGGTTTCTTCATACTCTCCTTCCTTTGTCATCCATGAGACCGTAATGGCGGCATTCTGAATTTCCTCTTGAATAATCTCAATATCTCTATTATGATTGCCCCCACTGGTTCCCAATGAAAAAACCTTTTGATTTTCTTCCGAAGCCTCCAAGCTCCCAGTTGTCCTTCTGCCGAAAGACGGAGGAAAATTTATCTCATACGAGAGAGCTTCCACCGCTCCCTCTCCTTTAAAAGTGATCATGCCCGTGTATTCCAAATAATCTTCAGCTATCGAATAATCAATTGTCGCATCCCAAGACTCGCTCTCGCCCCTAACGATAAAAGCGTCTGTGTATGAACAGGCTATCAAACTAATAAACAAGCAACTTATGATGACCACTATTTTGACCTTCATTTTATCCCCATCCTCATCCTCAACCTTTTTTCTCATTATATCACTTTTCCAGTACTTCCCTTTGACATATTTGGTATTTATTCCATCAGTCTAATTTGCATGTCTCCAAAGTCAACAAAAAACAGCTCTATAAATTAAATCACATTCAAATTTTAATATATTCCTTTACAAGAATATTCCCAATATGGCATAATGTTTTCAACAACATGATTGCTTTTGACATGCATAGATGAAAATACGGAGGTGAATTTCTGAAGCAACTACAGCGTTCATCAATTAAAAATTAAAAGTTGGGGAGAGGGTTCAACATGAACGAACAAACTTTCAGTGCCCTGGCTGAGCCCAATCGCCTAGATATCGTCGACCTTTTGCTGCAAGGACCGCTGCCTGTAGGAGAGATTGCGAATCGGTTACAACTCAATCAGCCCCAAACTTCCAAACATCTCCGCGTACTTTGCGACGCTGGTCTTGTCGAGGTTCAACCAGTGGCCAATCGTCGAATTTACAGTCTGAAGCCTGAACCGTTTCAAGAACTCGACAAGTGGCTCGATTCTTACCGCCGATTATGGGAAGCCAGGTTGGATCGGTTGGACGATTATCTTAATGTGCTACAGGGCAAAAAACCGTTAAATTAATAGGAATGAAACAATCACAGTATGAGGAGGAGAAAGTAGGATGTCAAATAACGAAATAATTTCCCGAGTTGAAAATGATCGCATTCTGGTACTCGAACGCATTTTCGATGCACCACGTGATCTCGTGTTCAACATGTTTAAAGAACCGGAGCATCTCAAGCATTGGTGGGGACCTAACGGTTGGGAACTTCCGGTTTGCCACATCGATTTTCAACCGGGCGGTGTATGGCACTTCTGCATGAAGTGTACGGATCGAAATCAAGGTGAATATTATGGAATGGAATCTTGGGGCAAAGTCATTTACAAGGATATTATCGAACCGGAGACAATCATTTACACCGATTACTTTTCGGATGCTGAAGGGAATATCGACGAGAATATGCCGTCTACCGAGATTACATTAGAATTCATTGAACTCGATGGTAAGACAAAGCTAATTAACCGTGCTGAATATGCGTCTGCAGAAGCTCTTAAGTCTGTTATGGACATGGGTATGCTTCAGGGCATCACTGAAACTTGGGATCGGCTGGAAAATTATCTGGATGGTAAGTGAGGAAACGATAATGAAGATGAGACAAAACTAGGTAGCATGGAGTAGCAATGACAACACTTTCCACTTAGCCCGTTGTGAGAACTCCACTAACAACGGGCTTTGAAAGATCGTAGCGGTTCCATCCATTTGTTTATGAGCTTGGAAAAGGGTAAAAAAACTACCTTTTGGCCCAGCCTATTCTCTAAAAAATAAAGCTTATTGTCTGACATCAGTTCAACATTTATGACCAAATATCGGCAACGACGGGATGTGCGAGACCACTGAAAAAGTGAAAATCGTACTTTTTCAGCCGCTTCGATACCCGCCAGCTTTCACCGTCAAAATAGCAAAAGGTCCGTCTTTCCCTATAAGTTTAACTGTTTAAAAGCCTCCATAATCTTTTCCTCGGTGATCGGTTTCGCAATATAGTATTTGGCGCCACTTCGCAAAGCTTGATAAAGCAGATCCTGACTCCTATTTCCACTTATAATGATTACCTTCGCCTTCGGAAAAGCCTTCACCAGTATCTGGAGGGCCTGAATACCGTCGATTCCCGGCATCGCAATGTCCAAAGTGACTAATGAAGGCTGGTAGTATTCATATGCTTGAACCGCTTCGGCGCCATTGGACACTTCATCGACAACGGTATGGCCCAGTTTTTCAAAGATATCTTTTAACATCGTCCGAAAAAAATGAGAATCATCACAAATTAATATACGTTCCATTCCAGCATTACTCCCTGTACTTTTTTCGTGTTGACAACCCTGCAGTATGAAAATTAAAGGAGTCACTTCCTGCAGCGTTCATTTTCGCTGTACACTCCCACTCTGTCCTTTTCCGCTTTTCACCAGGATTTTGTGCCTTGCCAATTAAAAATTCATACTTTTCCTATTGTATTTCCAGTCTTCTGAAAATGTAAGTAGACACTTTCGTATGCACCCTGGTTAACATGCAATAGAAAAAAGCCTCCATTACAGAGACTCCTTTTCACGTCCAGGGTACATTAATGTAACCGTCGTTCCTCGGCCGGGCTGACTCGTTACTTTTACCTTTCCCCGATGCGCATTCATTATTTTTTTAACATGAAACATGCCCAAGCCAAAATTGTATCCTGACTTATGCTTCGTTGAATAAAAGGGTTCAAATAGGTTGTTTATTTGCTCTTTATCCATTCCTCTGCCGGTATCTGTAAAATGAATCTTCACATGACGCTTCGTTTTTTCCATAATAATTGTAATCTGTCCCTGACCATCGATTGCTTCGACTGCATTACTAATAATATTTGAAAAACATTCTGTCATCAGCGTCCGATCAACAGCCAGTTTTACTGATGAAAACTGCTTTTCAAACGAAACCGGGGTATGAACAAACTCATCAATCACTTCCTCCAGCACTAGCGCAATATCAGTCGGTTCAAGCTCGACGTTCAACCTTCGCCGTGTTAGGTAGGACAGCTTTGACACCATGTCCATCAGATGATCATTGGAACGCAGCAAGCTGTTCAGATGATCATCAACTTCTTCATATTGCTTCGTTTCAAGGCTCCGTTTTATAGTAAGCGCATATAATTTATTTTTTGAGATCGCGTTTTTAAATGCGTGCTGCATCAAGCTCGTCCCAAGCTGCATCTTCGTGAGTACAGCCGTCGATTGGAAGCGTGTAAAAACATTGTATCCATATAAAATCAAGCCTGCCAGCAAACTGAACAGACATAGAATCGGAATCAGGATTAATAGCTCAACAGGTGATTGAAAATAGCTGCCCTCCAGTTGAAGAATCAGTAAAAACGCTTCAGGGATGAAGATGATCATCCCGAGACCAAAATATTGCAGCTTCTTGACCTTCTCTTTTTCTATCTTCAGCATCCCTTTGACAAATAAGATAATCGAAGCGAGCATATACGGAATTCCCCAGCTCAAAATATACGAATAATTCATCCAGGAAGTCGTATACGCATCTGTAAAGACAAACGCCAGCAATACCGGAACGAGCAGCAGGACAGTCACCACCGTTTTCGGATAACCGGCGAAATGAATGAAGAAGACGAGGATCAAATAGTAAGGGAACGAATGGACAATGATATTCAAAAAGGCCGTTAAAACAGACAACACCGTCACAGCCGTGTCACCGGCCCCTAAGGAGGTTATATGCGGAAGGATAATTTTTTCCAATCCGACTTGCAGCCCGCTCAAGCCCGCCGTAAACAAAAGTAGCGCTCCCCACACGAGCAGACGGTTTTCACCATGCTTCGCCAGTAAATATAAACTCATCGGTGTCATCACGAAAAATAACAGCAAGAAAAAAGCAACGATCATGTCCCGACTCTCCTTACTCCAGCAGCCCCCATTTGTGGCATTTATCTGCTAACTCTTTCGTCGGGCGACTCCAGTGAAATTTCTCCAATATCCGGCCGACTCGTTTTTTCACTGCTGACAGGCTTACACTGTTCATATCAGCAATTTCCTGCTGCGTCTTCCCTTCCCGTATAAGCTTCAACAGCACGACATCATACGGATTTAGCAGCTTCTTTTTCTTGTCATATACGAGTTTTTTCAGCCTTGGCCCGTATTTCGTAACCTGTTCACTCATCGCATTGGCAATAACCGCAGGAATTTGTTCAAACTCATTTTTATAAACAAAGTCGTATGCCCCGTTCAAAAACGCTTCATTAAACACTTCATCATCATCTTCCAATGAGCTTACTATAATCACCTTTACCGCAGGATACTTGTATGTAATATCCAGTGCAGCATCCAATCCAGTTGCCTTCGCATCCCCTAAAATAATGTCCATCAGCACGACATCAACCGGTGTTTGATTGAGCTCTGCCATACAGGCTTCCATATTGTCTACACAGGAAGTGATCGTAAACCCGGTTTCGTTGGAAAAGTACGCCTGCAAGCCGTTGCTCCAGTCTACATCATCTTCGACCAGCATCACTTTCGCCCGATTCAAGCTACTCACTCTCCTCTCTTCTCTATCGCTATTATCCTATATTTCCGTTTCAAAATGGAGTAGACAATTTCGTGTGTACCAAAGTATTACATCAGTCCTCGTTCATGACTAAAAGTTTATATAAGTCATAGATTTGTTTCCTATGCAAGGCCTAATCAACAAGTACTTCTATCATGCTTAAAAGGTGTCTTTTAAGGTAAAGTGACTAAAATCATGTCGGGGAAAAGGCCGAAGGGAAGGAAACTACAACCTCTCCCGACATCTCCTACATAGTTACGACTTCTCGACAAATATCCTCAAATGAGGGGGCGGTCTGTTTAAACAAGGCACAGACACCACTTACCACTGAGTAGTTATCCCCACGCAGGATTGCTCATCTTATCTTATCCTATCTTTCCTTCAACTGTCTCTCTTTGTCTCTAACATCCGCAGAAGAATAATTGTCGTCTCTGCCCTTGTCGCTTTATCATTCGCGACAAATCGTTCCCCTTCACGTCCATTCACAAGCCCCTGCTGATGAATCGCTTCCACCGAGGCTTTTGCCCACTGCGGAATGTCTTTGTCATCAGTAAAGCTGGTTGATGCATAAGCTTTGTCATTTACCTTTAGCGCTCGTGCCACCATGACAGCGACTTCCGCTCGAGTGATAGGTGCATTCGGTCGGAAGCTTCCATCTTCGTAACCGGTAACAATCCCCTCCTGTACTGCCTGAGCGAGAGCTGGATTCGCCCATCCAGTTTGGTCGATGTCTGAAAACACCAGTGTCGCTCCCTCCCCCTCCAGTTCCAACACATTTGCCAGCATGACGGTAAACTCAGCGCGGGTGATAGGATGATTCGGTTTGAATACGCTGTTCGGATAGCCGTTGACGATACTTTCCGATGTGGCACGCTTAATCTCGCTTTCCGCCCAGTGTCCCGCAATGTCAGTAAATTCAGCTGGTTCAGCTGGCAGTAGCGCTTTACGGGTAAGAGTCAGTGTATAGTTCTTTTTTGTGCCATTCTCCGCCTGCACGATCAACACAAATGTATTGTCGCCTTCCTCAAGATCGACTGTGGCCCTGTTCATCAAGACTTTATCCCTCAGCATCACTTTTGCCCCAGAGTCGGCCCTTTTTACCATAATGTCCACTTGTTCGGCTTCCGTATCTCCTCTGTATTTCATTACACCGGAAGAAAATGCTGGGCTGAGCGTCAGATTTATGTCATCAGCCCACACTTGAAGCTCCGTCAGATGAGCATCGTCGGATAAAACAGGAACAGGACGATCTCTGCTGCCACCCGAGCCTCCACTTTCTGGCGTTGCTCTTGGGGTCGCTGTCGCTATATTGGAAAAGTCGCTGTCACCTTCAGCATCATTCGCCTTTACGGCAAACGTATAAGGTTTGCCGTTCGTCAGTCCGGTAACAGTATAGCTGCTGTCCATAATAGTAGCTTGAATAGGTCGCCAGTTTGCTGGATCATCTGGAGCTGATGAACCCTCCACTTGGTAAACCATATAAGTCACAGTACCTTTTCCAATGACTTCATTCCATTTTAACGTAACAGAACGATCACCCGCCGACGCAGTCAGATTCGTCGGTTCCAGCTTCGTTGCGATTGTGTATTGTTCAGTCATCACTTCGCTATCCATCATCCCGTCTTTCACAGCAATTGCCTTGATGGTCATGTCAGCCGTAACTTCGATTGGGGAGGTATATTCCGCACTGCTGCTTGTCGGCTCGCTGCCATCCGTCGTGAAGTAGACCTTCGCCCCAGACGTCACTGTTGCTAATGCAATGGCTGTTCCTGTCTCAACTGCTCCTCCTGCTGGAGTTGCAGCTGGTCTTGCGACTTGTTCGGAAGCCTGAATTGTATAATGTTCTTCCATCACTTCGCTATCCATCATCCCGTCTTTCACAGCAATTGCCTTGATGGTCATGTCAGCCGTAACTTCGATTGGGGAGGTATATTCCGCGCTGCTGCTTGTCGGCTCGCTGCCATCCGTCGTGTAGTGGATCGCCGCTCCAGCCGTTGTTGTCGTCAGCGTAACCGTTTCCCCATGCGGTACCCTCCCTCCTAAAGGTTCTGCACTCGGTTTAGCGGTCTGCAGCAACACCGACTGAGTCACTGCGAATTCCTGTGCCCTTGCATGATCCGCTTCCACTACGATGGTCGCCGTGTACGTTCCCCTTCCCAACGTGTCCTTCGCTTGCACCGTAAACGTCGTCTCCGGAGTCATATTATCCAGCGTTGCTTCTAGCGGCTGACTGATCGTAAAACTATCGGCATCTTTACCCGTTAAACGAACCGTAAGATTATCCAATTTACCTGAGTACGCGCGCTGGATCGTGATCTTTTTTTTCTCCTGTGTTCCTGAAACGTAACCAGTCTTAAGATGCGCCAGCGTCTGATCAGCAAACTCTGCAATTTGATAGAGGTCATATTTCATCACCGTAGCTTTGTCGCCATTGGCTTCATCGATATAGGCCAAATAGGCGCTTCCATCATCTATAGTGAACGCCAAATTGCCGACCTCACCTTGTGAAAATCCAGCAGTACCAACTGTCTTCCATACGCTTCCGTCAAACGTCATGACCGTCGCTTTCTCTGAAGATGATGAATCCCTGAAGCCAAAATAAGGAATGCCTACATCCATGGCAAAAGCCGTGTACGATCCATTTGGTGAAAACTCTGGCGTTCCTACAGATTCCCATCCATCTTCCCCAATATATTTCGTCACGGTCGCCTTTGACTGTGGGGTAAAATACGCCACATAAGGAGTTCCGTTATCAAGTTGCATGATCGTTTTTTGACTTCCTACCGTAGACAAGCTTGCCTGTTCCAGCGATTCCCATATACTTCCGTTCAACTTCGCAACAATTGCTTGAGGGGTCAAGCTCCTGTATCCAAGATAAGGCGTGCCCTCATAAACATCGATCGAAACACTGCTCCCTCGCGATAATCCAGATGACCCCAAAGAACTCCATCCGCCCCCACTAAAACTGTACGCTCCGATACTCCCAGTTGAATTATTAACAAAAGCGACATAAGGTGTCCCTTCATATACGCTTAAAGAGGTTGTGGTGGCGCTTGTATACCCCACTTCGCTTCCCAACGACTCCCAAGTGGTTCCATTATATTTTTTTACATATACTTTGTCCGGCCCGAAGTCTTCCTCTCCAGTATAAGCGACATAAGGTGTCCCATCATAAAGAACGAGTGAAATCCCTGACGCTTCATTATCCGAAATACCATTTTCCTCCCCTACAAATTCCCAAATTGCCCCGTTATATGCCTGTACGACCAACCTACCACCCTTTGATTCATCTGCATATGCAACATAGGGCACACCCTCATCCACGTCAATTGATACCGTGGTGATCATCGAGTTGCCAGCGGCGACAGCCCCTTCTGAAAATCCTGCTTCGCCCACCGTTTGCCAATTAACATCACTTGCATAGACCGCACGGTGATTAGAAATCAGCAAGTCCCCCCATCCCAAACAAAGAAATGTTACAATCAATAGTAGAGCGAACTTCATATGCCAATTCAACATTTCCAACCTCCCTCCCCCAAAAGTCTCCTCCTATTTACTATTAAGTATCGCCAGGAATCCCTTAGTCACCATAGGGACGTTTAACATTTCCTTGTATAGATTGTCATGGAGCAGACAACCATCTAAATAAGCATAGAACATCTTCGCTATTTCTAAGGAGTTTGTTTCTTGTGGTAAAAATTGATTTGCTCTCAACAGGTCGATAAAATTTCGAATTTCACTAATCCAATCATCATAAAGAGTCTGATACACGGCTCTCGAATTCGAATGACGTTTAGCCTGCATGTAGAAATCGACATAGACTAGAATCCATTCCGGTGTCTTCTGCAATTGTCCAACGATGATTTCCATCGACTCCCGAATGATCTGTTCTAATGAAGAGCCGGTTTCAATCAATGAAATAAAAGGGAGATGAATCTCTGCCCGCCTTTCTTTTCGGTAAGTCAGCAAATCGAGCATGAACTGTTCCTTAGTCTTAAAATGCACATAGAAAGCCCCCTTCGTAAATCCCGCTTGCTGGACAATATCATCAACAGAAGCCCCTGAATAACCTTTCTGACATAAAACCTCAAACCCAGCTTCAATCAACTTAGTATAGGTAGCTTCTCTTTTGAGTTGAAATTTATTTTTCTCCGTCATGTTCATCCCCCTGCCTGCAACTTATCAATTCCAACTTCCTTGTCCCTCCTATTTTTGGTAGATGCAATAAATTTAAAAACTGACTGGTATGTATTTGATTTTATCGTGACCGTTTCATAAAAGCAACGTTAAATTGCTGTTCTTTCTCTACCCTCAGCCAACTCGTTAAATTGTGCCGAACACCGAGTCATTTTAGACTGAATTATATTTTTCCATTCGATTGCCAAATCTTCAAAACAATAAACATAAAAACCCAACTCCCTTATATAAATGGTACTATTCCGTTTATAAAAGAGGTGATTGATTATTAAGCTTTCCACCCCCTTTCACGAATATGTCTGTGAGACCTTTCAAGCGCTGACTGATGCTTTAGTCCCCCAAACTCCTCCGATGCAGCACGGTTCGTATTTTATTGATTCAGATATGAATGTTCATGAGTATGTCATTCATGCGCTTAATCATGAAATTACGATTCAGCAGCAGTTCTTTCTGACCCCGATCCCGCTCGCCTATCCAACTGCCTTGATGCTGGATTCAGCGGCAGCACAGCTTATAGCTGCCGGTCAACTGCAAACTCCCTCGAAAAAATCAAATGCCAGAGGGGCCTTTTCCAGCCTTCTCCGTGAGGATCGGATCAGAGTGTTAGCTGCTCTTGAGGACTTGAGTGTCGATGTTAATTCTTTACCGTCTCCTTATACGAATAACGCCGGAATGGTGAAATATGTGACAGACGCCTTAAACCGTTTATCCTTATTTGGCTATTATTCCGAGTGGTCGGCTTACGGTACAACAAGACTGCTGCCACCTGATAAGCGGCGCCTTCAGTTTTTCCCTTTAAGCTGGCAGCAAGTCGGATACCCAGGTGTTTCGTTAGGTTATCGCGACTTTCGCGGGTTTTTGATGAAAATGCCGAGAAATGAGGAAAACGCATAATGAAAAATCCAGATGTCATTATTATCGGTGCAGGCGGCGGCGGGGCGGTTGTCGCCAAGGAGTTAGGTGAATTAGGCATTCAAGTACTCGTCCTTGACGCAGGTCCATGGTTTGGCAACAAAAAATGGCCTGATCCGAATCAGCATCGCGGCTCAGCTAAAGAAAGCTCTGATCCAGCTGATTTAGACGGGGCGCTCTACCGCCAACAGCTGACAAGACGGGAAAATGATATGAATGATATCGTCAGTGGAAAGTTCCGCTGGGGTCCGGCCGATCGAAGGCGCAGCCCCTGGACCAGAGATGTCCCGGATCCAGCGGTATTGTGGCAAAATGCTGGCATTGGAGGAACGACTCTGCATTACTACGGTAACTCTCCCCGGGCGTTCCCTGAAGCGATCAGCGAGTGGCCTCTAAGCTATGAAGAGCTGATCCCCTATTATGAAAAAGTGGAAAGCACCTTACCGGTGGAATTTGCGCCGACGATTTCAAAGGAAGCATTGTTCTATTATGGGGCGGAAAAGGCCGGCTTTTCACGTAATCAGACGTTGGATGTGACAGAGAGCGGGTATCGGCCTCAGCCAAATGCGATTCTGCCTCCAAACGAACATCTGATGAACCCCGAATATTCATTAGAGCAATTAAGTCATATGGAGGGCTGTACATTAAGCGGGCATTGTGCCCAGGGCTGTCCTTACGGGCCATCTCTTGAACGGATGGCGAAACGATCAACGAACATAAGCTATGTGCCATTGGCGATGAAGACGGGGAACGTGACCTTTCGTCCAAATACATTTACAACAAAAATATTAACGGAAACAGGAGCTGATGGTCTCCCTTCTGCTGTTGGTGTAAGATGCCGCGATACATGGACTGGAGAAAGCGAGGAAATCCAGGCTAAAGTAGTCGTTATGGCCGCGGGGGCCGTTGAAAGTCCACGCCTGTGGCTCAATTCCGACTTACCGCATAACCCTTGGGTTGGAAGAGGGCTGACGAATCATTTTATGGACACGGTCACGGGGACATTTGACGAGCAGACATTGATGCAGCTTCTCGACAGCCCGAGCGCAGCTCCCTTTATCGGTCATACATCTGGAGCGCGCCTTGACTATCCAGGGCTCGGAATGATTGAAACATTAGGGGAAAGCCCGGGGCTAAGCGCCCAAGTCGTATACGGTACGAGCGAGGTCGGATATAGTGAATTTGTCGCTTCGGACTTTTGGGACCAGGAAGGCAGAATCGTCGGGGATCAGTTGGCTGAAGCGATGGATCATTACAAAAACAGCCTGACGATTGCGATCTTTACAGCCGATGACGTTCATTACCGAAACAGGGTCGAAGTCGTCCCGACTATTAAAGATGAACATGGTCCAATCCCGCTCGTCCACTATGTTCCCGGGAAGCAAGACAGGCAAAAGCGAACGGAATTGGCTAAAATCGCCACGGCTATTTTACGGCAGGCCGGAGCACATACCATCCACCGAAGCGTTCTCCCGCCTAACGTTTACATTCATCTCGAAAGTACGATGAGGATGGGGTATGTCGTCGATTCAACATGCGAAGCCTATCAGGTTCAGCGGCTTTACATTACAGACAATAGCAATCACTACAATTCCATCGGAGGCCCCAACCCGACCTTAACGACACAGGCACTTGCCACACGCACCGCCGAATTGCTGGCAAAAAAATATTTTTCGTAATCAACACCAGTAACCATAGAAACGATCGAGAAATGAGGAGGAAATGATGAAAAACCCGGATGTCATCGTCATTGGTGCCGGTGGTGGAGGGCCCGTGATCGCAAAGGAGCTTGGGGAAATGGGGATTCAAGTGCTTGTTCTTGAAGCCGGCCCATGGTATGGCAATAAACAATGGCCCGAGCCTAATCAACATCGCGGATTAGCGCAGGAAAGCTCCGACCCGCAAGACCTGGATGGATCTCTTTATCGGAAGCAAATAACAAGACTTGAACATGACATGAATAACCCGGTGAGCGGAAAATTCCGGCTCGGACCGGCGGACCGCAGACGCAGTCCCTGGTATCGAAACCTCCCTAATCCAGGCTTGTTATTATGGCAAAATGCAGGCATTGGCGGCACAACCCTTCATTATTGGGCAAATTCACCACGCGCTTTTCCTTATGCGATCGATGAAGGGTGGCCGATCAGTTATAAGGAACTGATTCCCTATTATGAAAAAGTCGAAGAGACACTACCGATAGAGTTTGCGCCGATGACCTCGAAAGAAGCGCTGTTCTTTTATGGTGCTGAGCAAGCGGGATTTTCGCTTAATCGAACGTTGGATGTGACAGAGAGCGGATACCGCCCCCAGCCGAATGCGATTTTGCCTCCAAACGAGAATTTAATGAATCCCGAGTATTCATTAGAACAATTAAGTCATATGGAGGGCTGTACGCTGAGCGGACATTGTGAGCATGGCTGTCCTTACGGTCCCTCTCTTGACAAAATGGCAAAGCGATCAACGAATGTCAGTTATGTTCCGTTGGCCATGAAGACGGGAAATGTCACCTTTCGTCCGAACACCTTTACAACAAACATATTGACTGAACTGGATGCAAGCGGCAATGTCTCCGCTGTCGGCGTACGATGCCGAAACACATGGACCGGCGAAGTTGAGGAAATCCTCTCAAAAGTTGTGGTGATGGCTGCCGGTTCGATCGAAAGCCCGCGTCTTTGGCTAAATTCGGATTTGCCGCATAATTCCTGGGTAGGCAGGGGATTAACGAATCACTATATTGACACAGTGACCGGAATATTTGATAAAAAAACATTAATGCAGGTTATCGGCAGCCCGACCATTGATCCGTTCGTCGGTCATACTTCAGGAGCAAGACTCGACTATCCAGGCCTCGGAACGGTACAAGATATGGGCTTAAGTCCAGGTCTGCTGGCAATGATGCACTATGGTTCAAGTCAGGCTGGTTATAATGAATTTCTTGCTTCCGGTTTATGGGATCAAAAAGGAAGAATCACGGGAGCTGAGCTGAAAGATAACATGGACGATTATCGAAGATCCCTCAGCCTTTTGCTCATAACGGATGATGAAATCAAGTTTCATAACAGAGTGGAGCTGGACCCTCACACGGAGGATGAACATGGACCGGTAGCTGCCGTACACTATACACCGAGCAAAACCGAAGAAAAGAAAAGAATCCAATTAACCAAAATAGCGATGAACCTCCTGCGCAAGGCAGGGGCCCGGAAAATTCACCGCAATGATATCGCCGCCAACTTCTACATCCATCCTAAATCGACCATGCGAATGGGAAAGGTGGTTGACTTGTCATGCGAGGCCTACCAGGTCAATCGTCTCTATCTCGCTGACAACAGTGTCCAGGCCAACGCAATCGGCGGGACCAACCCAACATTAACAACCCAGGCACTTGCCACACGCACCGCCGAATTGCTGGCTCGGAAGTACTTTAGCAACTAGCCAAGCAACCCGTCCATTCGTTTAGGAAGGAAGAAACTAGCTTTGACCTATTGGAAAGCCGCAGACAAAGGGAACATCATCCTTTTTCTGCGGCTTTGTCAACTGACCGAAAAGTCGTTCCTTCTCTTATGCCCGCAAAATCTTTGCCATTGCTTTTCCCTTTGCCAGCTCATCGATCAACTTATCCAAATAACGGATTTCCTGCATAGTCGGTTCTTCGATATTTTCCACGCGGACACCGCAGACGACCCCTTTAATTAAAGCCCGGGAAGGGTTCATCTTGGGAGCTTCGGCGAAGAACGTCTCAAAGTCGGTTTGTTTTTCCAGTTGTCCTTCTAACTCTTCCTGACTGTACCCTGTCAACCAGCGGATAATTTCATTGACTTCCGTTTTCGTTCGTCCTTTTCTCTCCGCCTTCGTCACATAATGGGGATAGACACTTGCGAAACTCATTGTATAAATCTTGTGTTTGGTCATGATGTACCTCGCTTATTATCGTTTTCCTTATCTTAACATGAAGACGAACCGGGTAACACCTGACTGTCGCTTACAAAAGATGGCTAAGAATCTTTCTTAATCCCTCAATTCGGACTGTCTTACCAACTCACCCTCAATTTTTGAATCTGTTACTTACATAGCGTTTACCCAGCATCACATTAAAATCGCTGTCTATGGAATTAGTTAAGGTGACGCTTTTGGGAATGACCAATTAGTTAACCTTCTTGTTGTATTTAATTGATTAATAATGAAGGTGAAAAGGGTGGGAAATTACCATTCACTTTGAGTCGATCTCTCTTCCGAGTTTTTTCAGGATGTCGCGATTCAAAGCCTCGCGCCAGTTTTCTGTGTATGTGTTGGCACTGCGCAAGAGTTCGTCGCAAAATGAAGCAACATCTTCACCGGTTATTTCCAAAATATGCTTGCCGTCCGCCGCCCCTGCTTCAAACAGCTCGATCAGGTCATAGTGGATCTTCATCATGTCATAGCCGGCTCCCGCCGCAAACATCCACATGTGACTTTGGATTTTCTTAAATACGTATTGATAATCTTTCGGCAGCGCCTCCACCCTTGCCATCTGTTGCTTATACTCACGCTTGCTCTCAAACATTTTTTTGATATTTAGATAATTGTCGAAAAATCCGGACATTCCCTTATTCCTCCCTTAATTGGTTAATTTTCTCCGAGACAAACTCCCACTTTTTCCAGAACCTTTGCAACTCCTCGCGCCCCGCTTCGTTAAGCACAAAAAATTTTCGCGGCGGCCCCATATCAGATGCCTTTTTGCTGACCTCTACCAGCTTGTTTCTTTCAAGGCGGACCAAGATTGTGTAAACTGTCCCCTCGACCACATCTGAAAAGCCGAGAGCGTTTAACTGCCGGGTGATTTCATACCCATAAGTTTCTTGACGGCTTATAATTTCAAGGACGCATCCTTCAAGCACGCCCTTGAGCATCTCTGTCAGGTTTTCCAGTATACTCACCTCTTACTATTCTGTATAACTAATATTCGGTATTACTTAGTACCACTACATAGTATTACAGAATAGTCACTTTGTAAACAGTATTTTTAAAAAAAGGCCAATCCCCTGGTCACTTCCAACAGTCCATGTACGAAAAGAGATCAATCCAATGAACTGATTTTCAAAAAACAAACTCCGGACCGGCTTTATATGCTTTGGGTCCCAGGCGAGCAAAAGGAAGACCGCTCCTTATGAGCAACCTTCCTCCTGCTGGCGATATAAAAATAAAAATGTCTGTTTTAGTTAAAAATCATCTTCCATTTCCCGTTTATCTCTTTCAGCTCTATTTTGGCATCAGCTAGTTCCAATTGTCTTCCATATGTACTCATTACAGTAGCCTTATCTAGTAAATCAGAATTTCCTTCTAAAATGTCGTGATAAAAATCTTGTAAGACGTAATAGTCACCGAAATCATGCTGTACTACGAAGTAATTCTCTATAGAAAAACCCTCTATCTGTTTTATAAAAACCTTATACGTATGCTTAGCAAAAATCATATATAAGAAATAATAGGTTCCATTATCAGATTCAAGGTCTTGCAAAATGAGATGACGTCCTTGCTTGAGCATTTTCAGGATTAAGTGACGCTTCTCCATACTCATTTCAATACCTAGGTACAATAGCTCTTCCTCATTTCCCTCGTGAAAATCGTTTACAGTTAAACCGTTTAGAATATCATCAACGTTCGCCAGTGTTAAATACATATAAACTCTCCTCTTTTTGAAAAGACGGATAGGAAGTTTGATTGGGTAAGGTTTTATCTATCACTTTAGACAATGAGAAAGTGCCTTATCAAGGAAATTCAATTCGCGTGGCTTGCGAGGTTGCTGGAGCAGAATCCAAAATCCCCTCTGTCCAAATTGATATCGTTTGCCCTACCGAATATTGCTCTATTAAGTTAGAATCAGGGATGCCAAATCTGATTTCAGAACCAATATTTGTTCTATAAGGAGATGTTTGATACGGGACCTCCTGAATCTGGACTATTAACGTGTTGTCCTGTATATCGACAATATTGCCAACCATGTCATGACCGTCAGAAGGGGGCGCGCTGTTCGCACATGATACCAAAATGACACTTACAGTGATAAATACTAATAAGCTTTTCAATGATACACCCTCCCATGAGTGTAACGTCATTATCCCAAGAAAGTATGGATCAGCTTAAGGCAATTTTGAACAATCTTTTCCGGTGCTTTTTCTTTCATAGTAAAGCCTCGCGCGCGCCAATCCAGACTTTTCACTTGATCTGTTAAGATCACTCCCTCAATCGCTAATTCACCTGGAAGAGCCACTTCAAAAGGATAGCCTTTTTGTTGACGGGTGATTGGACAGACTACCGCAAATCCTGTCACCTCATTAAAAGGTTTCGGACTTAAAACAATAGCAGGTCTTGTTCCAGCTTGTCCATGACCGGATTGAGGGTTGAAATTAACATAAACCAAATCTCCACGATCAGGAGTACTCATTATAAGGATTCATTCCCTTCCGTGCCAAAGTCGATTTCTTGATGCCGATTCTCTTCTGTCACTTTGGATAATAACCCATCTAATGTCACTTTTTCCTTTTTCGCTTTAACTGTCAACGTATCATTTTCAACATGCAGCTCAATCTCTGAGCCCTGCTCGATCTCAATTTGCTCCGCAACATGTTTAGGAATGCGAATCGCTAAGCTATTCCCCCACTTTTGTACTTTTGTCGTCACGGTCATCACATCCTTATTTTTTGTTCCATGCTTATTATCCATTGTATCACCTCGCTCTTTTGTTGTATATACTATGTATATACAACAAAAGAGGACTCTATACATACTGCCTCATTCTTCAGACGCTCATCTAAAAACAAAAAAGACCAGATGTCCTTCAAAAAGAAGAACAATCTGATCTTTTATATTCCGATGGAGCCAAGGGGGCTCGAACCCCTGACCTCTACGCTGCCAGCGTAGCGCTCTCCCAGCTGAGCTATGGCCCCGTATTCGATTTGTGTCGGACAACATCTAATTTACCTCTCTTGCGCAAAAAAGTCAAGCATAAATTAGAAAGGAGGCTGATTAAAAAATCAGCTCCAGCACCCACCAGGCGAGACCTGCTATGACGGCGGCGACTAGGGAGCTCAGGACGTTTTCCAGTGTTAGCTTACGCTGCTTGACGATATCCACTATCAGCCAGCCGCAAAAAATAGCAAATGCAAAGACAATCGCAGAAACCAAGGTCGCTCTCTCCTTCTTTTACTCATGCTCCTTATCGTAACAGAGCGTGACTGATCCGGCAAGAGCTTGGCAATACTAGCTGACAGGAGAATTAGAAATGAGGAGACGTTATGCTACAGTGGTTGATGTTTCGAACATTAATGGGAAAGGTGCCTTTTCTCGTCAAATTGCTCTTGGTCATTCTGTCCATTGCCTGCCTCATTGGTGGAGCCGTTCATTTGCTTGAACCGTTGAAGTTTCCGACCTGGTTTGATGGCATTTGGTGGGCGTTGGTTACGGTGTCGACGGTCGGCTATGGAGATTTTGTACCTGTGACGATCATCGGGAGAGCTTTGGCGATTTTACTGATTTTTGTCGGTGTCGGAGTAATGACGTTACTTGTCACGACTCTTGCGTCAATTGCATTTTCCACCAATCAGTCGTTTCGTTATGGCGAGCTCGCTTTTGTAGGGGAGGGGCATATTATCATCATTGGCTGGAACGAGCGGAGCAAGCATACGATTGAAAATGTTCAGGAGGTTGAGCCGGGAACACCGATCGTGCTGATTGACGAAACATTAACCGAGGCTCCTCCCGGCTATAAGCAGCTGCATTTTGTTAAAGGCAACAGCAGTGAAGACGCCGTGCTGAAACAGGCCAACATCGGTCTCGCTCAAAGTGTGCTCATTACTGCCAAGCAGCAGGGAAATGAATTTACAGCGGACGCGCGGACGATCTTAACGACACTGGCAGTCAAAAGCCAAAATCGCGATGTCTATACGATCGTCGAAATTTTGACGAAGGAGCAATTGGAAAACGCCTATCGGGCCGGGGCTGATGAATGCATTGAATCAACCACGCTGACAGGCGCTGTTCTCGTATCCAGCCTTCTCCACCACCATATGAGTGATGTTGTCGGCGACTTATTGAAATTTGATCAGATGAATCAATTATCGTTTCAGCCGGCTTCTGATCATCAGATTGGCTATCGCTTCATTGATGTATTGAAGGCAGGCTATGACGCCGGTGAACTGCTGATCGGCATTAAACGCCGGGAGCGTGTACTGCTTCATCCGCCTGCCGAAACGCTCGTCCAGGTTGACGACGAATTAATTATGATCATCCGCCGCCTTACTAAAGCAAAGTAAGCTCAAGCTCCTGAATAAGGCTGCGGGCCGTCGGCATAAATTTCGGATCGAGTGAAGCGTCCTTATCGACCGGCTTCTGGAATTGATTGACGACGCTATTGTACGACATCCGAAACAAGCCGTCGAACGGATCTGCATCCTTCTCCAGGTCCTCTTGAAACTGATGGTTGAGCAAGAACGGCTGACCGAGTTCAACCATTACGCCGCGCTGGTCCAATTCGCCGTCCACCGCCTTAAAGGGCAAGCGTAAAAACGTGTAGCCATCCTGTTCATCAATTTTGTAATCAAAGTAACCGTGATCATACTCCCAGCCGCCGCCAATCCGATAACCAAGCGGCTTAAGCTTTTCCTCCAGTACACTCAGCTTATATTGTTTCCCCTCAACAGAAGAAGGAAGTGCAAGCATCCGGCTTCACCCTTTCCAAGAAATTCACTCTTGGTCGTAGTGTAGCCTGCTCTTGCTGCTTTTATGTAAGGGAGGCAAAATCGCCAGCGACGGCTGTCCTGCAAGGAGTATTACTTTAATCTTGCTTCAAGCTCGGCTTTTTCTTTCTCGAAGCCGGGCTTCCCAAGGAGCGCGAACATATTTTTCTTATATGCCTCGACGCCAGGCTGATCAAACGGATTAACACCGAGCAAATAGCCGCTTATACCGCACGCTTTTTCAAAAAAGTAGACGAGATAGCCGAAGTGGAATTCATTTAATTCCGGGATATGGACAATCAAGTTAGGCACTCCACCGTCGGTATGGGCAAGCATCGTCCCTTCAAACGCTTTTTTGTTGACGAAATCAATCGTTTCCCCGGCTAAATAATTCAAGCCGTCCAAATCGCTGTCCGCTTCCTCAATCGTCAGTTCTTCCCTGACCTTTCCGACATGCAGCACCGTTTCAAACAGATTGCGCCGCCCATCCTGAATGTATTGGCCCATCGAATGAAGGTCGGTCGAAAAATCGACAGCCGCCGGGAAGAGACCTTTGCCGTCCTTCCCTTCACTTTCGCCGTACAGCTGCTTCCACCATTCACCGACAAAGTGCAGCGCAGGCTCATAATTAACCATCACTTCAATGCTCTTTCCTTTGTTGTAAAAAATTTGGCGAATCGCCGCATATTGATAGGCCTGATTTTTTGCTAAATCAGGAGTCGCTAAATCTTCGCTTGCCTGACGCGCGCCATTCATCATCGCTTCGATATCAAGGCCGGCTGCGGCAATCGGCAACAGTCCGACCGCCGTCAGCACAGAAAAGCGTCCTCCTACGTCATCAGGGACAACAAACGTCTGATAGCCTTCCTCATCGGCCAATGTTTTCAGGGCGCCCTTCTTCCTGTCAGTCGTGGCGTAAATCCGTTTTCTTGCTTCCTCGCACCCGTACTTCTGTTCAAGGTACTGGCGGAAAATCCGAAAAGCGATCGCCGGCTCGGTCGTTGTCCCTGATTTGGAGATGACATTGAGCGACACATCCTTTCCATCAAGCAGCGTCAGCAAATCCTTGATGTACGTCGAGCTCATATTGTGACCAACGAAAAAGACTTGCGGTGCTTTGCGCTCTTCTTTTCCTAGAAGATTGTAAAACGAATGCTGCAAGGCTTCGATTGCGGCGCGCGCCCCTAAATAAGAGCCGCCAATTCCGATCACGAGCAGCACGTCGGAATCTGACTTTATTTTCTCGGCCGCTGCCTGAATCCGGCTGAACTCTTCGCGATCGTACGCTGAAGGCAAATCAACCCACCCAAGATACTCATGGCCCGCTCCGCTCTTCTGATGAAGAGCTTCGTGAGCGGCTGTGACCGCATTTTGCATATACGTTACTTCATCTTGTTGAAAAAATGAAAGAGCCTTTGAATAATCAAATTGAAGTGTCATCGTTCCATCTCCTTTATCCAAACAACATTAAGTCAAGTCATCCCCAACTTTAACGAATCCGGCCAAAAGAAGCAAGTTGTATATACAAGATTGTCCGCTTCCCTTTCCTCTATTCAAAAAAGTCCTCTTACTTGATGCCCGCCCTGCAAAAAAAAGAAACCTCTTTGGCTTAAACAAGCGGGCTTTTGTGTCTATTGGCAATGGCTTCACACGCCCCAAGCCCGTTGTGAGAAACCCACTCATAAAAACAAAGCCGCAGAAAAAGGGAAAATCATCCTTTTTTCTGCGGCTACGCCCTATAGGGCAGCTGTTAAAATTTTCTCCACATCAGCTTGCGCTAACTTTTTGAAATTCCCAAATTCCCCGCGATTTGAAGCAATTTCAGCCATTCGCGCTACCTGGCTGTCATCAATTTCATAATCAGCAAGCTTATTTGGCGCGCCGAGCGACGTCCAGAATTCAGTCAGGCGGGCGATGCCTTCCTTCGCAATGTCCTGATCGCTTTTGCCTGCCGGATCAACGTTGAAGACGCGGGTTGCCAGCTGGACATGGCGTTCGATCCGTTCGTCCAGGGTATAAGCAAGCCAGTGCGGGAATAAGATCGCCAGTCCGCCGGCATGTGGGATATCATAAACGGCGGATACGGCATGCTCCATATTATGGGTTGCCCAATCACCTTGCAGCCCCATTTGCGTAATGCCGTTCAAGGCCATTGTTCCGCAATAGAGAATCGTTTCCCGATGCTCTTCGTTCTCTAAATCATCAAGCAGCTTCGGTGCTGTCTCGATGACTGTAAGCAAAATCGATTCCATAATCCGATCCTGCAACGGTGTGTTGTCCGCTTTGTGAAAATAAGCTTCGATTACATGGCTCATCATATCGACGATGCCGTAAACGGTTTGATCGCGCGGAACCGTAAGCGTATTTTTCGGATCGAGAATCGAAAAAGCCGGATAGGAATACACGCTGTTCCAGCCAAGCTTTTGATTGATCTCCCAATTGGTGATCACTGAATTGGCATTCATTTCCGAGCCTGTCGCCGCCAATGTTAAAATCGTGCCTAACGGCAATGCTCCTGTCGGCTTCGCCTTCTTCGTGATGACATCCCAAAAATCGCCGTCAAACTTGGCTCCTACCGCAATTGCCTTACTCGCGTCAATGACGCTTCCGCCGCCAACAGCAAGCACAAGCTCAACATCATGCTCACGGCACAGGTCGATCCCTTTTTGTACAGTCGTCAAACGGGGATTAGGCTCCACTCCGGCAAGTTCCACTACGGAAGCATTGATTGATTGAAGCTGGCCGATCACCTGGTCATAGAGACCGTTTCGTTTAATGCTGCCACCGCCGTAAACGAGCAGCACACGTTGGCCGTACTTTTGGACCTCCGCAGCCAATGCGCTGTTTTGTCCTTTGCCGAATAGTAATTTTGTCGGATTGCGAAAAATGAATGGATTCATCATACCCCTCCTTGATTATCGTCTCTTCTATTATCCTCAATTGCTCAAAAAATGTAAACGATTGGCACTTGCGATCCATGCATAATTGTTAATCTGTTATCTCATGCTATGGGTAAGACACAACCACGACTTGTTGTGTACATTCTTCGACAATGGAGGTGAATAAGTTGAGCGGTATTCAACGCACAGCGTTAGTATTAGCCATTATCGGCGCAATAAACTGGGGTCTGATTGGCTTCTTCCGCTTTGATTTAATTGCTGCAATCTTCGGTGGACAGGCAGCGGCATTCTCACGGGTCATTTACGCAATTGTTGGTTTAGCTGGTCTCTATTGTATCTCTATTCTATTCAAGCCTGATGAAGAGCTTGAACGCGTTCCGGAAACCCAACGCTAATTAAAGAGGGTGTCCCGCTTGGGACACCCTCTTTTCTATTATTTTTTCGCGCGTTTGTTCAGGTCAGCTTGAATTTCATTTGATTGCTTCAACCACTCTTTAAGCTTATCTTCAAGTGTGTTAAAGCCTTGCTGCTGGCTTTTTTGCGGCTGTGGCTTGCGTCCTCCCGGTGCGCCGCCCCCTGCGTTGCGCGGCTTAGCCGGACGAGCCGGGCGTTCAGGCGCTTCTTGTGTAGCGCGGATGGAAAGAGAGATCTTTCCTGATTCTTCCTCAACGTTCATAATTTTTACTTTAACTTCATCGCCAACTTTCAATACGTCGTTAATGTCCTTTACAAAACCATGAGCTACTTCTGAAATATGAACAAGCCCCTGCTTTTTGTCATCAATCGCTACGAAAGCACCGAACGGCTTAATGCCTGTAACCTTTCCTTCTACAATACTGCCTACTTCATAATTTGACATACACATACATCTCCTAAATAATTTTTAACCTTTTGATTTTAACACAGAAAGGTCCTTTACGCAAAAAACAGTTCTTTTTGAACGTTTACCCGTTTTTCCGAAAAGAAAACAAGGGGCCGCTTTTTCGTAATGATCGTAGCCGTTTCCTGATTTTGAGAGCCTTTCTAAGCATTGTGCGAGGCTGTCGCTCGTCATCTTTTATATAAAACTACGCCTTCAGCTGGCCGTGCGTCAGAAAACGTTCCTGTAATGTAAGCTTCAGATCACGCTCATATTTTTCCAGCTTATATTCACTTGCTTTATCAATCAACGTAATGACCGTACCGGCTTTCCCCATTCTTCCTGTCCGTCCGGCACGATGCAAATAGCTGTCAGGATGGGACGGGGCGTCGACCTGGATCACGTGGGTAATGTTCTCGACATCCAGCCCCCGGGCCGCGACATCCGTTGCCACGAGAATGTGGACGTCTCCTTGTTTAAATTGCTGCAGCGCCTGCTTGCGTTCCTCTTTTGATTGTTCAGAAGAGAGGGCTGACGCCTTCACGCCTTTAAACGTAAACTTATCCACGGTCTCATAGACGGTTTCCAGCTGGTTGACGAAGACAAGTCCCTTCGTAATGTTTTCAGCGTGAATAATCCGTCTGGCGACATCAATCCGATCCCGCTTGTCCGCTCTGACAAAAAGATGCTCAACTGTCTCTGTCTGCAACAGGCCACCTTCGGCTTCGACCTGAACGACAAACGGAACAGCATCAGCAATCTTTGCTTGAAAGTCAGCTGGGATCGTCGCTGAGACAAATAAAAACTGCGTGTCGCGGCCGGCGCGCTTGGCGATTTGCAGCGTCGCTTCCCAGGATGGGCGCTCGGCAATCATCCGGTCTGCTTCATCAACCGCGACGACTTTCACTTCATGAACCTTCAGCTTTTTCATTTCAATTAATTCAAGCAGCCTGCCCGGCGTTCCCACCGCGATTTGCGGCTTTTGCTTTTTTAGTCGTTCGACCTGACGCTTTATATTCGCCCCGCCGATAAAAGAACCGATTTGCAACGGATGGTCGGCTGTCAGCTCCTTCGCGACGTCAACGATTTGCATCGCCAGCTCCTGTGTCGGTGCCAATACAACCGCCTGCAGCCCCTTTTGCCCAGCGTCGATGCTGGCCAGCATCGGCAATAAGAACGCCAATGTCTTTCCCGTCCCCGTTTGGGAGCGGGCAATGAGCGACTGCCCGGCCAGCGCCTCAGGCAGCATTTTCTGCTGAATATCTGTTGGCTCCGTGATCCCTTGCTTCGCTAAAGAATGCTGCAAGTAATCCGGTAATTGTTGAAAGATTTCATTACTCATTTCCAGTTCCCTCATTTCTGCCATGTTCCACACGGCGCAGCTCGCTTACTTTTTCATCATCAAGCCGTGACAGCTGATCGAGAAACGCCATTTGGAATGAGCCGATACCCTTTTCAGCTGTTTCTCGATACGCCAGCTCGGCAGCCACTCCATAGCATGCCACCGCTTCGGTTGTCAGCTCAAGAATCCGCTCACGGTCAAGCGCGCTAAAGGCACCGATCACCGCGCCAAGCAGACAGCCTGTCCCGACGACTTTTGTTAACCATGGATGGCCGTTCGCCACCTTCAGCATTCGAGTTCCGTCTGTGATGACATCGACTTCCCCGGTGACAACGGCGACACAGTCAAATTGCTTTGCCGCGCGACGAGCAACGTCACCGGCATCACCAGAAACCGACCCGTCAACTCCTTTGACAGCTCCCTCCACACCGATCAGCGAAGCGATCTCTCCTCCGTTCCCCCGCAGGACATCGACCTTCACTTCAGCTAAAATTTTCAGGCTCATCTCCGTGCGAAATGTTGTCGCTCCGGCGCCGACAGGATCAAGAATGACTGGCACACCGGCCTGATTGGCTGCCTTCCCCGCTTTGACCATACTCTCAATCTGCTCTGCTGAAAGCGTGCCAATATTTAACAAAAGCGCCCCGGCGACAGCGGCCAAATCGGCGACTTCTTCCTGCGCGTACGCCATCACAGGGGAAGCGCCAATCGCCAGCAGCCCGTTCGCTGTAAAGTTCGTTACGACGCTGTTTGTCATACAATGAACAAGTGGATTATGCTCCCTCATTTGCTCAAGCACTCTCATCTATTATTCACCCTCCATCTTCGGTATAAAAGTTCCAGTTATTGGCCACACTGCTTAGTACAATCGTAATCCCCTACCACATAAAGCAGGGTGACTCATCTGGAAGCTTGACTCGGTCAAAAAGTCAACTTCCTATGAGTCACCCCTTTTTTTCGTCTGAAGCTTACAATTTTTGCAACAGGTTCCCGATTCTTTCGACGGCCACTTCCAAATTGTCCATGGAAGTCGCGTAGGAGCAGCGGATATGTCCTTCCCCGCCAGCCCCGAATACATGACCGGGGACAACCGCCACCCGTTCTTCCAGCAAAAGCTTCTCGGCAAACTGTTCAGAAGTCAGCCCGGTTGAAGCGATCGATGGAAAGGCATAAAACGCCCCGCCCGGAGTATGACAGCTTAAGCCGATCTCTGCAAAAGATTTCACGATAAAATTGCGCCGCTGTTTATACGACTGCTTCATTTTCTCGACATCATCCATCCCGCTTTGCATCGCTTCAAGCGCTCCGTATTGGGCCATCGTCGGGGCACACATTAAGCTGTATTGATGGATTTTCAGCATCGCCGCAAGCAGGTCGGGCGGAGCCAATACATAGCCAAGACGCCAGCCCGTCATCGCAAAAGCTTTCGAAAAGCCTGAAATTAAAATCGTCCGCTCTCTCATGTTCGGCAATGAAGCGAAGCTGACATGGTCTTCATCATAGCTGAGCTCAGCGTAAATTTCATCCGAAAAAACAATCAGGTCATAGCGTTCGGCGATTTCGGCGATTTCTTTCATCTCCGCCGCATTCATCGTGGAACCGGTCGGATTATTTGGAAAACAAAGCATAATCGCTTTTGTTTTCGGCGTAATCGCCGCCTCAATTAGCGCTGCCGACGCTTTGAAATCATTTTCACTACTCGTCCCGACCGGAACCGCTACCCCTCCGGCCATTTGAACGAGCGGGGCGTAAGAGACGAAGCTCGGTTCGACGACGATCACTTCATCGCCTTCATCGAGAATCGCGCGCATCCCGATATCAATCGCTTCGCTTGCCCCGATCGTCACGAGAATTTCGTTTTCCGGATCATAGCTGACCGAAAAGCGCCGCTCCATATAAACAGCGATTTCTCTTCTCAGCTCGATAAGGCCGGCATTGGCGGTGTAGGCGGTAAAACCACGCTCAAGCGAGGAAATGCTTGCTTCCCTTACATTCCACGGCGTGACGAAATCCGGTTCTCCAACGCCGAGCGAAATGATATTTTCCATTTTTGAAGCCAAATCAAAAAAGCGTCTAATCCCTGAAGGCTGGATCGACTGCACCCTTTTTGAAAGGCGGCTGTTCACTTTCGTTTGTGAGGGCGTCATCATGGCGTCACCACAATGCGGTGATCTTCTTCTCCTTGCTCGAATACGACCCCGTCATGCTTATATTTTTTCAATTGAAAATGAGTCGTCGTGGAGATGACAGTATCAATCGTTGACAGCTTCTCTGAAACGAAACGCGCCACTTGAGACATCGTCTTTCCTTCAATCACGACAGAAAGATCATACGCTCCGGACATTAAATAAAGAGCTTTCACTTCCGGGAAACGATAAATACGCTCCGCCACTTCATCAAAGCCTACCCCTCTTTGCGGTGTTACCTTCACATCAATAACAGCTGTTACACTTTCCTGCTGTTCTACTTTGCTCCAGTCGATTACCGCGGAATAGCTTAAAATGACTTTATCTTCCTCAAGCTTCTTTAAAATCGCGCTAACCTCTTCCTCCGTTGCATCGACCATCTTTGCTAAAGTAGGCAAGGAGACGCGACCATTCTCTTCAATAATGTGCAATATTTCTATCTCGGTTCCCTTCATCCCTCATACTCCTTCCATTGAAACTCACTTTCATCTTTATCTTATATTTTATTTATCATACCATATCAATGAATCGAGCACGAATGGCTTTTCAATCTTTTTTTGAACATATTTTAATTCATCACCATCGTCAGGTTTTCTTTCTTTACAGCGGGGAACGATATAGAAGAAAGCTCAGCCTCAGCGATGAGTGAGTCAGAAAAAATGGAGGTGAGGGTCTGATGGAGCCGCCAGCTCGCTCGCGTTATGCGTTGTTAATTATCGATATGATTAATGATCTTGAGTTTGAACACGGTCCTTGTTTATTTCCTTATGCGTTTGAAGCGGCAAAACAAATCGCCATCTTAAAAAAACGGCTGAAAGCAATCGGAGTGCCGATTATTTACGTCAATGATAATTATGGGAGATGGCAGTCCGATTTCCCCGGAATTGTCGATCATTGCATGCAAGAGGGAATGACCGGCAAGCCGATCGTCGAGTTAATTAAACCGGATGAAGATGATTATTTCGTCCTGAAGCCGAAGTTCTCCGGCTTTTTCGCGACACCATTAGAGTTACTGCTTACACATTTAGAAGTCGAAACGCTTATTATTACGGGTGTAGCGGGCAATATGTGCGTTCAGTTCACCGCCAATGACGCCTATATGCGTGACTATAAACTCATTGTCCCGGCTGACTGTGTCGCTTCAAATACGGTCGATACCAATAACGAAGCGATTCATTTAATGCGCGACGTCCTGAAAGCAAACGTCTCTCCAGCGAAGGAAATTGACTTTGAATAAGAAAATCGCTGTGCGAATTTCTTAGAAGCACTGTGCGGAGCTGTCACAAAGGCCTTTGTTCTCCATGAACGTGGGGTTCTTTCATGGAGAGCGTAACGCGCGGAACAAGTCGTTCTTCCTTTATAAAATCGCTGCCGGAAGAGATTAGACATTCATAATAAAAAAATGGCTGAGCCGCCTTACAGCAGCCCAACCACTTTTCATTTTACTTAGCCAAATACTTGCTCCAGCTCGGCCTTGTCCTGTTCAAGCCAAAAGCGCATCAGTCGCTTGGCTCCTTCAAGGTCATGGAGCTTCGCCTGCCCGCATTGCTTTTCCGTCGCTGCCGGAACTTCGTCCAGTTCAACCGAATAGGTCATCGTTTTTTCAAGCACGTCGATGATTTCTTTGACCGTTGGGGAACCGCTCATAATTAAGTAGAAGCCGGTTTGACAGCCCATCGGCGATAAATCAATGACATCAAAATGCTTGTAATCTTCCGCAAAACGGCGAATGTTAAGCGCAAGAAGATGCTCCATCGTATGGATCACATCCGGCTTCATCGCCTGTTTATTTGGCTGGCAAAAACGAATATCGAATTTATTAACTTCTCCATCTGTTCCGACGACATGCTTTCCGCAATGTCTTACATAGGGCGCCTTGACGATCGTATGATCGAGCTCGAAGCTTTCAACAGTTGGCATAATATGTTCAACTCCTTAAAATTGGCTAGTTTCATTATAACAGAATTCAGCCTGGCCTTCATCGTTTACCATCGACCTCCACCGGAAGCTGATGCTCAGCAGCAAACGCTCGAAGATGCCCGCTGAAATCGCTCGGCTGAAAGCGGTGAAGGCGCAAACGCATAGCTTTTTTCACATAAATGAGGACGATCGTCCGCTCGCCGAGATGAATAAAATGCAGCTTCTCAATTTGTCCGGCCTGAACGATCCGCTGCTTCACCATCAGGCCGAGCAGACGAATCTCATACCGCAGTCCATCGTCTGACACATGGAGGCGGTAATGGGTCGTCATCGCGGCCACAAAGAAAAACAGCAGCACATAAGCGAGGTAGGAATAGTGGGATTCCCAGGCGTATGCGTACGTCAGCGTGACGATAAATAACAAAATCCAGAGAATCTTGCCTTCCTTCGCGTAATACGTCGCTTGCCCGCCCTCCTTGTCATCAGGCCGTTGTTGCGTCGTTTCGTTCATCATCATTTCTCCCTTCTTAGGACCGGTACAGCTTTTCCGTTTTCCATTATACATGAGATTCAAATTCGGGTAAGGTAGAATAAGAAAGAAGGTCGTTTCTTAAGAAAAACGCTAGTGTCCTTTCTCGTATCAACCGGCAATTTTTTTACTTTTTGATCTTTGGACAAAGGAGTTATGGAATGAGACAGTCACGTTTTTTGACGATATTCATTAAACAACTTAAAACAGATCCAATTCCCGACTGGGCAGCGACCCTCGCTTATTATTTCATGCTTTCGATTTTTCCGCTGCTGATCTTCATGCTCGCCCTTATTCCCTATTTTAACTTGGACGGGGATATGATCGGTCAGCTCATTCACGATTATTTGCCGGCCGATTTAGCCGACCTAATTTCAACGACGATTCTTGAAGTCGTCAGCGAGCCGCAAGGAGGGTTATTATCTTTCGGGATTTTGGCGACAATCTGGTCAGCTTCCAACGGCGTCAATGCCTTGATCAGAGCTGTCAATCGCTCCTACAATATTGAGGAGACCCGCAATTTTTTTAAGCTGCGTATTCTTTCGATTTTTCTCACGCTCGGGATGATCATCGTCATCGTCGCCACCTTGCTGCTTCCTGTTTTCGGCAACGTGATTATCCGTTTTATTGAAACGTACTTCTTTCTGCCGGAGGAGACAGCCGTTCTGTTGAATATGCTGAGATGGGTAATCGGCATTGCCTTGATGACGTTCGTTTTAATGATTTTATATTGGGTGTCCCCCAACGTTCGTTTAAAATTCAGGGATGTGATCGTCGGGGCGCTTACTGCAACGGTCAGCTGGCAAATTATTTCCTTCGCCTTTTCTTCCTATGTCAGCAACTTCGGCAATTTCTCGGCGACGTATGGAAGTTTAGGAGGCGTGATTATTCTGATGCTCTGGTTTTTCCTGACCGGCTTAATTCTCGTCCTCGGCGGCGAGTTGAACGCATCGCTCTATTTGCAAAAAAAAGACAGAATTCCTCCACATAAATAATCTACCATGTATAAAGCAAATGATTTTGGACATAATGGTAGCAGATTGCTAGTTAAAGGAAATGGAGTTGATTAAGATGAATAAAACAGAACTCGTTCAGGCAGTAGCAGAACGCACGCAATTATCGAAGAAGGATGCGGGGAACGCTGTCAATGCAGTATTTGATTTAATTACAGAAACGATGTCTTCAGGAGATACCGTTCAACTAATTGGCTTCGGAAACTTCGAAGTACGCGAGCGCGCCGCCAGAAAAGGCCGCAACCCGCAAACTGGAGAAGAAATTGACATTGCAGCAACAAAGACACCGGCCTTTAAAGCTGGTAAACAGCTGAAAGAAGCTGTTAAATAACAAAAAAAGCGAGGAGCTTCCTCGCTTTTTTTGTTATTTGTCATGGGATCGTTACTTTGTTATCATTTTGTTAGCATGCTATCCCGAGGTGATTTGATGTCTTTCCTTATGAGCCTAGTTGTTGGCCTCATTGTATTAGCTCTCCTCTTTCTCATTACCCATCTATTTCAGCTTGAGTGGCTGAAAACGGCCAACTATTCAGTCTGTCGACAAAGTCGACAGGTTTTTTTGTTTAGTAGTCAGGGTTCGACGCTTCGACCTCGCTACCGGGATGGGGGGCACGCTTTCCGCAGGCGGGCGTTGAACTAACCGGCAAGCCGGTGGATTTCAACCTGCCCTTCCCTCCTGCAGGAGTCGGCCCTCCCATCCCGTCCGCTTTTTCTTGTGCGATACCCTGAGTACAGCTCCAATCCGAGTGTGTGTCAGAACTGTCCAGTGCTTTCTCAATGTACCAAAAACAAAGACCATAAGAAGCTGGTTTTACGCCACATTTGGCAGGTTGCGTTTGACGAAGCTGAAGGGGCTCGAACAAAATTCCATGCAGGCGATGCTTGCTTTTGCTGCCTTGAATCTGAAAAAACTGGCGACATGGCTCTGGAGGAACACTAAACCGACAGTCCCATCTCAGGAAAACCATACAAAAAATGTAAAAACGGATTTGTGAGTCATATCCCAAAGCCGTTTTGTCTACGGTCTGTATTCCTTTGTTTATTTTCTTTCGTTAGTAGTGACCATCATTATTGTCGTGTTCGTGCGAAAGCGAAGAAAGGAGTAGCTTCAGCAGCTTTTTTTCTTCGCGTTACGAAAAGGAAGTTTGGCAGTGGATTCTTCAGCCCAGCAGTGTTTTCAAGGTTGAGTTAGCGGCCTGTCTAATTTTATAATCCGGATCGTGTCCATACGCTCTGACGATTGGTTCAGCTATCTCCTTATATTTACGGCCCTCTGCTGTCGAAAATAGTTTGATCACATTTTCCACTTTACATTGCCATTATCGCTCTGCCGCCACTCCTCGATTTCGGCTTGTAATAATTGCTTTATCCATTCCACTCTCCTGATATATTCTTTTCTGTAATTAGAAAGGAATAGAAAACGCCAAATCAAACGGACAACAATCCAGCTGATTTGGCGTTTTTGTTAGCTTTCTTCTTGATAGGGATTGATGTCTTTCGGTTTTTGATAGGTGACATATGTTTGGGCCAGCATGTCATGGATCGAGCGTTTATCCTTGCGGAAGACCACCATAAAAATACTCACAATGAAGGCAATTCCCAGTGTAATGACATAGACAAAGCCCGCGACGATCGTCCGCAGCAGCATCGCACCAATTCCGACATCACTTCCGTCCAGCTTCACAATGCGGATGCCGCAAATCCGTTTGCCGACTGTATAGCCGTGCCAGAAAACAGGCAGCAGCAACGTGTACAAGAGATTCACTGCGCCTTGAAAGTTCTCAAACGTATCCGATTCTAAACTGACATCGATTCCGATCAAAGAACCAACAATCAACACCGCAACAAAAATTAATAACCCATCAATAATAAGTGCTCCTAAACGAATCCAAAAACCGGCTGGTTGTTCGACCACTTCCATCACTCCTATGTATCTCTATATTTGAGTCAATTACCCATTATACCTTGATTTCACTCCAATGAAAACAATCGTTAATCAACTAAATTAGGAAGTTGACAATCATCGAAAATATGACTATTCTATTGTTAACCAATTAAAGAAAGTAGTGAACAATAATGTCAACCCGTAAACGTTTTATTGCGACAGGAGACATGGTACTTGTCGCGATGTTTGCCGCTTTAATGGCGATCGGCGCCAACCTGACATCGTTTCTCGTGATTGGCTCTGTGCCGATTACGTTGCAGACGCTTTTTTCGATTCTTGCCGGGGCATTGCTCGGCAGCAGGCTGGGCGCTTTAGCGATGACGGTTTATCTTTTCGTCGGACTGGCGGGCTTCCCGGTGTTCGCTCAATTTCGCGGCGGGTTATCGACCTTGCTTAGTCCCAACTTCGGCTTTTTGCTTTCTTATCTTCTCGTTGCTTTCGTCACAGGACTCATCATTGAAAAAAGCCGCACAAAAGCGTTGCGCACTTTTCTGATCGCCTGCTTTACCGGACTCGTAATAAACTATGTATTCGGCACTCATTATATGTATTATGCTTTTCAATTTCTTGCAGGACTGGAAGCGATCAGCTATCAGCTCGCCTGGGCATGGATGGCCGCTCCGTTCGTAAAGGATACGATTCTGACCATTTTTGCCGCGATTCTTTCCCGCCGAATGTACGGTGTGATCCGCAAACGAGCTTGAGACAATGGGAGGCTTCTCCCTCTCAAGCTTAAGCAGTGTGCGAAGTCTGCGTCTGTGCCTGCTTTAAAAAAATCCGCTACCGAAGCGAGTTACTTCGATAGCGGATTTGCGCAAAACGGAGCCACTGCGCTTGCTCGACTCTTCTCTCACTTCCCCGTTTTAAAACTGCTCAAGAATTATATCAAATCGTTCACAGCACCATCGCTGCAAACCAGCCGAATAAAAAGAGCGGAATATTAAAATGGACAAAAGTCGGTACGCATGTGTCCCAAATATGATTGTGCTGCCCATCGGCATTAAGTCCGGCTGTCGGACCGAGCGTGCTGTCGGACGCCGGCGCTCCGGCATCACCTAAAGCTCCCGCCGTGCCGATTAACGCGATGATCGCCAATGGCGAAAAACCGGCCGCCATTCCTAATGGAACAAACAGCGTGGCAATAATCGGGATGGTCGCAAAGGACGAACCGATTCCCATCGTCACAAACAACCCGACGACGAGCATTAAAAAAGCGGCAGCCGCCTGGCTATCCCCGACGATGTTTGCCACCTGATCAACAAGCAGATCAACATGACCGGTTTCCCTGATCACAGCGGCAAACCCTGATGCTGCGAGCATGACAAATGAAATAAAGGCCATCATTCGCATCCCGTCCGTTACAACCCCATCAGCTTCCTTCCATTTCAACGTACCGCCTGCCAGAAGGACAATAATCCCCGCTAATGCCGCGATAATCATTGAATCTGAAATCGTCTGGACGACTAATGTGAGTAAAATCGCGATCACTGCAACAATAATCGACGCTCTCGTATAGTCCTGCTTTTCCTGTTTCACTCCGATCAAAGCACGGTTCTCATACGTCCGGCGCTTGCGATACGTCAGAAAAATCGCGATCAGCAGTCCGACGACAAGACCGGCTGTCGGGATCGCCATCGCTGTCGGAATATCCGCGAGCTGAATCGGCAAGCCATTTTCGTTCATGTTTTCAGCAATAATTTCATGAAACATCGCTCCAAAGCCATAGGGCAAAAAGATATACGGCGCCGTTAACCCAAAGGTCAAAATCGTCGCGATCGCTCTTCGATCAACCTTGAGTTCATTAAGAATTTTTAAAATCGGTGGAATTAAAATCGGAATAAAGGCAATATGAATCGGCACAACATTTTGCGAAAAACACGAAACAATCACTAGTAAAAAGAAGATCAACGCTTTCGACAACGCCTGTCTGCGGGAGTCCTGGCTTTTTCCGACAAGCTTAATCACAGCAGAAACCATCACCTCCGGCAAGCCGGTACGCGCAATCGCAACAGCAAAAGCCCCTAACAACGCATAGCTCAAAGCAACCGGCGCACTTCCGCCGAGTCCATCACTAAACACGCTGACGGTCTGCTCAAAGCCCAAACCGCCTAACAACCCGCCAATAAGCGCCCCAAGCGCCAGCGCTATCACCACATGAACCCGCGCCAAACTTAAGACGAGCATCACGATAACCGCAATTAATACAGCATTCATCTCTCTCAACCCCAAATCCTTTATCTTATTAAATCACTAATGAGAAAAAGCATCTTCTACGTTATCAAATCTGTTAAGTTATTGTCAAATACTATTTTTGGGGTGGGTGATGGGAATGGGCGAAGTTCGGATGCGGATTAAAAGAGGGTAATCCACCGCTCCTGAAATTTTTTTTACCAACATAAAATAGATAAAGAGCTTGAGACAAAACTAGCTTTGGACCTACTGGCAATGGCTTCACACGCCACAAGCCCGTTGTGAGAAACCCACTCACAACGGGCTTTAAAAGATCGTGGCGGTTCCGCTCATTGCTTAGAGAGGCTGGGAAAAAGGTAAAAAACAACCTTTTGTCCCAGCCTCCCTCCCTTATTCTGCCTCGGCAATCTCCTGCTCGAGCAAATCAAACATTTCCACACCTGCTTCGCTGATCTGTTCACGGAAATAGTTGCGTAACGGCATCGCCAGTTCTCTAAAGGCCTCGCGCTCTTCTTCCGTCAATTCAATGATCTCAGTCGGGTTATCTGTATCATCAATGATCGCCTGAAGCAGTTCTTCATTCATTTCCGTCTGCATGTCGAAGACGATTGGCTGCATTTCTTCGACCGTTTCATCGATCATCGCGCGAATGTCTTCCGGCAGCCCATTATAGAAATCAGGGTTGACCGTCGTCATCGCGACATAGTTGTTATGATTGGAAATCGTCAGATGGCTTTGCACCTCATGGAAAGAAGCATCTTCGATAAAGAAGATCGGGTTCTCTTGTCCATCAACTACGCCAGAATCAAGTGACGTGTAAAGCTCGCCCCAGCTTAAATCAATCGGTGAAGCTCCGTACGCGCGATAGGATTCCTGAATTAAAGGGGAAGCCTGTGTACGCATTTGAAAGCCTTCAAAGTCCGCCGGAGTTCGCAGCTCACGATTACCAGTCCAAGCCATTGCCCCTTCCGTCCAGAAAGCAAGCGGCTTAATATTTTGTTCTTCATACATGGCGGCCAGCTGAGTATTCAGCGCCTCGCTCGTATTTAAAATCTCCTGCGTGACAGCCTGGTCATCAGGAAAGAGAAATTGCAGCGCAAACACTTGCCCTTCGGCAACCATTCCACCAGTAAATCCCGGGGATACAATCGCAAATTCGACAGCCCCGCTCTGCAGCTGCTCAACCTGGTCAACCTCGCTGCCTAACGCACCAAACTCGAACGGATCCATCGTAATCCGGCCATCTGATTTCTCATAAAGGCGGTCGGCAAATTCAGCCGCATATTCATATTGAACCTGACCCTGCACTTCCTCTGTTACAAATTGCCAGTGGTACGTTTCTTCTCCGCCGGCAGCACCATCGCCATTGTCTGTTCCTTCATCACTAGCCGAATCATCAGCCCCTCCACATGCAGCAAGTGTCATGGTCAAAGCTCCAGCGAGGAAAATCGTTTTCCAATTTCTTCTTTTAAACGTCATCAAATACCCCCTGTTTGTTTTTTTATCTATTTGAAGGACGCCTCACTATAGTAAAAACAGTGAAATCTCCTCAAATACTATGATCAGTACCGAACAAAGCAACAGAATGAGAATGTACGGTGGTGTTCCGCGAATCACATCCAAATAGGATTTATTAAAGACCGCACTCGCCGTAAAAATATCGACCCCAAACGGCGGAGTCGCCGAGCCTAAAGCAGCCTGGAAGACGATGACAACACCGAGGTGGATCGGATCAATATCAGCCGTCATCGCAATCGGATAAAAGATTGGCGTTAAAATCAAAATGACGACAATCGGATCGACAAACATACAGCCAATAAAGAAAAACAAGGCGACAATAAAGAGAATTTGCAAGGCTGAAGGCTCAAAGCTGAGAATCGCATCCGCCGCCATTTGCGGAATACGCGCCCGCGAAATCAGCCACGAAAACGCCTGTCCCGCCGCTACAAGAATAAAGACAGCGGACGTGACCAGCCCGGTTGAAAGGGCGATTTTCGGAACTTGAGTAATCTTTATCGTCCGGAAAATAAGCAATTCTAAAATAAGAGCATATAAGACGGAAATACCGGCAGCTTCGGTCGGAGTGAAATGTCCAAAATAAATCCCGCCAACAATAATGACCGGAAATCCTAATGGAAACAACGCTTTGGCCGTGACCCTGCCGCGCTTGGCCCAGCTAAGCTTTTCGACTTTTGGGATATTATAAATCCGGGCATGAATATAGCTGTACAGCGCAAACATCACGAAGACCATCACACCTGGTCCAATTCCGGCGATAAACAGATCACCAACCGAAACGCGCGGTGCCGCCAGCGCATAAATGATCATCCCGATACTTGGCGGAATGAGTAAAGCAATATCACTGGAGTTGATAATGAGAGCAATCGCACTTGAGTCTTTATATCCAACTGAAAGCAGCCGCTTTCGCATCGGTCCGCCGATTGCCACCACGGTCGCCTGCGTCGAACCGGAAATCGAGCCGAATAACGTACATGCGGCGGCAGTCGTAATCGCGTAGCCACCCCGCAAATGTCCGACAAAGGCGCCGACAAAATCGAGCAGCCGTTTTGACGTTTTCCCTGTCGCCATAATGTCCGCCGCAAAAATAAACAACGGCACAGCGAGTAAAACATACGAGGAAATTCCCTGCATCATCTGCTGGACGAGCAGCATCGGGTCGACGTTCGGCATAAAAAAGACAATGACGGCCATCGCTGCTGCCAGCATCGGAATCATCATCGGGAACCCCAGTAATAAGAGCACAATCATAATTACGAGCATCGTTGCTAACATTCTTGGTTCCTCACAGTCGTTTTTTTATGAATAATCCTTTTTCTCCTGAGCTAAATACACTTCTTTTTCCTTAATATTCACCCACATGTTCCGTAAAAACTGAAGCGCGCCCAACCCGAGGCCAAGCGGCACAAAAAAGGCCATAAAGTACACCGGCATCCGCATCGCCGTCGTCACACGGCCGCTTTCATACAGCGACATAAAATAATCAAATCCATACTTAGCTAAAATAAACAGAAGAATAGAAGTAATAGCTGGAATAATAATGGAAAGAGCTTTTCTGATGGGAAACGGGGCGATATCAAAAAAAGCAGACATACTGATGTGCCTTCCCTTTCTGGCAGCATAGCTGATACCCATGAATGTCGCTACGGTAACAGCAAATAAACTGACTTCTTGAGAGAATGACCACCCGTCGCCTGTAATCGACCTGCTTAATACATTGCCGACAATCATAATCGCAATCACAATAATCGCGTAGCTCAAAATATATTCTTCAATTTTCATAAGCACTCGGTCTAACATCTTAACTACTTTCAAAGATTCATAACCTCCCTCCTATGAAATTATGTAAAAAAATGAATTCTAATCAAGAGCTATTAACAATCTTACTTGAATTGCTCCAGTTCCCACAATCTCCAGATTTTGTCTTAATTTTGGCTGAGCCTGAATATAAAGAGCTGAGCGTAGATCATAAGGCTCAGCTCTTTATATTCTCCTTACAACGCAAAAATAATCGCAAATACTCTGTCCATGTAAGATAAACTTCCATCAGTTGCCGATGAGGCTGTAAGCTAATGTGCGGGCGATCGCCCCGGTTGCCCCCTTCGGCTGAAGCGGGGTCGGGCAGGATTGCAGCGCTGTTCCGCCGATATCAAGATGGACCCATGGCGTGCTTCCGGCGAATTCAGCCAGAAACAGCCCATTTGCAATACTCTCAGCCTGCAGACAAGGATAGGTCAGATCTGCCAGATCACTTGCCGCCAATAGCTGTCGATAGCGCGTATCATTCGGCAAGCGCCAAATTGTTTCTCCTACATGCTCAGCCGCCGCTTGTACGCGCTCCAGCGATGCCGGATGATTCGTGATCGCGCCGGTCATCACCTCGCCAACGAATGAACGAATGGTCCCGCCGAAGAAAGCAACATCAATCAGAGCCGTCGCTCCAAGCTGCTTTGCATAGGTGATCCCGTCGGCGAGCAGCAAGCCTTCTTCCGCTCCTTCACCGGTGATTTCAATTGTGTTCTCGTTTAACGTACGAATCACAGCACCCTGCCTGATCGCCGGACGGTCCATTCTCCGTTCAGCCAGCGGTAGAACCGCCAAAATATTAGCGGCGGGCCGCACCGTGCCAATCATCTCCATCGCTGCCAGCACCGCCGCTGCACCGGCCCGTTCCCCGGCAAAGCCGTCCACCAGTCCGCCGCCAATCAAAGCGACTGCCTCTGCCGACGCCGGGTTCCCTTGATAAGAAAGAGTAAGCATCACCGCTTCGTTATCCTCCCCGGCTACAGCAACCATCGCTCCCAGCGCCAGCTTTTCCAATTCGGGACGTTTCAGTACATCATATTCATACTGATACTGTTCAGCGATCCGGCGCGCCTCCTCGACCACTTCCTCAAGCGTCAGCAAATTGCCTGGCACACTGCCGATTCGCCTCGCCAAGTTGACTCCTTCACCGATGCGAAAGCCCTGTTCCATCTCCTTTTGCAAAGCAGGATCAGCAGTAACGAGCGTGATTGCTTCAAGATAGATGTCAATTTCATTTGTTTTCGCTTTATAATCGATCCGCTCGTAAGCACTTAAAGCGATCGCTTCCCCTACCAAATATGCCGCCCGCTCCAGCGTCACAGACGGAGAACAGAAGCTCTCAGCCAAGAAAGCCACACCCTTGAGTTTATTGACACGGGCTTTTTTCACCGCTGTTGCGACAGCTTCCTGACATGCCGTTGGCGTATACTCCTCCAGCTTTCCTAAGCCGATGATATACACCACCTCCGCCGGCAGCCCGGCAAATGGAAAAAGCGTCGTGCAGGCACCGTGCTTCGCCGATATCCGCCCTTTTTTCTTTAAGCCGGTCAGCTGCTCATACAGCTGAGGTCCGGTTTCGTTAACGGCGGTGCCGAACCCCTCTTTTTCAAACAGACCGATGACCAAAGCTTCCTCACTGCTATTTGCCTCATACGTCTCCTTTATGTAGAACAAGTTCCTTCCCGTCCTTTCTTTTCATCCAAATAGAAAAACTCACTCTAACGCTAAAAATCTCCACTTACTTTATGATATAATGAATGTCACTCTTCCCCTACACATTTATCTTATTTCTTAGTAGGATATCGTGGGGACCGTGTCAAATGTTATGTGGGGCTCTATTAACAGGATTATTCCCTTTGATACCCCTTTACGATACCGGACGCCAAAAAGAAAGGACGTAATAACGACAATGGAGATACTCCACAACTTCCCTCTATGGGCGGCTCTCATCGCGATCGGGTTTGCTCAATTTGTGAAAGTCCCGCTTGCCTTCATCGCGACCAGAAAATTTGAATGGTCATTATTAACGAGCACTGGCGGGATGCCAAGCTCACACTCTGCTGCGGTAACCGCCCTTTCCACCGCCGTTGCGATTGAAGCGGGACTCGACTCAACTCTATTTGCGATTTCGGCTGTTTTCGGCATTATTGTCATGTTTGATGCGACAGGAGTCAGACGCCATGCCGGCTACCACGCGACTGTCATTAATCAACTGGTTACTGATTTTAACAAGCTCGTCGAAGAAGTAAAATCATGGCCAAAAAAGGAAGAAGTCGAAAAAAGAAAAGAGCTGAAGGAACTTCTCGGCCATCAGCCGATTGAAGTATTTTTCGGAGGGTTGCTTGGAATTGTAATCGCCATTATTCTTCATCTCAGCATTCATTAAAGGAGCGTCGGCATGAGACTGATATCAATTTGCCCAAGTAATACAGAATTGCTGGCTTATTTGGATTTGACCTCTCATTTAGTTGGAATCGATGACTATTCGGATTGGCCCCCGCTGGACCATCTTCCCCGCCTCGGACCTGATTTATCGATTCGCATCGATGAAGTGGAGGCATTAAAGCCGGACCTTGTGCTGGCCTCTCTAAGCGTTCCCGGAATGGAACGCAATATTGACGAACTTCAAAAACGAAATATCCCTCATGTCGTATACCAGCCAAATTCCTTGGCAGACATTCATGCTAATTTAGTGCATCTCGGTTCCTTAACCGGAAAAGAAGCCGAAGCAAAAGCTGTCGGCGAAAAGTTCCAAGCCTTTATCCGCCATTATGAGGAATGCGCCAAAAACGTGGAGCCGGTCCGCTTGTACTGGGAGTGGTGGCCTAAGCCCGTCTTCACCCCCGGAGGCCTTAACTGGTTAACGGAAATCAGTGCCCTGGCCGGTGGAAGCAACGTCTACCAGCACGTTGATGTCGCAAGTGTCCAAACAGACTGGGATGATGTGTACAACCAACAGCCCGACCATATTTGCCTTGCCTGGGTCGGCGTGGCAACCGATAAAATGAAGCCGGAGCTTCTATGGAAACGGCCAAACTGGCCGGAGCTTGAGGCCGTGCGAATGAATCGGATCCATCTGCTCGAAGAGTCGCTGTTCTGCCGGCCTTCGCCGCGTCTGCTGTTCGGCTTAAAGAAGCTTGCCGCCATCCTTCATCCACATGCCTTCCCTAAAAATGATGAGCTTGATCCGTTACGATAAGAAAGCGCCACCGTCAGTCATCGGCGTAACATACGAATCCGGCGCTTTCCTCGAATCATCTAAAAAAAAACCGCCTCCAGGTAAACCAGCTCCTGGAGCGCGATTCTGATTGCTTAATTCAGTTGATTGCGAAACACCTGGACAGCTTCATTTTCATTCAGAGCAAGCAATTCTTCCTCTGTCAATGTGCCATCCCCTTTTTTCACAACGTACACATCCACTTCCCGCTTTCCCCATTTTTCATAAACATCTTTCACCGATGGATAATATAAGTCTATTTTGTTCCCCTTGATCGCAGAGCCTGTATCAGCGACTACGCCGTAACCATAACCAGGAATAAATAAGACCGTTCCGATCGGATAGACGTTCGGATCAGCGGCAATCGTCGAATAAAGGTCACGCTTCACCTGAACGCCTGAGAATGTTATCCCGTAGCTCGGGTGATCCGGATGCTTTCCCGTTGATTCATAGCCGGCTGTATATCCGGTCGCCACGACTCGCTCGCTTGGATATTTCGACCAGTCAATCGCTTCCTCTAACGTCACATCTTCCGCTTCGACAACTTCATAAGACATCGATTGTGATGATGTGTTCAAAAATGGAAGTGACTTTGCCTGCAACGTCACGGCTTTGTGCATCGTATCTCTAGCTGTATGTAGCACCTCGGCTTCGTTAAATTTGTCCTGAAAAAACCATTCTTGAATATCGGCTGCTTTCACGCCTGAGAATGTTTGAAATGTTGACATGAATGCGAGCACGAATAATCCGAGCATACCCATTCTTTTGCCTACACTTTTCAAATAAACCACTACTTTTCACTCCTCTCTTGGATACATCCTCCCCAGAGAAAGCGCAAATTATACACAAAATTAAAAAAGCGGCTCCGGCCGCCTTCCTAAAAAAAAGGTTATTTGAACGCTGTCCCTCCGTTCAAATAACCTTTTTTCAACATATTAAAACATTTGATAGCCGCGCACACGCAGCATTTTAATCACAATACCAGCAACGATCGCGCCAATAAAACCACTTGATAAGATGAGAATATCAACAATTTGCAAAGCCATCAAGTCAGTACCCAGCTTTGAAAACGCCGCGCCCGGGGCAGTGAAATACTCCATGATCCCCACATTATCAACAATCAGAATCACAATAATCGGATAAATAAACGCCATAATCCACGTAGACCGTAACACCATATTTAAAAGAAATCCAATTCCAAAAAACAAAATGAGAAAGAGGATCATTGAAATTAATAATTGCGGCAAAAACATTTGCTCCACCCCCATGTCCTTTATTAGTTTACTGAACGAGCTGCCGGTAAGTCAACTCAATGTCTTGACATCTTTGTGGCGGTTTAGAAGCCTGCGCCCGGTTCCATCAGCCGAACAGAAAAGAATGCCTCACTGGTCATTAAAAGCCAGGAGGCATTCTTCTTCATTCCATTATCCTTTTTAGAAAGGGCTCTTTCCTTTTTTCAAGACAAGGCCAGGTCCACCTAGAAGGAACAGGTAACGGTTATCGATCATTTTCTTCATGAAGTTCGCAGAAGAACCGAACAATTTACGTGTACCGACAACGCCGATCGCTTCTTTTCCGCCTAGGGACGCAACCGTTCCTTTAATATCCGGCTTAAACGTTTTCAACGGATCATTTTTGATCAGTGCTTTAATGTTATGCGCACATACTTCTGCCATCTGCATCGCAATTTGAGCAGTCGGCGGGTACGGACGGTTGATTTCTTCGTTAATTAGCAGCGCACAGTCACCGATGACAAAAACATCTTCATAACCAGGCGCACGCAAATCAGGTTCTACCTTAATCCGTCCGCGCATCGCTTCAAAGCCTGATTTTTCAATAATAGAGCTGCCGCGCACCCCAGTCGCCCAAACGACTGTTTCCGCTTTAATTTCATCCCCATTGGCCAGACTGACGCCTGTTTCCGTTACTTCCTTGATCGGACAGTTGATTTTGAACTCAACCCCGCGGCTTTCAAGAAGGTTCATCGCATATTCAACAAGCTCCGGATCAAATCCTGGTAATGCTGTTGGCGCCGCTTCAATCACATAGAGCTTCACTTTTTCGCGTGGAATATCATAGTGTTCACACAGCTCTGGTACGCGATCAGAAAGCTCACCGATAAATTCAATACCCGTGAAGCCTGCTCCTGCGACAACGAATGTAAGCAGCTCGTCCTTCTTCTCAGCTGTATTATTATACTTCGCAAACATGTACTCAATATGCTCTTTCACTTCACGAGCGCCGTTCACAGTCCACTTGCTGAAAGCATACTCGTGAACCCCAGGAACGCCGAAGGTTTCCGCTTCAGACCCTAAACCGACAACTAAGTAATCATATTCAAGCTCGCCGTTTTCAAGCACAACCTTTTTATCGGCGGCTTTAATTTCCACGACGATATCTTGAACGAATTTAATTTTATTAAGATCAAGCACGCTGCCAATCGGCATCCGTGTTCTTTCCGGTGATAATGTACCGGCAGCCGGCTCATGTAGCCATGTTGTCTGGTAATGGTAATCATGCTTGTTCACTAACGTAATGTTTGCTTCGTTATGTCCCAAAAGCTTAGACAGGCGAGTTGCTGTAATCATTCCGCCATATCCAGCGCCAAGAATAACGATATTCGGCTTTTTCAAACTAATCACTTCCGTTTCTATTTTTTTCCATGCTCGAACAACATTGTGATCCTTTTCACGAACTAATACAGAAAAAGAGACAATAATGACATAAGATCGTAAACTAGTCACAAAATACATCTTTTATAATATGACTTTTCTCGGCTTTTTTCAACTATATTTTTAAAAACTTATCGACTTCCTTTACAAACAGCGTTATTCCCGTTTGTCTTTATTTTATCATAATGTAACCGTAATCAACAGAAAAGCTTTTCCTTTTTTGAAACCGCTTTTAAAAAGATCCTTTCCTTTCTTTTCGGTTTAAATATGCGTATAATTGTCCATAAGAAAAGCGACCGTGTCGCCTTCCTTATTTCTTTTCCGGGAGTGATTGTCAGATGACGAATACCGAGAATATGTACGATATTACGATTATTGGTGGCGGCCCCACCGGACTGTTCGCCGCTTTCTATGCGGGAATGCGACAGGCGAAAGTCAAAATCATTGAAAGTATGCCGCAGCTTGGTGGACAACTTTCCGCCCTTTATCCAGAAAAGTACATCTATGATGTTGCCGGCTTTCCGAAAGTAAAAGCCCAGGATTTGGTGAACAGCCTCGAAGCTCAGGCTCAGCAATTCTCACCAACGATCGTGCTTGAACAGTCGGTACAGGAATTGAGTCAACAGGAGGACGACAGCTACATAATTACGACAGACAAGGAAACGCATTACACGAAGGCCGTGATCATCACCGCCGGGGCCGGGGCCTTTCAGCCACGCCGCCTTGAAGTCGAAAAAGCCGATCACTATGAAGGGAAGAACCTTCACTATTTCGTCAAGGACCTCAGTATCTTCACCGGAAAAAAAGTACTGATTTCCGGCGGAGGCGATTCGGCGGTTGACTGGTCGCTGATGCTGGAACCAATCGCGAAAGAAGTGACTCTCATCCACCGCCGTGACAAATTCCGTGCTCACGAACATAGTGTAGAGCTGTTAAAGCAATCAAACGTCAACATTCTGACTCCATTTGAAATTAAAGAGCTACACGGCAGTGACGAGGCGATTGAGCAAGTCGTCATCCAGGAAATTAAAGGGGATACGTCAAAAACGATCGAAGTTGATGATGTGATCGTCAATTTCGGCTTTGTTTCCTCACTCGGACCAATCAAACAATGGGGACTTGAAATCGAACGAAACGCGATTGTCGTCAATACGAAAATGGAAACAAACCTTAAAGGCGTCTACGCCGCCGGGGATGTCTGTACATACGCCGGCAAAGTGAAATTAATCGCGACAGGCTTCGGGGAAGCCCCAACCGCCGTTAACAACGCCAAAGCATACGTCGATCCAAACGCCAAAGTCTTCCCCGGCCACAGCACAAGTTTGTTTTAAAAGACTTGGACAATGAGCGAAACCGCCACGATCTTTGAAAGCCCGTTGTGAGGAAGCTGCTGAAAAAGGACGTTTTACACTTTTTCAGCAGCTTTTTCGTAATGAGCGTAGCCGTTGCCTGATTTTGAAAGCCTTGCTACGAGCGGGTTTCTCGAAGCAAGGCGCGCAACGCGCGGAGCCATTACACTCTTCTTCGAGCTACGAAAAAGGAAGTTTTCAGTGCCCTCCCCCGTTTTAAATCCTTATTCCTCAATAAGGTTAACTAATATATCAGCATTGAGTTCGCCCAAAAATCTTTCCTTCACTTTAAAGTTTTCATCTATTATGAACGTTTCAGGCATATCAATAACTTTATATAAATTTGATACTTCATCCTCGGTATCAAATAGGACTTCCAGGTTTATTTGATGTTCTTTTATAAATTCTTCAGGGGCCGTGACAGTTCGTTCAGTTAATGTACGGTTAACGGCTACTACAACGACCTTATCTTTGTATAATTTTTGAATTTTCATTAATTCTGGCATTTCATTGATACAAGGTTTGCACCAAGAAGCCCAAAAGTTAACAATTATTGTCTTTCCTTCAAATTCAGATAAGGTTACAATTTCTCCTTGCATATTTTCCAAACTAAAATTTATTGCATCATCACCTGCATTTACAGGTGAATCATTATTGAATCCAGATAATAAAATAACAAATGCTGCCAAAGAGATGGCGATTACGATTATAACTACCGTAATAATTCGTTTTAGCATTTCCTTTCTCCTTATGACTAAATTAAGACTCTCTACTTATCGTCAAGCCCCCCATCCCGTGAGCGAGGTCGAAGAGTCAAAGCCTTACTATAAATCTCTCTCTTTGTTTTTTGTAAATTGTAACAGTAATTTCCTTTATTAAATATATAATATAATGAAAAAAAAGTCCCAAAAGGCTGTTAAACCTTTTGAGACTTTTCTCTTTTTTAACATTCTTCCGGTGTTCCAGCGTGAGCCGCTGTGCGGAAAGATGAGCCGCAGCCGCATGAAGCAATCGCGTTAGGGTTATCAATCGTAAATTGGCGAAAGGTTCCCCGTTCAGTTGAACGCTAGATAAATGCGGTAATATCAACGTTTTTATTATGTACGTACGATTACTAATTACGTTTAGGGATAATAACACGCAACCTTAATAGCGATGGTTGACGCTAATTAAATAATACCCAAAATCTCCCGTTACGTAAAGATGGAATGTACGTTTGTTCATCATTTCCGTTTCGAGAGACGTCAAACCTCAATCGCCTCGTAAGCCGCGTCAATCTCGTCCCGTGTAATACCGATATACTTTAAAGTCATGGCCGGCGTGCTATGGTTAAGAATCGCCATGATCCGGGTGACATCGATGCCCTGCTTATAAATTTTGAATCCGAATGTCTTTCGAAGCGTGTGTGTGCCGATGGCTCCGATCTTATCCGCAATGCCCGCTCGTTCCGCTGCCTCGTTTAATATACGGTAAGCCTGAACGCGAGAGATCGGCTTATTGCCGCCCTGGCGTGAACGAAAGATATATTCGTCGTCGGCCCCGTCGAGCTTCTTCACTTCCGCGATAACCGTTTTACTCAATTTGATACGGCGGGGCTTCTTCGTCTTCGTCTCGGTAACGACTAGCTCCGTTTTGCCGCGGACATCCCCGATCTTTATTTCGAGCAAGTCGGAAATACGTAGTCCAAGCGATACGCCCATGACGAACATTAGTCGGTTGCGTCCGTGTAGGGCCGCTTTCATTTTCGCAATATCCCGGTCAGATTTTATCGGATTCACTTCGTTAGACATCGGCTTCCCTCCGTTAGTGTAACGTTAATTTTATTTTGTTACAGTTATTATAACGGAGGATATTTCTCGCGTCAATCTACTTTACATGGCGATTCACTTTACACCGAGATTTTAAAATTTTGTACGCAACTTTAACCGGCCAGAATGGGGGATTCCGGAGGCCCCCGCTTGGGGGGCGACCGTGCCGAAAACGAACGAAAAATCACAGTCAAATGATCGTTTTTGCGATGAATATTAAATACATTTCAACGAATAAACAGCGTAACATTTGTACGTTTTGTTACGGTCGCGGACGCAATGAAACGTTGATACGACGTGTGTTACAGCAATTCCATGCCGCCCCCTATTCGTCGATTACTTTATTCATCGCGAAACCCTTGCCGTATAAGCATCGCGGATATGACCGATTGCTTAACGTTATGTATAAAATCGTGCATAAACATACACCACCGCGTTAAAGTGCGAATGTGACACGCGAACCGACCCCGGGGTTTCCGAGGCCCGCACGCGTCAGGGCGGTGTCGCAGATATGTAAAGGGTGGGAAAGGGACGAATCCCCCTCCTCCTACTCGATCATGCGGTTCAACTCGTCTACCGCATCGGTTAACTCTTCGCGGCTCATACGTGGTTCGCCCGAGGCGTATACGTGAATGTCCGGGGAATCCTTAGCGAGTCTACCCAACACCTTATATGCGAGTTCAATCGCCTTTGTCGAGGGTATACCGTTGTTACCTCCGCGAACCGCTTTCATCAACGCAGCGTCAATTTCCGGTAAATGCGCTGATAGCATCGTATAACTAAGCGCGTCCATATACTTGACGAACTCCGGTTTCTTCCTTATTAAATAAAGCCCCTGCCGTGTGAGATCGAACTCGGCCGCTATCTCCTCGAGGTTCTTCCGATCCTCCTTAGCGGCAAACTCGTTCTCGATCAAACGTTGTGCAATCGCTTTGTCTCGGTTAGATAGTTCGTTATTCAT